>NZ_CP014162.1:1342226-1677782 GCF_001543205.1 Aerococcus urinaeequi
CATCTGCAATTTCAGGTCTACTTGGGATTACCGAACCAGCATTATTCGGTATACTTTCAAAATATAAAAAAGCATTTATTGCAGCTACAGTTGGAAGTTCTATAGCCTCAGCATTTATTAGTTTTTTTGGCGTAAGAATCTATGGATATATCTTATCCAGTATTTTTAGTTTACCAGCGTATATTGGAGAATATTTTGTATATGCGGTAATAGGAATTATCCTTGCGATTGCTAGCTCTTTCACCATCACCTACTTATTAATACCAAAGGCGTCCATTGATAATAAAGAAGCTAATTCAGGTAAAACAGTTGAACTATATACAGCTGTAGAAGGCAAGTATGTACCTTTAGCTGATGTGCCTGATGAGGTGTTTGCTAATAAAATGGTTGGCGATGGGTATGCAATCAGTCCTTCTGAGGGCAATATATATGCGCCAGTTACTGGTAAGATTACATCAGTCTTTTCAACAAAGCATGCTATTGGTATTACGACTGATGAAGGTATTGAAGTACTCATTCATATGGGATTAGACACAGTAAGTCTAAATGGAAATGGATTTGAAACATATGTTCAAACTGGAGATACTGTAGCTGTCGGCGATAGAATAGCTTATATGAATCTAGACTATATAAGTAGTCAAGGAAAAGAAACAGTGGTTATTGTTGTGATTACCAATATGGATAAAATTGATACGTTTACCATGAATAAAGATATTGAAGGTAATCATGAAATTGGGTCACCATTGATTTTTGCTCATGTAAATTAATTATTACATTATAAATTACTATCTGTTAATAGATTATTGAAAGTAATCTTCATTAGTTTTTTTGAAAAAAATAGTACATGTGTTTGAACTTAATAATGATCAATAAAAAAATCCCCAGAAGTAAGCGTATGTCTGCGTACTTCTGGGGATTCTTTTTTTATAGGATAAATAATCCAATTAATCGACTGATTTTAATGCTTCTAGCATATCGACGTGTTGTAGACGTTTATAAATGATATAGGCTAGAACGGCTGTAATTGATCCGATAATAACAGCTGGAACAATAAAGCTTGTCGCTGCTAATGCAGGGTTAAACATGACATCAGCAGGTGGAACGATTCGAATAATATATTGGTGGAGCAGTTCACCAATACCGAAACCTACTAGTATACCTAGGGCAGTTAAAACAATCGTTTCACGGTAAATATATAAGGTAACTTCATTATCAAAGAAACCAAGCACTTTGATAGTGGATAATTCACGCATCCGTTCAGAAACATTAATATTCGTTAGGTTATATAGGATAACGATACCTAGTAAACCAGCAACAACAATTAGAACAGTCATGATTTTATCCAACGAATGAACAATTGTATCGATTTGATTCATTAGGGTAGTGTTTTGTACTACACCGGCAACACCGTCTAATTCAATGAATTTTGCAGCTTGATTTTCTGTGTTGTTAATTGAATCATCTTTTAGGTTGACTAGATAAGCATTAGATTGGTAATCCTCACCATAAATTGTTTCATAAACTTGTGGACTAGCGAAGACAAAGTGACCAATATACATTTCTGTTATACCAGATACTTTCATTTCACGGTCTTTACCGTTCGTATCTTGAAGTGTAATTGTATCACCCACTTCAGCATCTAATAATGTAGCAAGTCGTTCAGAAATCACTACACCATCATCTGGTAAGTTTAACGTTTCTTCAGAGCCACGTTCAGTTAATTGAATATAGTCTGAAAATTCATCTATATTTTCTGGGGAAATTAAAGTGATATCTTGTGTATCGTTTTGTTTTCCACCGACAGTTGTTAACTCTTGATATGCTACTTCACCGTATTGATCAATGTCTTGAGAAGATAGTGTATCCTCAATCTCCTCATATTGTTGGTCTGAGACATAATCATTTTCTGCAACAATCATATCATAATGGATTAAATCACCAAATTGACGTTGGTTAATTTCACCGATAGATGATTGTACGCTAAGCCCTGAGAACAGTAAGGCAGTAGCACCGGCAACTCCAAAGATTGTCATTAGCATCCGTTGTTTATAACGGAAGATATTTCTTGCTGTTACTTTGTGGGTGAAGGACATGCGGTTCCAAATTGGTGTAATCCGTTCTAATAAAATCTTAGATCCAGCGCTAGGAGCTTTAGGTAAAAGCAGTTGCGCAGGTTGTTCTTGTAATTCTCTCTTCGCTACTAAGTAGGCTGGTAAAACAGCTGCTAGTAAAGCTAGAAGAATAGCAACCAAGGAAACTGCCCAGTGGAAGTGTAATTCAATGGCTGGCAAGGTATAGCTTGCACTATAAGCATTGTAAACAATATAAGGGAGTAGGGTGTGTCCTAAGATAATCCCTAAAATAGTACCGGATAAGCTGGCGGTTAAACCGTAGAAAGTAAATTTCTTAATAACGTCTTGGTCATCATAACCTAGGGCTTTCAAGGTACCTGATTTAGTCCGTTCTTCGTCTACAAAGCGTGTCATGGTAGTAAAGGTAACGAGTGCAGCAACGAAGTATAAGAAGATTGGGAAGATATTTGCTAGGGAATCTACAATATTTGAAATGGTACTGTAGATTTTATACCCATCGCTACCTGGAATCTCCCGACGACTATTTACGGAATAAGTTGGTAGGGATAAATTATCCACCATTTCTTGTGCTTCGGCTAGTTCATCTTCTTTGTCTGCTATCTCATCTTCAGCATCCGCTTTGGTTTTTGCGAATTCAGCGGCTTTATCTTCGTATTCTGCCTGACCTTTCGCAAGACTTTCTTTGGCATCTGCAATTTGGGCTTCAGCATCTGCAGATTCAGTTGCTAATTGGTCTTCTGCTTGGGCTAATTCCGCTTCTTTATCAGCTAATTCCGCTTTTGCTTGGGCTAACTTATCTACATTCGCTTGGTATTCCGCTGATTTCTTATCTAATGTCTCTACACCAGCAGTCCATTGTGCTAGACCCTCATAGTAAGTATTTAAACCGTCATTATAAGATTGGATACCGGCATTGTATTTGGATAAGCCATCTTGGTATGCCGCTTCTTTTTCTTGTAAGAGGGCTTCATTCTCGCTTAAGCTAGCAGTTGCTGCTTCAATTTGAGCTTTACCATCATCAATTTTGGCTTGATTGCTAGATAATGCAGCGTTACCATCACTTAATTGTTTGTTTGCACTATCTAATTGTGCTTTAGCACTGTTTAATTGTTCTTGGCCAGCATCTAGCTGACTTTTAGCACTTTCTAATGCTGATTTTTGTTGGTCTAACTCAGCTTGACTAGCCTCTATTTTTGCCATTCCAGGAGTGTATGTTGAATTCATGAAGGATTCATATTCACTTTGGCTAGCATCCAATTCTTCTTGTAGGTCAGCAATTTGTGCTTGTAAATCAGCAGTATCAGCTTCATTTAAATCACCTGCATCTAATTTATTTTGTAGGCTAGTGATTTGTTCTGTTAAAGCTTGGATACCCTTCTCATAATTTGCTTTTCCGTTTGCCAATTCTTGATTATTTTGATCAAGTTGATTTTGTGCGCCTTCTACTTGACTGGCTTTTGCTTCATAGTCAGCTTGTTTTTCCTCAAAAGCATTTAAGTTTTGAGTATATTCACTGTATTTGTTATCATACTCAGCTTGTTTGCTCTCAAGTGTTGCGTTTGCTTCGGCGATTTCTGCCTCAGCGCTATTTATTTGGGCTTTCTTTTCAGCTAATTGACTATAACCATTAGCAATCGCTGTTTGACCTTGATCTAATTGGCTTCTTGCGGTAGTTAACTGACTTTGACTATCATTTAATTGTTTCTTTGCTTGGTTTAATTTAGCTTTACCATCTTGGAGTTGGTTCCACTTTTCGTCTAATGTAGCTTGCCCATTAGCTAACTGCGTTTTAGCAGCATCTAATTGTGCTTGACTATCATCAATTGTAGTATGGGCATTCGCAATTTGATTGGCACCATCATTAATTTGTGCAGTGGCGTCAGCTACTTTAGTGTCTAATTGATTTTGTGCATCATCAATTTCAGCTTGACCATCAATTAATTGTTGTTTGGCATCATCTAGTTGTGCTTGTCCATCTGCCAATTTCTTCTTGGCATCATCAATTTGTTTTTGGCCATCATCAATTTCCGATTGATAATCATTTTTAATTGTTTCAAGACGATTTTCTGGTTGGTCTGCTAAGGCATCATCTAAATCATCTTTGTGAACTTGAAGTCTTTCAGTGTAAGTATCTGAATAAGGGTCGATATCAATTAAATCATCGAATCTTAATCGAGCCAGCATGTAGACATCTGAATCAAACGCAGATTCAGGAACAATCGCGTAACCTTTTAAGGCGCCAGTTCCGGCTGTAGAAGCACCTTGGTTTAGATTGGATAAAATTTCACCAGAATAAATAAAACCAACAATTTCATAGGTGTCTTCTTTTAGTACGGTATCACCAGAGGCATCCGCCTGTTCTGACAGGTCAATTTTATCACCTACTTGATATTGATCATCAAAGCTTGCATCTATCGCTATTTCATTACTTGCTTTAGGTAATTGACCTTCCACTAATTCATAATCAGAGATATCTTCTCCCATTGAGAATACGCGAATAGCTGTATGGCTATCATCAATTGTGACATCTTTTAAATAGCCATATTCAATATCTGCCAAGCCCGAGGTTTTATCCAAGATGTCAACATCATCATCATCAATACCCATTGAACCAATCACAGTGATATCAGAAACGTTTAACTCGTCAAAATAATGTTCACCAGTTGCCCGCATATCTGGTCCGGTCACTTTTAAACCAATTAAGGCAAAAGAACCTATCAACATTAACCCCATGATAGAGAAAAATCTACCTTTTGATTTAGTGATTGATTTTCGAATATCCTTCCATAACATTTTCTTTTTCATGTTTATTTGTCACCTACCATTCGATATCTGAGATATTTTCAGGTGCATCATTCACTTCAATGGATTCCACTGTAGCATTACGCATGTGAATAACTCTATCAGCAATAGGTGCAATGGCTGCATTATGGGTAACGATAACTACAGTGGCACCATTCTTGCGACTCATATCTTGTAAGATTTGTAAGACTTGTTTACCAGTTTCAAAGTCTAAAGCACCTGTTGGTTCATCACATAATAAGATTTTTGGTTTTTTAGCAACCGCTCTAGCAATAGAAACGCGTTGTTGCTCACCACCCGATAATTGTGCAGGGAAGTTATTGATTCTTTCACCTAAACCTACACCCTCTAATACCTCGATAGGATCACTCGCATCTTTAACAATTTCAGAAGCTAACTCCACATTCTCTTTTGAAGTTAAGTTAGGCACTAAATTATAAAATTGAAATACGAAACCGACATCTTCTCGGCGGTATTTGGTTAATTGCTTTTTGTTGTAAGTAGCAATGTCATTGCCGTCAATAATGACCTGACCTTCATCATTTGTGTCCATGCCTCCCAGAATATTTAGCATGGTAGATTTTCCGGCACCGGATGACCCTAAAATAATAGCTAATTCACCTTTCTCAACTGAAAAATTAACATCATTATTTGCGGTAATCACATTTTCACCCATTTGATAATATTTAGAACTATTAATGACCTCTATGTAACTCATTTTCATTTCCTTCCTTATAAATATAAAATGAATTGTTCAACTAAATGAACAACGTGTTGATTTATTTACTAAGAGAGTATATGATTAAAGTACAAGAGAATCAATAAACAAAATACTAAAAAGTGTTGATTTCTCAACACATTCTACCAATCTGTCTATTTAAAGAAAGTAGGAGTATCAATGAATCGAAAGACGGAAACCAAGGAGAAAATAAAAGCAGCCTTTATCGACCTAGTACATGAAAAAGGTTTTGAAGCGATGACAGTGAGTGATATCGCCCGTAGATGTGATATTAATCGTGGTACCTTTTACTTACATTATGTGGATAAGTATGACTTGATGAATAAACTAGAAGAAGAAGTGATGTATGATTTAGAGGCGATCATCTTAAAAGATTCGGATCAAGATCAAGATCAAGATCAAGAGGGTGAAGCTACACAATTGATTCCTTATGAAGAGATTTTAGAAGCTTTAGTCTATGTAAAAGCTGAATTTGAATTTGTAAAAGCGATTGCTAGTCCTGGTGGAGACCCCAATTTTATGCAAACCCTAAAGTCTATTATTGGACAACTTATTGATATAAAGGTGAAGCAGTCTAATCGCGTAAAATTTGAGAAAATAGATTTACCTGAAGACTATGCGATTGAAATACTTTTATCATCAATAGTGGGCATTATTACCTTATGGATCAAGAAGGATGGAAAAGAATCACCGGAAGAAATTGCGCACATGATTACTAAAGCGAAACTATTGTCGCCATATGAACTGCTAATGTAGAAATATATACGGGATAAAGGATTGATCGCCGTTTTTAATGGATATCTATCCTTTTTCGATGATATAAAAAAATAAAGCCAGTAAACCATGATGAACATGATTACTGACTTTATGTCATTTTTCTAACACATATGTTTTCTAAAGAAATCAAGTTGGTCAAGGTTACAGTCTTTTGCAACACTGGATTTTTGATCAATATGAAATACATGATTTAGTTCAGAACCATCAGTGTTTCTATAGATTTTAAAGTAGACTTCATTCCCTTTAGAAATTAAAAATTGGCCAAATTGGATAGCAGTTTCTTTTAGGAAATCATGGCTTGATGTCATGACAAAAGCAGGTGGAAAGTTGGTGGTGATGTATTGTTCAACGGGTAACTGAGCTTTGAGTTGATCAGCCATTTTTCCATCGAGGTAATAAGGAAAATCATCAGCGGAACCGATATTATTGCCGATGTAATAGGCACCACAATTTAAACCAACAGCGTTAAATTGGATGTTAGGTACTTGAAAGTCAAACAAATTTTGATAATCAGGATTTGAAGCAATTGTAGCGTACTGTTGAGTGAGTTGACCACCTGCAGAATCGCCCAATAAAAATAAATTATCTAAATCGATGTAGTATTCTTCGCTATTTGCAGTCATCCATTGTAGCACTCGGTTGATATCTTCAAGTGGTGCTGGGTAAGTATAGTCTGGTGCGAGACGGTAATTGAAATTAATTACCGTAAAGCCTTGCGTAGCTAAAAACATGGTATAAAAACGGTAAAGTTCCTTATCGCCGTAAAAGAACCCACCCCCATGAATATGAATTAAGGTTGGTAATTTTTGACTTGTGCCAATTGGATAGTAAACATCCAAAGTATTCTCAATACCATGAGGACCATAAGAAATATCACGAAACTTCTCAATTGATGTAGGTTCAACTAGACCTGCATCTCTTTTAGCATCGACTTCTTTAAGTTCTATACGCATTTTTTCAATATCGATTTCCATGAGGCATAACTCCTTCTACTTTAATTTCATTTCGTTTAATCGAAACTGTTTTAATTGTCAGTAAGATAAATAATAATAGAAAACCTGCACCAGCAATGATCATACTAAAGGCGGGATCATAGTTATTAAAGAAAGCTGCAATTGCGTTTAGTAGTATTGGGGAACAGAAGACACCAATGTTAATTGCAATTAACAAAAGTGTGTAAGAAATGTTTATGGCATTCTTAGGTGCAATTTCAGCTGTCCAAGTATAAATGTAGGGTACGCTAAGACCAAATCCAATACCAGTCATTAAGACACCTGCAATTAGAACTGGCAGATTCGGAGCAGTAGAAAGGATGATGAAGCCACAAGTTAGAGTTAGTAAACCAATGGGTAGGATAATCCTGTTCACTTTCTTGTAGAAAGCCCCGTATAAGATACCAACTGGCAAACCAACTAGGGTATAACTAATTTCAAAGGACCGGTGCCAATGTCTAGGGATATAAGTCACATTGTTGGGATTGGTATGGTGAATAATTTTAAAGGGCAAGGAGCCATCAGTTAAATCGATAATTTTATGAAGGAACAAAGAAAATCACCTCTTCTAAAGGATAAAAATCTTGGGCTATCGGAGTGCAGTTTGTCGTTCACTGGCTGTAAATATTATGGCTATAATAACGCAAGCGGTAAGAATTGTATAGGTATAAAATAGCAAATACAATTTCCAATAGATACTAGATTCTTGAAAAATGAACATACCTTTGATGCAAATGTCATGAAAAAAATATTTTTCTTAAAATGGGGGGATCACCCAAATAATGAAAATACGCGCTTCGATAGCCTGGTTGCTAGGGTAGAGAAGTATAGCCCTTTTCCCAAAAATACAACATTCCAATTTTTAAGGCACGATTGAAGTGTACACCACTTGACAAATTATTAGGGTACAATGTATGATTAGACCATCAAATGAAAAGGCTACCATTTTTAATGGTAAATAGCAGAATTATATTAGAGGAGAAAACAAAGTATGGCAGATAAAAATAAAGAAACTGCAAAATTTGTAATGGACCACATAGGTGGTCAAAGTAATGTAAACTCCCTAGTTCACTGTGCGACACGTTTAAGATTTCAATTAAAAGACGAGTCAATCGTGGATGAGGAAGCATTAAAAAATAATCCAAATATTTTGACCGCACAGGCAAAGGGTGGCCAATATCAAGTGGTTATCGGTAATAATGTAGCAAAGGTTTATGCAGAAATTGTCAATAATACAGATGTTCAAGCAGGTGGCACAACAGATGCTGATCCGGCAGAAACTGCCACGGACAATAAACAAGAAAAGAAACAAAAGAATCCTGTTTCAGTAGTATTTGAATATATTTCAGGAACCTTTTCACCGCTAATTCCAGCCCTTGCAGGTGCAGGTATGGTGAAGGCCTTACTAGCCATTTTAGAATTATTCCCGGCTTGGGATGCAACGAGTACAACAGGTTCAGTTTTGCAAGCGGCTTCAAATGGGTTATTCTACTTCTTCCCAATCTTTGTAGCCATTTCAGCTGGTAAATACTTCAAGGTAAATCCTTGGGTGGCTGGTGTAATTGGTGCATCCTTATTGGATCCAAACTTTACTGGTCTAGCCGAAGCGGGTGGAAACCTAAACTTTATGGGCATACCATTATTAATTTCGGACTATTCTCAAACAGTGTTCCCAATGTTGGTAGCGATTGCAATATATGCACCACTTGAACGATTCTTGAAGAAATACATTCCAGATACGATTCAGTTATTCGCTGTCCCAATGATTTCAATCCTTGTGATGGTGCCGCTAACTGCTTTAGCATTTGGACCATTCTCGCAATTCTTCTCGGGTTTAATTGCAAGCGGTTTACTATGGTTACTAGACTTCTCATCTCTGCTAACCGGTATGGTGATGGCTGCGGCTTGGCCCTTCTTAGTTATCCTGGGTGTGCATTGGGGGATTACACCAATCTCATTGGATAACTTAACACGTGGTGGTGACCCATTAAATGCTATGGCAGCGGGTGCGACTTTTGCCCAAATGGGAATCGCTTTTGGGGTCTTCCTACGTTACCGTAAAAACCAAAACTTGAGTTCATTATCACTTTCAGCAACCATTTCAGGTGTCCTAGCAGGGGTTACCGAACCGATTTTATACGGGATTATCTTACGTTATAAACGAGTCATTCCAATTCTTGTGGTTTCATCAGCAGTTGGTGGGGGAATCTTAGGGGCATTAGGTACAGAAATGACTTCATACGCCTTCAACTCAGTCCTTACCATTCCAGCTTACGCACCGATTCCACAATATGTTATTGGGATTTCAGCAGCCTTCCTAACAGGTACTATCTTAACCTTCATCTTCGGTTTAGGCGATGATGTGGATGGCGACACTAAAGGCGATAGTAATACTACTGAAGATTCTCAATCTTCTGCCAAAACGTCAACACTCACCCAAGCTGGCGACCAAGAAACATTAATTAAACCTCTAAAAGGGACAAGCTTAGCCTTAGACCAAGTGGACGATCCAGTATTTTCATCAGGCGCAATGGGTCAAGGGGTAGCCGTTGAACCAAGCGAAGGGATCTTAGTAGCCCCAGCTGACGGGGAAATTAACCTATTAGCCGCTACCAAACATGCAGTGGGTTTAAAAACAGCCCAAGGCGCTGAACTTTTGATGCATGTTGGATTAGACACTGTTGAATTAGAAGGTAAACCTTTCCATGCGAAAGTTGCAGTTGGCGACCAAGTTAAACAAGGGGATACGTTACTTGAAATTGATTTAGCAGCAATAAAAGCGGCTGGAAAAGCCACAACAACGCCTGTCATTGTGACAAATGCGGGAGACTATACTGAAGTAAAAATGCATAACGATGCTGAAGATGGTCAAACTTTGATTCAATTAACCAAATAAATTTATAAAGGAGTTTATCAATCATGGCAAAATTACCAAAAGATTTCTTATGGGGTGGCGCAATCGCTGCTCATCAAGCTGAAGGTGGCTGGAATGCTGACGGCAAAGGCCCAAGTGTTGCCGACGTAATGACTGCTGGTGGCCCTAACCAACCACGTGAAATTACAAAAACAGTTGAAGAAGATAAATACTATCCTAACCATGAAGCAGTTGACTTATATGGTCACTACAAAGAAGATGTGAAGCTATTTGCTGAAATGGGCTTAAAAGCTTTCCGTACATCTATTAACTGGACACGTATTTTCCCTAATGGAGATGACGCAGAACCAAATGAAGCAGGTTTACAATTCTACGATGATTTCTTTGATGAATTATTAAAATATGATATCGAACCAGTCATTACAGTAACGCATTTTGAGATGCCATTGAATTTAGCCCAAAATTACGGTGGTTTTAAAAACCGTGAAGTAGTTGACCACTTTGTACGATTTGCTGAAACTGTCTTTGAACGCTATAAAGATAAAGTGAAATACTGGATGACTTTCAACGAAATCAACAATATGATGGATTATTCAAATCCTGTATTCTTGTGGACAAATGCAGGTGTGACTGTTGAAGAGGGTGAAAATCCTGAACAAGTCATGTATCAAGCAGCCCACCATACTTTAATTGCCTCAGCTTTAGCTGTTGCAGCAGGTAAAAAAATTAATCCTGATTTTGAAATTGGTGCGATGGTTTCACACGTGCCAGTTTATCCAAAAACTGGTGATCCAGCCAACGTCTTCTTAGCTGAAGAAACTATGCGCATGCGTTACTTCTTCCCAGATGTGCAAGTGCGCGGGTACTATCCAAATTATTCATTAAAGGAATTTGAACGTAACGGTATTGAAATTCCATTCTTAGATGGTGATGAAGAAATTCTGAAAAATGGTAAAGTTGATTACTTAGGTTTCTCTTATTATATGTCAACGATGGTGGATAAAGATGAGCCAATCAAGGCATCTAACAAAGTCCACGGTGGTGTACCGCATGAAGTTGAGAACGAATATATCGAACGCTCAGACTGGGGTTGGGCGATCGACCCAATCGGTTTACGTTATACCCTAAATCGCTTCTACGACCGTTACCAAGTGCCATTATTTATCGTGGAAAATGGCTTGGGACTTGTAGATGAGTTTGACGCTGACGGTCAGATCCATGACCAAGCAAGGATTGCTTACTTACGTGACCACATTGAACAAATCAAATTAGCTGTTGACGAAGACGGCGTTGATTTAATGGGTTACACACCGTGGGGCGTGATTGATATCGTATCCTTTACAACAGGAGAAATGAAAAAACGTTATGGTATGATTTATGTAGACCGCGATAATGAAGGTAACGGAACGCTAGAGCGTTCTAAAAAAGCTTCATTTGATTGGTTCCGTAAAGCAATTGACTCAGACGGAGAAGACTTAGCTTAATCATTACAATAATAAAAGACGAAATGCACTTTTGTCGAAGCGCATTTCGTCTTTTTTCGCGTATATACAACTTGTAGGGCGGATTACTCACCAACCATACCATCGCCGTCACGGTCGTCCATATATGGATACAACCAATGGTCTGAATAAATAGGCATTGAGAAGCCTGCTGCTTTGGCTTCTTTAATGGTTACCTGACCGTTGCCATTGGCATCAACCGAACTGACATCACCGCCGGAAGCGGGCGCTGTAGTAGCGGGTGCACTTTCGGCTGCAGGGGCAGTTTCAGAAACGGTTGAAGATTGGTTCAAGTTTGGTAATGATTCATCTTGTGTTGGGCCTTCAGGACCTACTGATGAGCCGTCTGCATAGTTGATTTCGACGTCTGGTTGGATGTTTGGTACATAGATATTGAATTGGATAGTCGCTCCGTTATCTTCAATAGAGAGACCTTCCATGTAAACACCGGATGCAAGTAGGTTATCACCTTCGAATGCTGGTGTAACACGGTAGCGGACATGGTTTTCTGTTTGTTCAATATAGTTAGCCACAAAGTTTTCAAATGGCAACATCCCTTCAACATTAAACCATCTAGTCCCAGTCATCAAGTTGCGGGCATTGGCATCTTCACCAGTTAGTTGGTGGCCAATCAAATGAGATCGGTTATACAACCAACCACCAGAAACGTTGGCATACTTAGCTTGTTGCCAGCCAGTGGGTTTGATATCTGAAATATCACCACGTTCTGTAGTAGGCATCAGTTCGACTCCGAGGACAGCGTTTGCGGCGGTTACCCGACCTAAACTATCCAGTTCACCATATGATTCGTAGGCTTCAGTCGATGTAATATCCGCATCTGTAAAGTAAGGGATATTATTGTTAATTTCTATATAAGTTTGCCCAGCAGGTACTGTACGTACTTTTGTGAATTCAGCGCTTGCTTGGCTGGCAATTTCACTTTCGGCTTTTACTTTAGATTCAGCTGCTGCTTTTTCTTTAGACTCTGATTCAGCACGTTTCATAGAAGAGGCTTGGCGTGCACTTGATTCAGCGGCTAATTTTTTGTCATAAGATTCCTTGGAGGATTTTTGTGACGCATCTTTAGCGGACTTAGCAGCCGCTTCTTCGGCCGCTGATTCAGAATCATCAGCGGAATTCTCATCAGCATCTTGATCTGAGGTTATGACTTGTTCTTGTGGTTGAAGGTCGGTTTGATCGGCTTCGGTTTCACCTGTGTCTATTGAAAAGATGACAATCGTACCGATTAATGCAGCTGCTGAGGCAATCAAGCTGTTTCTCAACCATTGATTATTTGGCTTAATCTTGTAGAAAAACAAGGCCAGAATAGGCGCAACAACTAAAATGAATGGTGATAACAAGATAAATATTATCAGTAAAGCCAAGTAAGCCAACAAACGTAACCAGTTAATATTCTTTTTCTTCATTATTTATATTTCTCCCAAAAGTATCTATTCTTTCCCATATTGCCTAACATTATATCGGCCGTCATTCTAAACTGCAATGATTATCGTTCTTTTATTTACAAAATGTAAAATAGATAAAATTATTTCTCGTCAAGAGTTCACAAAATCAATGTCTATAGTCTTTTTACAATAATCATCAGGAAAATTTCTGGTATGATACTTGTAATAGAAAGTCGATTGAGGTGAAATCATGTTAGCGAAAGAAGAATTACCGGTATGTCCAGTAGCGACAACGGTCGATCTAATTGTGAATAAATGGAAGGTTTTAATTATTCGAGAATTATTAAAGGGAACTTACCGTTTCAATGAACTGCACCGGTCTATTGAAGGAATCAGTCAGAAAGTCTTGACGGAAAACCTGCGCAAGTTGGAGTCAGACGGGATTATCCAGCGGACCGTCTATGCAGAAGTGCCACCAAGAGTGGAGTATTCCTTGAGTGAATTGGGCGATACCTTAAGACCTATTATTGAAGTGATGCGGGCCTGGGGGAACGATTATTTGAACGGTAACCTGCCTGGAATTGAAAATACAGAAAAAAATTAAAAATATTTTTTGCTGGCAAAGCCTTGGTATCCGTCATTACTTACCAATAAGTAAGTAGCTAAGGAAAAAGTGCCTACTTTTAGTAAGTGGATTTTCATGGTTAAATATACCTATCAACAAGTAACCAATAAACTTACAAATGAAAGAGGTATATAAACATGGTAAATATTACAGTATTCGGTAAAGGTAACATGGGTTCAGCAATCGGTGGCTTATTCCAAGAAGCAGGAAACGACGTCGCTTACATCGGTTCTCAAGACGGTAAACAAGCATTAGGCGACATTGTTGTATTGGCAGTGCCTTATGCAGCAGTAGATGGCATCATCTCTAACTACGCTGACGAATTAGCGGGCAAAATCATTGTTGATATCACAAACCCAGTAAATTTCGACACTTTCGATGGTTTAGTCGTACCAGCTGACTCATCAGCAGCCCAAGAAATCCAAGCAAAAGTAAGTGGTGCGAAAGTTATCAAAGCTTTCAACACAAACTTTGGAACTACATTAGCCTCTAAACAAGTTGGCGACAACACGACAACTGTTTTAGCAGCCGGTGAAGCAGACGCTAAAGCAACCTTCAAAGATGCATTAGAAGGTAGTGGCTTGAACTTTGTAGACGCAGGTGAATTATCACGTGCTCGTGAATTAGAAGCAATTGGCTTCCTACAAATCACATTAGCAGCCCGCGAAGAAATCGCTTGGACAGCAGGATTTGCAGTAGTTAAATAAAGCCCGATATAGAGACTAGAATTAGTTATAAAAATATTATAGATTTAACACAACCACTAACGACTCAGTTAATACTAGCTTGTTGGTGGTTTTTATTTTGCCACATCCACAAAAAAATAAGCCGTAACACCCGGGGTAGTGGGTTTCACGGCTTTTAGGGGTAGGTATTTTAATCTAGTTGATCACTTTATTTGGATCAAAGTCGGTGTGTGTATTGGCTGTTTGCGTAGATTGTTTTTCATTGTAATTATCTAATAAGGACATGGCAATCGTCGTCAAGACACCAATTACAGCTGCGTCATCCACAAATCCCAAGGGACCGAAGATATCTGGTAAGACATCAGCTGGGAAGACGGTATAAGCGAGTGCTAATCCAGTAATCGCCTTGATGTAGGTAGGTGTTTCCTTATTAAATAAGGCTTTGGCGAACTTGCCCAAGGTCATTTTTGATGTTTGTTTCATTGCGTACATCATCCTTTCTCATGTCTATATATTAAATGGAAAAGGGATTTGATGTATCCGTCCTAAGACCTAATTTAGGGATTTGTCTTCGTTAAATCTAGATACATGATATGCATATCCACATAACGACCGTCTTTCACTTGGAAACCGCCTGGAATAGTTCCCACAATTTCAAAGCCAAATTTCTCGTAAGTATGGATAGCAGCCTTGTTTTCGGCCACAACCGCGTTAAATTGAATCCCTCTAAAACCGTGCATTTTAGCCGTTTCAATGGATTTTGCTACTAAGTCATTGATCAAACCCTGACCCCGGAAGGCTTTATTCACTGCGTAAGTCCCGTTGGCCACGTGACTAGCGCGCCCTTCGTTATTTGCTTTAATCAGGTAGTAGCCAGCAATCTGATCATCCACCAGCAAGACGTCAACTTGGTCATAAGCAGCCAGTTTCTTCTCAAATGCGGCACTTGAATAGAGGTCTAAACCTGGGAAGGCGACACCGTCCACCAAAATATCGTTCCATATTTCTCTAAGAACTTCCGTGTCGACTTGAGTGTAATGTTTAAAAATTTTCATACTTTTAGACCTCCTATAAAGTTGTGTCGAATTCCCTTATTATATCCATACGAATCACATGCTTACAATAGTGCGTAAACAATAATATTCTTTAGACAGACAATATGCCATCTAAGGTGATGATAGGTGAAGCATAAGGCCTAAGGCTTAATTTTTTAAACTATCGTTCAATAATGCCTCGAATTGAGAGGGTTGACATTCCTTTAAAAGATTGTTTGAATAGAGTTAATTCATAGAGACATTTGGGGTGCTGTGACAGCTGAGATTATACCCATGGAACCTGATACAGTTAATACTGGCGAAGGAAAATGTAGTAAATACTGTCGAAAATATGATTCATTTGGCTTTTTGCCTTGCTATCATTCATTTGGACACTATTTCCCCCCCTTTTGTCGAATACTGACAGGAAAGGGGGCTTTTTTTGTTTTCCAAAAGGTGTCTAGATAATTGAACACCAATGATACTTCACCATATTGATTTAAAAGATGCGATATTGAAAGGATTTAAAAGATGACAATCGATTTATATACATTAAAAGCTTTACCAACTTACGACAACCCCTTCCCATTAGCCAAAAGCCCGCTAATCCAGTGCTTAACCAATACCGTGACGGTGGAATCGGTGGCCAACGCCTTATTATATGTGGGGGCGGCACCAGTCATGGCAGACCAGGCAGCTGAGATGGAAGATTTCTTCAATCAAAACGATGGGGCCATGATCAATATTGGGAGTTTATCGCCTGAAAAAATCCGCAACATTTTATTGGCTGCTAGAACAGCTGACGAAACAGACACGCCTTTCGTTCTGGATTTAGTGGGGGTTTCAGCCAGTCCCTTGCGTAACGACTTAGCCCAAGAAATCAGCGCATTCACACCAGATGTCATCAAAGGCAACTTGTCTGAAATGCGGACTTTCTGTGGTTTAGGGTCAACGGGACGAGGTGTTGACGCAGGTGAAGATGACCAAAATGAAGCGGCCTTAGTAGAACTGGGACAAGCTATGCAAGAATGGGTGTCAGACCATGCCGGTACAACCTTATTAGCGACAGGTCCAGTAGACGTGGTCGCTGATGCGTCAGGCATTTACTACTTGAAGAATGGCGTAGCCAATCTTGGTCGCTTTACTGGGACGGGAGATATTGTCGGTGCCTTGATTACAGCCTTATTAGGAGCTGGTCAACCAGTCCTAGAGGCTGTGATTTTAGCGGTATCTTACTTCAATTTATGTGGTGAAAAAGCGGAGGCAACAACACATGGCCTAGCTGATTTTAGACAAGCAACATTGAATAACCTGTCTCTATTGTTGGCAGACGATGAATGGTTAACAGGTATCAAGGGAGGTCAACTATAATGGATTACAGTTTATACCTAGTCACAGCGAGTTTTGATTACCAAGAAGACGCCTTTTTACAAGTGGTTGAAGAAGCTATAAAAGCAGGGGTTACTCTAGTGCAATTCCGCGATAAGACGGCGACGAGTCGTGATGCATATGCATTAGCTTTAAAATTAAAGGCGATTACGGACCGATATGCCGTACCTTTAATTATTAATGACCGGGTAGATCTAGCGTTGGCGGTGGATGCTGCTGGTGTTCATATTGGCGATGATGAATTACCTGTAGATGTTGTACGAAAACTGATTGGTTCGGATAAGATTTTAGGGGTTTCAGCCAAAACCTTAGCGCGGGCAGAAGAAGCCTACCAACAAGGGGCGGACTATTTGGGTGTCGGGGCCATCTTCCCAACAACTACCAAGGATTCCAGCCTAGTAACAGTAGAAACTTTACAGACGATCAGCAGCCAAGTAGCTATCCCAGTTGTCGCAATTGGCGGCATTCAATTGGATAATATCAAAACATTAGCCGGTAGTGGGATTGCGGGGATTTCAGTAGTTTCTGAAATTATGTTGGCAGATTCGGTGACACAACGCGTAAGAGATTTAAAAGCTGAAGTAGCAGATATTTTGGAGGTGGACTAAATGGTAAATTCAACACCACAAGTAGTGACAATCGCAGGATCGGACTCAGGCGGGGGTGCAGGGATTCAAGCTGACTTGAAAACTTTCCAAGCTCGCAAAGCCTTTGGTATGTCGATTGTGGTCGCCTTGACTGCCCAAAACACCCTAGGTGTCCAGTCATCCTTACCGGTACCATTGGACTTTATTGATGCACAATTTGCTTCACTTGCAGCAGATTTTAAGATTGGCGCTGTTAAAACAGGTATGTTATTTAACGGGGCATATGTAGAAAATGTCGTGAATAACTTAAAAAAGGTAGACTTTGGTCCATTAATTATTGATCCCGTCATGGTAGCTAAAGGGGGGCATCAGCTCTTAGACCAAGACGCCATAAATGCGATTCAAAACCAGTTACTACCTATAGCGACTTTGGTTACGCCAAATATTCCAGAAGCTGAGATCATTGCGGACATGACGATTGAATCAGAAGCGGATATGTTAGCGGCTAGTGTAAAACTACAAGGATACGGAGCTAAAAATGTTATTGTAAAAGGCGGTCACTCCAAAGCTGCTAAAGCTCGGGACTTAGTACTTTTGGAAAATGGTGAAATTTTGTGGTTATCTAGTCCCCGCGTGGATACAAAAAATACCCATGGGACAGGCGATACATTATCTGCCGCCATTGCTGCTGAATTAGCAAAAGGCAGCGAATTGAAAGAAGCAATTATTATTGCTAAGCGGTTTATACAAGGCGCAATCGCAGATGGCATTAATGTCGGCCATGGCCACGGACCAACCAACCACTGGGCTGATTTGTCAGATGAAGTATTAGTCGAAAGTGAATAATAAGAACGAACGAAAGAGACCCACACTAGTGTAAAATATATTTTTACGAAAGTGTGGGTCTTTATTATATTTTATGGGTTTTCTGCTTGTTAATTCTTCGATTTACGTACTTTAATATCATAGACTGTATCTATGATTAGGAAAGTAATCACCAAGATGGGCGCAATTGTTTTCCAGAAGTTGTCTTGAGTAACTATAGCCGAAATTAAAATAATGGTTACAATGATTCTGAAGACCACATTCCATATTGGTCTATTGGTAATGCGACTAAGTTTCTTGAGTAAATTCAACAAAATAACTTCCTTTCTAAATAGCGCGAACTTGTAACCGTCCGATTAAGTCATGATCTACCACAACAAAATAGTACTTTCAAATTATGAAATTGACTAAAAAGTATTTAATAGGGAGTGCCTAAGGTTATTGATTGGTCAAGTGCACAAAAATGTCTGTTTATGCCCCTATAGTAAAACGCTTTCTTCTGTTCTAATATATACTAATGTAAGCGCAATCAAAGTGTGCATGATTATATATAGAGGAGTGACATAATGGAAATGGTAATTCCATGGTATTCAGCAATCATCGGACTAGCTTTAGCTATTGTATTGATATTAATGAAGTTAAACCCAACATATGCCTTGATTTTTGGTGCAGTAGTTGGCTGTTTAGTAGGAGGTGCTGACTTAGTTCAGACCTTGAACGTTCTTATTTCAGGGACACAAAGTGTAATGGGTACGGTTATCAGAATCCTATCAGCAGGTGTTTTTGCGGGGGTAATGATGGAGTCTGGCGCAGCAGAAACAATCGCCAATTTCATTGTGCGGAAAATGCCGGGTACTTTTTCACTATTTGCCTTGGCACTGGCGACAATGGTTATTACTGGTGTGGGTGTTTTTATTCCAGTAGCCGTTTTAATCGTGGCGCCGATTGCTTTATCGGTTGCAGCGGAGAATGGTTATTCAAAGATTGCAATCCTAATTGCCTTGTCAGGTGGCGGAAAGGCCGGCAATATCATCTCACCTAACCCTAATACGATTGCGGCAGCAGAAGGATTCGGGATTTCAACTATTCAAGCCATGGTGGGTGGTTTAATCCCAGCGCTTTTTGGTTTATGGGTAACAGTTTTAGTGGCGAATGCGATTAAATCAAAATATACTAAAGTGACGATGCACGAAAAAGAAAGTCAAGCTGATGACACTAAACAAGCTAGTTTACCAAGTGTAGGGAAAGCCTTCATAGCGCCGGTATTAGCAGTTGTACTTTTACTACTAGGTCCACTTGGACAAGCTGTTGGTGTTACTGGACTAGACTTTGATTCATTCTATGTATTACCAATAGCTGGCTTAATTGGTTTATTGATTATGGGTAAAAGCAATAAAATACTTGATTTTACTAAGTCAGGATTGGATAGGATGACACCAACTATTTTGATTATTATTGGTGCCGGAGCAATCGGTGGTTTAATTACTGCATCAGATTTATCAACACAAATTGTAACTATTATGGATACTTGGAACGTGCCAAGTGTCTTACTAGCACCAATTTCCGGTATCTTAATGGGGGCAGCAACAGCTTCAACCTCTACTGGTGTTATTTTGGCTACTGGTTCTTTTGGGCCTGCCATCTTGCAAACAGGTATTGCACCACTCAATGCTGCTATTATGGTTCATACTGGTGCAGTAGTGATCGATCATTTACCACATGGGACTTATTTCCACGTATCAGCAGATGCAGTGGATATGTCGTTTGCGGATAGAATGAAGTGTATTGGCTATGAATCAATTATTGGTCTATCAATCGCTACAGTCGCTACTATTATTTACGGCATTTTATAATCAAGGATAAAAAGGAGAAGAAGGTATGAACAAGAAAATACTCGTAGCCCCTGACTCGTATAAAGGTAGTTTAACAGCTTTAGAGGCTTGTGAAGCAATTAGTATAGGGATTAAACGGGCTTTACCGGATGCAGAAATTGTCTCTTTACCAATGGCAGATGGCGGTGAAGGTACCGTACAATCTTTAGTTGACGCTACTGAAGGTACCATCCACCAACTAGAAGTAGTTGGACCTTTGGGGACACCAGTTACTGCTAGCTATGGCATTTTAGGGGATGGTAAAACAGCTGTCATCGAGATGGCTGAAGCTTCTGGTATCGGATACGTTAATGAACAAACAAAGAATCCTTTAGTAACAACAACCTATGGTACAGGCCAACTTATTCTAGCTTGTATTGATCAAGGTATAGAAGAAATTATCTTAGGAATTGGCGGATCAGCAACAAATGATGGTGGTGCTGGTATGGCACAAGCTTTAGGCTATCAATTATTAGATAGTGATGGAGACGAAATTCCATACGGTGGCGGTAGTTTAAACCAATTAGCCAGCATTCAAATGAGTCAAGCCCATCCAGCCCTAAAAAAAGTAAAACTAATTGTTGCATCTGATGTTAACAACCCACTTTGTGGACCAGATGGTGCCTCCAATGTTTTTGGCCCGCAAAAAGGGGCAACTAAAGAAATGATTCAAACCTTAGACCAAAATCTCGCACATTATGCTGAAATCTTGAAAAAAGACCTCGGTATTGATGTGATTGATACTCCTGGTGCAGGAGCTGCTGGCGGATTAGGAGCAGGTTTATTGGCTTTTACCCAATCAGAAATGCATACTGGGATTGAAATTGTCCTTGAATATGCGAAGTTTAAAGAGTTTGCAACTGGTTGTGACCTTTGCTTTACTGGTGAAGGTGGGATCGATTTTCAAACAAAATTTGGTAAAACCCCTTATGGTGTAGCCCAAGCCTTTAAAGCAGTTAACCCGGATAAAAAAGTGATTGCTATTGCGGGTACAGTAGGAGAAGATATCGAAGAACTTTATGAAGTTGGTATTGATGCGGTATTTTCTTCTGCTCCAGGTGCTGCTAAATTAGAAGAATTAATAGAACAAGCGACATTTAATTTAGCACAAACTGCAGAAAATATTGTAAGAGTGTTAGTATAGATATTAAGATAGCTAAGTAAAGGGGGCAGTCCAGTGAATGAAAAGCATTATGTTTTGACCAAAGAACAAGCACAAAAGTATGTGAATCAATTGATGGAAGATGTCCCCTATAATATTAATATTATTGATCAAGATGGTACGATTATTGCGAGTGGAGATCCAGATCGAATTGGCGATTTTCATTTTTCTGGTAAAAAAGCCTTTCAAAGAAAAGCTAAGGTATTAGTTTATAGTGATCAAGATGGTGAACGGCAGGGAGCTAATGAACCGGTCACTATCCAAGGAAAGATTATTTGTGTAGTAGGGATTTCAGGCGCACCAGAAGAAGTGCAAAACTATACGAAACTCTTATCTTCTATGATTAAATTATTAATTGAACAAGAAGTAGACGCCATGTTATCTATGCAGAAGAAGCAAGATGATGAAATGTTCATGAATGATTTGATTCAAAATACTCAAGGCATATATGAGGAAGATATTAGGAAACTAGCAAGTGATAAATATCATATCGATTTAACGCAATCAGTGACGGTTGTGCTATCTAAAGAAGCCAATGCCTTAAAGCAGCTAGCGCAATCATTGAAGTTAACTATATTTACTTACCAAAGTGATGCACTACTTTTAGTGAATACAAATGTGGTGAGTAGAGAGCATATAAAAGCTTTGACAGATGACGGTACTTGGGTTGATAGTGGTCAAAATATCGCTGAAAGTATTGCAAATATTCAGCAAACAGCTATTTACTTTTCACTACTCCAACTTGACCATACAAGTCCGGTATTTGTGAAAGACCATCCTTTCTATTTATTTACACCCGGTATTTTCAAAAAGGACGACGTTTTATTTGAGCGTGTGGATCAAATGGAAGATGAGCTAGCCACTACTTTGGCTATTTTTATCAAACATAATTTGGATACGCGAGCAACTAGTGAGGAATTGTTTATTCACCGAAATACTGTCAATTATCGGTTAGAGAAAATTCATAGACAAACCCAATTGAATCCTAGAAACATTATTGATTTATTTGTTTTGCTGGTTTATCTAGGATACAAAATTAAACCAAATGCCCATCGCTAAATCCCCAAAAAAATTTCTATTTATTCGTATGTCCTGGTCAATTCTTTTGGTAAAATAATGTAGCAATTAATGTAGTCACCGCCGATTTCTTGGCTGGTGGCTTTTTTATAGGAATACAAATTTGAGGGGATTTACTTATGTATAAAATTAACATTTGGGTACGGCAGAACCTGCTCTTTGTGATTGCCGCAAGCTTGGCCACAATCGCTGTGATTTTCGGCCAATTTGACCCGACCTATATCAAATATGACGTCTTAGTCAGTTTATTCGGCTTGATGATTGTCCTAGCCTTTTTCCAGACGTCAGGCTTATTACGGTGGGCGTCGATAAAATTGATCGACTGGTCCGGAAATAGCCGCGTCATCGTCCAATCCATGGTCCTGGCTTCATTCTTCGGGTCATTCCTATTGTCCAACGACATCGCTGTCCTGACCCTACTACCGATTTACTTGAACATCCTGCGCCACCTACCAGCATTCAAGGGCCGTGTACTCGGGGCAGCCCTAATCGTAGTGGCGGCAAACCTAGGCGGGGTCTTCTTCCCCTTCTCCAACCCACAAAATCTCATCATCTATTCAACCTATCCAGTCGATTTCGTCAGCTTCATGTGGTGGACCCTACCCCTGGTGGTTGCCGGCTTTATCCTTGTTATGGTCGCAACTTTCTTCGTAGAGAAAAGGGCAGCCCACACACAAGTTGAGGGCAATGCAGTAGATAGATCGATAGTCATTCAAGCTAGCATTGGCATGGTGCTCATGGTCATTGCCATCTTTGGCTTATTCAATATTTATTGGACCGTGGCCTTCATTGTAGCCTATGTCCTACTGACTAACTGGCGGTATTTACTGCAAGTGGATTATTTATTGCTACTGACTTTTGCGTCATTTTTTGTGTTAGTCGGAAACATTACTGACTTAACACTTGTCCAAACTTGGTTGGCAGCTAATATTTCAAGCAAGACCATGGCTTACCTAACAGGGCTCTTGGCTTCACAAGTCTTTTCAAATGTTCCAACCACTATTCTGGTTTCACCCTTTACAGACCAGGCTCATAGCTTGTTGATGGGGGTTAACATTGGTGGCTTAGGGACCATGGTCGCTTCATTAGCTAACTTAATCGGTTTTACCATTATTCGAAACGCTATGTCCATGGATTCTAGGGCTTATTTCAAGATCTTCACCATAATAAATGTGATTTTTATTCTGATTTTAGCCCTTCTTTTCTTCCCATGGTAGCTTTTTCTCACTTTTTTATCATTATTCTTTAATTAGACCTTGCATTATTGACCTTTTTAGTATAAATTAAAATCATATTAGAAAACGAAAGAGGCATCTCATTATGTTAAGCACAACACAAAATAATAAGCATATTGTCATTATTATTATTGATTCTAGGACTTAGGGAATTCGGCGGCAGCCAATTTCATATGTCCTATTTGTGTTGAAACACTAGATGGGACCTAAGCTTCCCATTTAGGGAGGCTTTTTTTATTGGTATAAGTGAATTTTTAGTCTACTTGATAAAGGTTTGCATTGTTGGTTTTTATTGGTTGGGTTTGTTTTAGGAGGAAAAATATGAATTTGAAAAAATTTGGTTTAACATTATTATCTGCAGCTACTTTAGCCGCCTGTGGTTCAGTGACACAAACATCTAACAGCTCTTCTTCTGCGGGATCAGAAGATTCTGATACGATTAACATCGGGGGCGACTTTGGTTTAACTGGGTCAGCATCTGCTTACGGTTCTTACATCAATGACGGTGCGACTTTAGCCTTCAATGAACTCAACGAATCGGGTGGTATCGATGGTAAGCAAATCAACTATATCGCAACAGATAACAAATCTAACGTTCAAGAGTCTGCCAATGAAGCCACACGTCTGTTAGCAGAAGAAAACTTGTCTGTATTATTAGCGTCAGATATCGCAGCCTCAACAGAAGCAGCGATTCAACCAGCTGAAAACGCGCAAGTTCCAATGATCATCCCTTCAGCAACGGTTGATGATTTAACATTGGATTCACAAGGAAATGTATTTGAATATGTCTTCCAAATTGCCTTCCAAATCTCTAACCAAACGGAAGCACTTGGCCGTTTTGCGGACGAGAAAGGTTGGAGCACGGCTGCCGTTTTACAAGATAACTCATCGGATTATGGTCAAAACTTAGCTTCTCAATTTGAAGAAGACTACTCAGGTGACGTTGTCATCAAAGAGTCGTTCTTATCAGGAGACACTGACTTCAGCTCAATCCTAAACAACGTTAAAGCCCAAGATCCAGACGTATTATTCATCGCTGGTTACTACCCAGAAGGTGGAGCCATCGTGAAACAAGCCCGTGAAATGGGTATCGATGCCGCTATCTTAGGTCCAAACGGATTAGGTAACGACGAATTCATCAACTTAGCTGGTGCAGAAAACGTAACTGACTTCTACTACGCAACAATCTTCGTAACAGGAGAATATGGTTCAGACGCAGCCAACGAATTCGCAGAGAAATACCGTGCAGAATTTGACACAGAGCCAGACTTGTTCTCAGCAGGTGGTTACGACGCAGCCCGCTTAGCAGCTGACGCCATTGACCGTGCCGGTTCAACAGACCCACAAGCAATCCGCGACGCCCTAGAAGAAACTCAAGACTTTGAAGGGGTAACAGGAAACATCTCATTCGATGAAGACCACAATCCAGTAATGGACTCATTCGTAGTAGGCTATACAGAAGGCGAAATCTCATCAGTAGAAGCCGTAACAGCTGAATAAGACCTACTTTTTTGAAAAAAGGATAACAAGACCAAGTTGGGTCAATATTAGTAGAAGAGTCGCGATGTTCATGTCGTGACTCTTTTTTTGAGTACAGCTAATATTTCAAGTTAATTCTACACATAGCTTCTGAGACATTTTCACGGTATGCGAAAATCGATTGTTTGTCATAGGATGATTCGATCAAGTAGCGTATAATATATTATGGATCTACAAATCAAATTGAAAATATATTTATATATAGAAAGAAAGTGTGAGACATATGGTAGAAGAAAATAAATATTATATCTATGCGGACCGGATTATCTTAGCGGACGAAGTTGTAGAAAAGGCTTATTTAGAAGTCAAAGATGGTCAATTTGGTTATGCAACTTTAGAGAAACCCTTAAAAGGTGAGGTTAAAGATTACACGGGTTATACGGTGGCAGCTGGTTTAGTGGATACCCACATCCATGGTTTCCAAGGGGCAGATGTGATGGACGACGATTTTGAAGCGGTCCAGACTATGTCTAAGGGGTTACCATCAACAGGTGTGACAGCCTTTTTGCCAACAACCTTAACTTCTTCTGCTGACTTATTGACATCAGTTGCTGGTAAAATTGGTGACCACTATGAGGAAGCTGAGGGGGCGAAAATCTTAGGTATATTCTTCGAAGGGCCATGGTTTACGGAAGAACACAAGGGGGCACAAAACCCAGCCTACATGGGTGATCCTGACTTGGCTCAATTTGAGGTCTGGCAAACAGCCGCTAAAGGACTCATTCACAAAATTGCACTAGCGCCAGAGCGGAAAACGGCTAAAGCTTTCACAGAAACTATCACGAAAGAAGGGGTACGAGTAGCCCTAGCCCACTCATCTGCGACCTATGAAGAAGCGACTGCAGTGGTTGATGCGGGTGCCAACATTTTCATCCATACTTATAACGGCATGTCTGGTTTACACCACCGCAACCCTGGTATGGTTGGTGCAGCCATGGCAACAGATGATACCTATGCGGAAGTCATTTGTGACGGCAAACATGTCCACCCAGGTGCAATCAAGGCGCTTGTTAAAGCTAAGGGATGGGACAAAACAGTTCTTATTACAGATGCCATGTCAGCTGCTGGTATGCCTGATGGTAAATATCAATTAGGTGAATTTCCAGTTATTGTCAAAGACGGTGAAGCGCGTCTTGAGTCAGGTAATTTAGCAGGATCTGTACTAACCTTAAATCAAGCAGTCAAGAATGTGGTAGATTGGGGTATTGTAGATAGTGAGCAAGCCTTACGGATGGCTTCACAAGTGCCCGCTGCCTCTGTAGGTTTAGATGATCAGGTTGGTATAATTGCGCCAGGACGTGTGGCTGATTTCATTGTGGTAGATGCGGATATGAACTTAAAAGAAACCTATCTAAATGGTGTTTCTGTATTTCAAAACTAAATAAGCATAAAAGTATAGCACCAAGCTAGTTGACATGAGTAGACTAGTTTGGTGCTTCTTTGTTTGTAAAAAGGCAAAGTTAATCATTGCGGATGAAGCTATTTCAGCCCTTGATGTGTCCATTCAAGCCCAAATCGTTAACTTGTTGAAGGAATTGAAAATCACCAATGATTTAACCTATTTATTCATTACCCATGATTTGTCCATGGTCAAATATATTTCTGACCACTTTGTCTACTGTCATTCAAGTGAAGTAGCTGGCTACAAAGACCAGGTGAAACCAGCTTTGGCATTGGTATAAATATAGGTGCATACGAAAAAGGTGGTCTGGAATCTTTCCAGGCCACCTTTTTAAGATTTTTCATGACATTATTTTCTTATTGAAGGAATTGTTGTTCTTCAACACTGGCGATTTTTGCGAAAGAATATGGACTGTTTTCTTCTATAGTATATTCTTCTACAGTGGTCGTTTCACCAGTGGTAATATCCACTCGTTGCAATTGGCCTGTTTTGCCATCTGCAATGGTTTGGAAGATATAGCCATTGTCAATGTAGTAGTCAGGGGATTGTTCAAGGTCTGACTGCCATACTTGGTCAAAGTTTTGACTCTCCATGTCGTAAGCGTAAATACTTAATTGACTAGGAAAGCTACCGTAGTCATTCTCCACATAATTATTGGTTAAGACAAAGATTTTATCTTCAATAATTATTGGCATAACGTCGGTGTCACCAGATTGTTCTTTTAAAGTACTTACTAATGATGACGTGTCCATAGTTTCTTTGTCACCACTTGTTGGATTGATAATCTCATAAGTAGTTGGAGAGATATAGTCTTCACTGACTTCATTATTTGTTGCCGCTATTGGTAACAAGTGGTACTTAGGATTCCGGTTTAAGCTATCAACGCTGCCTGAGTACAATTCATAACTCGCATTGTCCATGGTAGTAGCTTCCGTGATTTCGCCATTTTCCTTGTTTAATTCAAAGGTTTTTAAATAATTGGCTTGGTCGTAGTCTTGTAGGAAAGCGTATACCAGGTAAATGGTCGTGTCATCTTCAGCGATTGACATCAAGGTGTTACCAGTCCGGTCCGCTTGGTCTAACTGATAAGAGGGTATGGTATAGGTCCAGTTGCCCTCATCATTTTTTTGAATCAGAGTCAAGTTTAACTGGGCTTTGCTATCACCTAGGAGGGTATCAGCCTGCCATAATTGTAGGTCATCATTCTCCAAAATCAATCGGGAATTGGACAAGTTTGGCCGGTCGAACAAGGAGAAGTTTTTGTAGACCGCGTCTTGGACTTGGGCGCTAAACATACCGTAACTAGCGTTGGTCGTAGGAATTAGCGCGTCTCCTCGTCTTGATAGGGGGATCCAATGAATTGAATTCTGATCGTCTTCGCTTGTTAGATAAAGACTCGATGCTTGGGTTTCTTGCCCGCTAACTTCAGGGTTTACACTAGTTACCTTAACAGGTTTAAAAGTGCCAACCCCAAGCCAGACGAATAAGGACACGCCAGCAATTACCACTAGGAAAATAAGTGTCAGCCAGTTTTGTTTACGCATTTTCATCATGATACCTCCTTTCTTAAATACTGACATAATGGTTCATCAACCATGACATCATATAACCGTTGATCATATTTGCGGCATAAATGAAGACTAAGACGATAATAGTCCCTTCTGTCGCAGTAAGTGGCATAGTGAGTGTTGAAAAGCCCATCAGGTAGACAAGGGCAATGGATACTACCCAGTAAATGACGATTGTTAATAAAGTCCGCGTCCAAGTATAACCTTTCGCACTAAGTAAAATGATCATGCTATTCATTAAGGTGAATAAGAACCATAGGCCACCACCATAAGTCAGAAAGGTTTGTCCTGGGTAAGGCGGGAACAAGACTAAACTCGTCTGCATTTTGGTTGCAAGTTGAATGAGAACGGGTATCGTGGTGTAGCTATCAGCAAACATGATAGAAAAAGCGGCGTTTGCAACATAGAATACGACCAATTGTAAAATCAAAATCCCAGCCATCATGATTAAAGTAGAGATTAACTTGGCATATGCAATTGGTGCCCGGTTTCCAGGTAGGGTTAACAATCGGTAAATAAAGTTTCCCTGAAAGTGCCAGTCACGAATCCAGGAAAAGACCGAATAAGCGAGTAATGCAAAACCAGTGGCCCCAATAATCATGGTAAAGGCCATGCTATCATCAAAAGCAGATGCTAAATTGGTAATAGGGAAGGGGTAATCCGAGGTATTTCCGGATGCAATCGCCATAAAGCTTGTCCTGACGTTTCTAAAAACCATGATTCCTTCAGTCACTAATACAAAAGCAATCAGCAGGAAATAGAACACTTTCGCCCGTTTTAATTCATCCGTTATTAAATTCAGTAATTTTGTCATTAGCGATACACCTCCCACATCTTATCGGTAATCGACTTGCCTTCTTCTAAACGTAAATCTTCCGTATAGAAATCTTGAATAATCCGGCGGTCTTTTAGCATGACTACCCGGTCCACCAAAGTTTCAATCTCATTAATCTCATGGGTTGAAATCAAGACGCCGCGCCCAGCCATCAACTTACTGGTGAAAACATTGGCAATCTCTTCCCTAGTAAAGATATCAACCCCAGAAAACGGTTCATCCATGATGAGATAATCCGAGTTTAAAGTTAGACCTAGCAGTAAATTCACCTTAGCCGTATTCCCCTTAGACAAGTGTGAAATCTTTTCATCAGGATTTAAATTGAAGAAAGTCACCAAGTCTTCAGCTAAGACTGGATCATAAGTATCATAGTATGTGGCCATATAATCCAAAGCTTCTTGAATAGTCATCTCTTTCACCACGATGATGGTGTCAGGAATGTAAGAAATCCGATTAAAATCATTAAAATCGATCGGTTTACCATCAATTAAAAACTGACCAGAAGCGACTGGGGTTAACTTCATCAAACCGTTCATCAAACTCGTTTTTCCAGACCCATTCTCCCCAATTAAAGCCGTAATTTCCCCTGGTTTAATAGAGAAAGATACATCCTCGAGAATTTTCTTCGCCCCGTAAAATTTATTCACCTTTTCAATCTCAATCATCTTGTTCACCTCGTTTTTGGAAATATTCTGTCATGTAAGTGGCAATCTCATGCGGGTCCATATTCAAGACCTGGGTCGTATCATAGAAGACCGCCATGGCCTGCTCCAAAGCATCACGCTTTAATTGTTGAATAATCATTTGGTTTTCCGTCACTCGACTCGGCACATTGGCTTCTGACACAATAATCCCTTCTTCCTCTAATGATTTAAACGCCCGCTGAACCGTATTAGGGTTAATCTTGAACGTTTTGGCGATATCACGACGAGAGGGCAACTTATCCCCAGCCATCAATCGGCTAGCAACAATTTCCCCCTTATAATGGTCGGCTAATTGCACATAAATTGGCGCCTGCTTATCAAACACAACCATGAAGACCCTCCTTTCAAAAATGCTTTAACAAAAGTGTGTTAGTCAATCAATACACTTTTCTTATCTGTATTATATGGTTAATACACTTCAAGTGTCAATAGCAGGATTCTATAAAAATCATTTAATGATTTTTATTGGCAAAAAGGGGATAGGTTGACAAGCGTATGTATATTGAGGGAGGGTTGTTGCTATACAAATCAATTCGCTACTTAAGAGAGCAGTCGTGTATAAAAGTTCAACTAACGCAGATTATTCTCTTACGTTCTATTGCAGTACTTTTTTGACAAAGCATTGACAACGTTTGTCCACGGGTAAAAGAAAACATACTTAAGGAAATGGTTGAAAAGCATTGTTAATTTTTACTAGAATAATGCTTACACTTAACTAAAATCAGCAAATTAAAAAGAATTATTCAATGCAAATTATAAAAAAGTCACTTCATTTTTATTAGAGGCTACGGCTAAATTTTAAAGCCAAGGCTGAAGCTTACCTAGCATGCTTTCGCGGTGAGCACAGGATGGCCTGACGTATGTCATTCTGTTTGGTGTTCACGCCTTACAGAATGTATAGTCAGCCAAGCCGTAGGGTTTAGAATTATTCACCCTAAAATTAGAATATTATTAAGATTCACTTGACTTTTTAATTTGGACATTTTATTATGAGTATAATCAAGTGAGAGACAGTAAAGATTAAGAGATAGGATCAACATTTCCAGAAAGTCTGTGGTTGCTGTGAACAGACAATGTCCCCTATGAAGACACGCCTTTGCTTAAATGACACTTAGTCCGGTGGCACCGTTATAGCCAGACTAGCGGATAAAGACTAGTCAATGAGGTTATAAGTGTGAACTTATAACGAATTAAGGTGGGAACACGTTTCGGCGTCCTTGATCCAGTGATGGATTGGGGGCGTTTTTTTTATAACATTTTGCATTTTAAAGGAGGGGCAACATGGCAACATCTTACGTATTACAACGAATTTCATTAGCGAGAGATTATCTTGAAACAGTATCGAATGCTGGTTTCCAATTAATTGATTTGAATATGGTTGAACCATTCGATGGGGACGGCAAAGCCGAATACCCAAGCAACATTGTATTTGAAAAGGAAGGGCAATTATATGCCATTCGTAGTGACTGGACTCGGTCCATTTTAAATTACATGAAGACTTACGATCTTAAACAAGATAACTTCGCATACTATGGTCCAATGGTGAGAGACCACCAATCAACTTACCAAGCAGGTGTTGAATTAGTGGAACCAAGTGCTAGTCAAATGGCTAATACCATTGAACTGCATTTAGATTTCGTTGAACAGATGAGTCAAGCGTCTTTCAATATGATTGTTGTAAACAACGAAGAAATTTTAGATAAATACATTGAAAAATTTGCTTTTGGTCCTGAAATTAAGGGCTATGTAATTGAAAAGAACTTGTCGGCTCTAGGTAACACCATTGGTAAAGACCATTATTTCTACCAGTTAATGGCTAAGCCGGTATCAGCACAATTTGATTTAGTGAAGAAAGACTTTGGCGATACGGAGGAAATGGCTGTGATTCATTTGCTTAAAGATACGCTTGAAAAGCGAAACACCAAAATGGTGCTTGATTTATCATTCCGGTCGCCGCAAAAATACTACAACGGCTTTTATTTCCAAGCCTTTTTACAAGGGAATTCCAAACCTATCTTCTCAGGTGGACAGTACGCTAACGGCTGGTTTGGGATTGGATTGAATTTATCTAAAGGAGGATTTCTATGATTACTGTGGCTTTAGCAAAGGGTCGTGTTTACAAGGCTTTCAATAAATTTTTAGCAGATAAGGATTTAAATGACTATGCGGAGGCCTTGACAGATAGTGGTCGTGATCTCTTCCGTGAGGTTGGCGGGGTTAAATTCATTTTCGCAAAAGGAAAAGATGTCCCTACTTATGTGGAGCAGGGGGTTGCGGACCTCGGTGTTGTAGGGTCTGACACGATTGCCGAAAAGTTGTTCAATGTCTTGAATGTGTCTGAATTGCCATTTGGTCAATGTCGACTAGCGATTGCCGGGCCTACTAACTTGGATGAATCAGATATCAAAGTGGTGGCAACATCATTTCCAAATATTACCCGCAAGTACTTTAACCAACAAAAGCAAGATGTATCGTTAATCTTCTTAAACGGTTCGGTTGAATTGGCACCGATTCTAGGCTTAGCTGATGCGATTGTGGATATTGTCCAAACTGGGACAACCTTAAAAGAAAATGACCTAGAGGAGTACAAAACTATTTTGCCGGTACAAGCACGACTGATTGCCAACAAGCAGTCATTCTATACGAAAGAGAAGGAAATCTACAAGTTTATGCAAGAAATTGAGGTGGTATAAGTGGATGTAGCAGCATTTCAAGCGGCATTTAGCACAAAGAATCAAGAGACAGTAGACCTAAACCGGTTGGTGGCTGTGCAAGAGATGATTCAAGCGGTTCAGGCAAGTGGAGACCAGGCAGTCATTGACTATACTAACCAATTCGATGGGCAAGCCTATACGAATCCAGAAGATTTTAAAGTTTCCTTTGAACGTTTAAAAGCGTCTTGGGACAACTTAGATCCAACTTTAAAAGAAGCTTTGCGGATTGCTAAAGACCGAATTGAACGTTATGAACAAGCTGCCTTATACTCAGACCGACCAGGGGAAGAAATTTCCTATGTTTACAACGCTTTAGATAGTGCAGGATTTTATATTCCTGGTGGGAAGGCCTTGTACCCGTCAACAGTTTTGATGACGGTTGTGCCAGCCCTTGTTGCGGGGGTCGAAAAATTGGTGGTGACAACGCCTGTTTTCACGGAAGAATCAGTGACTTTCGCAGCCTTATACTTATGCGGGATCCGAGACAATGTGTATGCGATTGGTGGGGCGCAAGCCGTTGCTGCTATGGCTTACGGGACGGAAACGATTCCTAGGGTAGACAAGATTTGTGGTCCAGGGAATGCCTATGTGGCGACTGCCAAACGGTTGGTCAACGGGGATGTATCGATTGATGCTATTGCTGGGCCGAGTGAAATCCTCCTATATGTGGATGAAACGATTCCGGTTGATGCCATTGTTTACGATATTTTCGCTCAGGCGGAACATGACCAAGACGCTCGGACTTTCCTCTTATGTGAGTCAGAAGATTTTCTTGGCAAAATAGCCGACCGCATGCAAGTTTTGTTGCCGAGCCAAAAAAGAGCGGACATTATTGAAGCTTCAGTTAAAAACAATCACTATGCAATCTGTGATACGAGAGAGCAATTGATCGCCGTATTGAATGACATTGCACCAGAGCACGTGTCCATTCAACATACAGCTCAAGATGAGATTGTTGAACAAATCAAATACGCGGGTGCTGTTTTCAAAGGCTACTACGCTATGGAAGCTATTGGTGACTATGTGGCAGGGCCATCGCATGTCTTACCAACTGGGCGGACTGCCCGGTTCTCGCATGGTTTAACCGCCAATGATTTCCGGACTTCACATGCTATTATTAATACATCAAAAGCCAGCTATGAAGCTATTGGGCCAGCTGGTCAAGCGATTGCTGAGGCTGAAGGTCTGGATTGCCATGCTCAGTCAATTGCCATTCGAAAGGAAGGGTAAGCTATGAAAACCGAGGATTATTTAAAAACGATTGAAGTGAATCAAGAGGGTGACACGGTAATTATGAACCGCAACACCTCTCCAATTCGTCCCTTGTCAGATCAAGATATTGTGGATGCGGTCTTGGCCACCCCTTTTAACCAGTATCCTGAAGACGAAGAAGCTAATTTCATCGCGGCGTATGCAAATTACGCCGGTCTTAATCCAAAGAATGTGGCTGTTGCTAACGGGTCAGATGAGTGGATTCAGAAATTGATTATCCAGTTTGGCCGCGGGGGTGTCTTGGCAGTTGATCCTGATTTCTTTATGTACCAGGATTACGCCAACCAGTTGGACTTCCCCTTTTTCCAGGTAGAGAGTGAAAAGGACTTCACTTTTACTTTAGACACAATTATCGGAGCTTTAGATGAATTTAAGCCGTCTTTATTCTTCTTGTCGAACCCGCAAAATCCTACGGGCCAGCAGTTTTCTGAGGAATTTTTACAGAACTTGGCGGATGAAACGGCAGATCGAGATATCACTTTTGTGATCGATGAAGCTTATATTGAATTCGGCCAGGACTATCAACGACCAGATAATGACAACGTCCTATTTATTCGGACCCTATCTAAGATTTATGGGGTAGCGGGTTTACGGGTTGGTATCGCCTTTGGGCAGGGACCTCGTTTCGACAAATTGAAGGAGATTAACCACCCTTATCCTATGAATAGTGTGTCACTAAACCTTGCCAGCAAGCTGTTTGAGGATACCAAGCGACTAGATGAGTGGGTGAATTACCAACGCGATATCAAGCAGGAATTGCAGGAGGCTTTTGACCAGGTTGCTGATCTAGTCACTGTGATTCCGTCCGCAACGAATTTTGTGTTTATCTTTGGCGATTTGGTCCCAGATTTAGACCAGTATTTAGCGGACAATGGCTTCGTTGGCCGTAAGTATGCAGATGGGAAAATGGTAAATGCGGCGCGATATTCGGTAATCGATTCAGCTGAATATCCCAAGTTAAAGGCAACAATCAAAGCATGGAGGGAACAAATTGAAGATTAAAGAGCGGAATACCTTAGAAACGCAAATCAAGCTGGGCCTGGCTAAGACGGATGGGTCTGAACAAACATCCATCAATACTGGCGTGGGTTTCCTTGACCACATGTTAACCCTATTTACCTTCCATTCGGGCCTTGATTTATATGTTGAAGCCAAGGGGGACACTTGGGTTGATGACCATCATGTCACTGAAGATATTGGGATTTTACTGGGTGAAGCTATTCGTGACCTTTACCAAGCCCAACCTTCATACGAACGGTACGGATCATATTTTTTGCCCATGGACGAAACCTTAGCCCGTGTCGTATTAGACTTATCAGGCCGACCAGTCTTAGTTTATGACGCCAACTTTTCAGCTGAAAAAGTGGGGGCCTTTGATACCGAACTTGTCAAAGAATTCTTCTACGCCGTAGCTATGAACGCTCGCATGACACTACATATTGACCTATTGAAAAACGGCAACACCCACCACGAAATCGAAGGCATTTTTAAAGCATTCGCCCGTGCCCTAAAAATCGCTTTGAAAGAAACAGACGGCGGCGTCCCATCCTCAAAAGGATTGATTCAATAAGTCAGGGTGTTTTGATCAAGAATAAGTGGCATGTCGTTGGATATTGATTGATATATATATTCAATACACGATCTATAAATGATTACTACACAGACTTAAAAAGAAGCCGTTGGCTTCATAAGTAAAATAAAATCATTTTTACAAAAAGGAGGCAATTATCCATGGAAATTATCCCTGCTATTGACCTGATTGATGGCAAAAGCGTTCGCTTACAACAAGGTGACTATGACAAACAAGTCGTCATGCCGATGTCAGCAGCCGAAGCGGTGACCTACTACAGCCAATTCCCACAGGTGACGAGAATTCACGTGGTGGACTTGATTGGCGCTACTAAACAAGCGGCTGTTGAAGGTGACACTGTTGAAGTTTTAAAATCTCTAACTGATATTCCTTTAGAAATCGGTGGCGGTATCCGCGACTTAGAAACTATCGATTTATACGATAAATTAGGCATTGACTACTTCATTCTAGGTACAAGAGCCATCATGGATGTGCCTTGGTTAAAAGAAGCTGTCGCTAAGTATCCTGGCCGTATCTATGTTGGTCTAGATTGTAAAGATGAAGCGATTTATATCAATGGTTGGAAAGAGGCATCTGGCCGCTACATCCAAGAATACCTTGAAGAAATTGCCGACTTAGATATCGCCGGCATTATCTATACTGATATTTATAAAGATGGCATGGAAGCCGGCCCTAATGTAGAGAAGACGGGCCAAATCCAACGTATCACCAAACACCAAGTCGTTGCTTCTGGCGGTGTGAGGAGCCGGCATGATTTAGATGCCCTTGAAGCACAAGGCGTAAACCAAGCAATTGTCGGAAAAGCTGCACAGAATCCAAGTTTTTGGGAAGGACTGTAAACTATGAAAAAGATTATTCCATGTTTAGATACGCGCGACGGTAAATTAGTCAAAGGTGTTCACTTTGTAGATGTAAAAGAGTTAGGGGACCCCGTTGATTTTGCCAAAAAATATTCAGACGCAGGTGCTGATGAATTAGTCATCCTAGATATTACGAAAACGACTGACGGTCACCAATTACGTACGCAAATGATTGCGGATGTAGCCAACGCTATTGATATTCCATTGACTGTTGGTGGGGGAATAGCCTCTGTTCAAGATATTCAAGACGCTCTTGATGCAGGTGCCAGCAAAGTCGGTATTAACTCAGCGGCTGTAAAAAATCCTGACTTCATTAATGAAGCGGTAGCCAAATTCGGTTCTGATGCGGTAACGATTGCCGTAGATATGGCTTATGATGAAGCGAAAGGTGACTACTTCGTGTACACTAACGCAGGTCAAACGCAAATCGACATTAACGCCCTTGAATGGTGTAAAGAGTGTGAAGAACGCGGTGCTGGCGCCTTACTAATCACTTCAATTGATACTGACGGTGCCTACACAGGTTTTGATATTCCATTCTTGAAATTGGCTTCTGAGACCGTTTCGATTCCAATTATCGCTTCAGGTGGTGCGAGCGGTATCCAAGATTTCATTGACTTGTTCCAACAAACAAACCTAGAGGCAGGACTTGCGGCATCTATTTTCCACAAGGGAGAAGTAGCGATCGAAGATTTAAAAGCAGCACTTATCGCAGAAGGGATTGACTAGTAAATGACAGCAATTGATTTTGGCAAAAACGGTGGGCTTGTCCCAGCTATCTTGCAAGATTACCGGACAAATCAAGTCTTAATGTTGGGTTACATGAATGAAGAAGCTTACGAACTAACGGTAAGTGAAGGTGTAGCTTGGTTTTATTCACGTTCTAAAGGACGTCTTTGGAAAAAGGGTGAAACTTCAGGCAACTTGCAAGAAGTGGTAAAAATTGAGTTGGACTGTGACCAAGATACCCTATTGGTACAGGTGCGCCCAACTGGCCCAACTTGCCATACGGGTAGCCAGTCATGTTTTGGAGATGATTTCTTCAACTTGAATATCCTTGAAAAAACGGTGGTCGACAAAGTGGGCAATCCTAAAGAAGGGTCGTATACGTCTTACTTGATGGAACAGGGTTTGGATAAGATTCTTAAAAAATGCGGGGAGGAAATGACGGAAGTCGTGATCGCCGCGAAAAATGCCCAGGCCGGTCAAGGAAATGATGAATTAGTATCTGAAACCAGTGACTTACTTTACCACCTGCTAGTTTTATTAGTTGAAAGAGGCCTGTCGTTAACAGATATTGAAGCAGCCTTAAATACCCGTCACGGCCAATATCATACCTATTCTGTCCGTAAAGAAATCGAAGATTATTAAGATAGAATGAACTATATTAGAATTATATTAAAATTGTTGTTGACACTTATCATAAATTTTAATATACTGATGTCAGTAAATAAAACAAGTTGATGCGTTGAGAAGTAGAAGTAAGTTAGACGCTTGTGCACAGAAAGTACCGATTGTTGAGAAGGTATGACAAGCCCTAATTGAAAAGTAGACTTTGAGCTGTAGATGCGATCCACCTAAAGGGTGGTTGAGTGTTTACCGGGTGCTGCCGTTAAAATGCCAGTTGATCGGATGAATGTCCCGTCAACGTGAGTCTAATAGTCTAACCAACTATTAGAAAAATTAAAGGTGGTACCGTGCAGAAAGCGCCCTTTGACTTAACCAGTCAAAGGGCGCTTTTTTTATTTACTAAAAACTTAAAATATATGTAAAAAACTAGGAGCAATAAAGATAAGACGAATCAAATTGTCACTAGTAAGCCATATAACAGACTTGTAGTAGTGATTAGGAGGATTTTTCAATGACATTATTAGCAGATTTAAAACAAGCTCCCACAGCGATCATTCCCGCTTGTGGCGACGGCCATACTTTTCAAATGTTAGCCAACAGCAAGGCACCAGCCATTTTCCTATCTGGTCAATTAACCACTGACCATTTAATTGCGGAGGGTGACCAAGGGTTGTTGTCGATCACTGAATATAAAAATTATGCATTCAGTTTGGGATTGAAGAAGGCGCAACCCTTGTTGTTAGATCTACAATCGGGATTTGGGAATCCTTTAAACACCTACTATGCAGCAAAAGAATTGGAACGTTCGGGTGCGGACATCATGATTTTATCAGATCAAAAATACCCGGCCCACAACACTGATCAACCAGCCACAACCACTGCGGAGGACTTCATTGGGAAAATTCGCGCAGGACTTGACGGCATTGAAAACTCAGACATTGAAATTTGGGCGCGGCTAGAAGGTTTGCATGAATACGGTCTAGAAGGATTTAAAGACCGAGCACGATATGCCTATAACGCGGGTGCCAAAGCCATTATCTTAGACCACTATACAGACGCTGATCTAGAAACCCTAGCCAAGGCTGATTTACCATTGCCATTATTAGCTACATTAAAAGCAGGGCAAACAGCTAAAGCAATTGACGCCGATAACTTCTACGGTTATCTAGATTTAGGCCATTTAGCCTTAGCCGCTCACAAAGCACTTGAAACCGCCATGGCAGACTTATTGAAGTAAAGGAAGGTAGCTATGTTAAAAAACGAAAGAATACGTAAGCAATTTAAAAATCATATTTATTCAGGTAAGGCGTTACAGCTACCTGTAGCACCGGATGCCTTAGCAGCAAAGATCGCTGAAAAACTAGGTTTTGATGCGGTCTTCTCAGCCGGTTATGCAACCTCTGCTTCAGCCTTTGCCATGCCAGACCGCGGGGTAACAGATTTTGGTAAGTCCCTAGAACGCACTCGGGACATCATCAATGCCGTTGATATTCCGGTATTCGCCGATTCAGACACTGGATACGGTGACTTGGAAAATGTACGCCGGACGGTTGAAAATTACGAAGCTATTGGTGCAGCTGGCATCTTCATTGAAGACCAGGTTTGGCCCAAACGTTGCGGGCACATGTCTGGGAAAATGGTTGAACCAACTGAAACCCTAGAAGAAAAAATCAAGGTGGCAGTAGCAGCTCGTAAAAACGATGATTTCTTAATCATGTCAAGAACAGATGCAAGAACCGTTTATGACTTAGAAGAAGCTATTGAACGTAGCCGTCGCTATAAGGCTGCTGGGGCTGATTTAATCTTTATCGAATCACCACGAAGCTTTGAAGAATTTGAAGAAATTCACGAAGCCTTCCCAGACACCTTTATGATGGCCAACATGATTGAAGGTGGGTTAACACCATTAACTAAGACCGCTGAACTAGAAAAATTAGGTTTCAATATTATCGTATACCCAACGGCCTTAACATACGCTCAAGCCTATACAGAAAAGAACCTACTACAAACCTTGTTAGATGAAGGCACAACCGAAAACTACCAGGACAAGATGATTACATTTGACGAATTCAACGACTTTATTGGTTTAGATGAAGTCAACCAAAGAGATAGTGCATACGCACCAGAGAATATGTTGAAATACATGAATTAATTTAAGAATTAAAAAGACGAAACGAAATGAGGGAAACGAATGACTTATATGTTGTTAATCATAGGCGCAATTATACTAGCTATCTTCTTAGGGGAAAAATTTGATGTCAATGCAGGGATAGTTGGGGTCGTCTTTGCTTACATACTAGGTTCTTTCATGATTGGACTTAGTCCCGATGAGATTTTTGCCTTGTGGCCAGTTGAATTATTTATGATGATCTTCGGGGTTTCCTTCTTCTTCAACTTTGCCAATGAGAATGGGACCTTAGAAATTATCGGCCACCACTTGATCTATGCCTTTAGAAACCACCTATTTTGGTTACCCTTTGGCTTCTTCTTCGCCGCAGCCCTAATTTCAGGATTGGGCGGGTCCATTTGGGGATCGGTACCTATCGTTGGTTTCCTAGCTTTAAATATCGCTAAGGAAAACAATTTAGACACCCGAATCATCGCCATTGCCGTAATCGAAGGGGCACTTGCTGGTGGTATATTTCCATTCGGACCCCTTGGCGCTATCGTTCAAGGTTTGATGGCTTCCACAGGCTTCGCCGATATGGCCCAAGAAATTTCATGGCAATTATTTATCGTATCCGCCATTTATCCAATTTTATTGCTATTATTCTTAATGTTTAGAGACCGGAAAAATGACGCCTACAAGCAAGTAGAGTTGAAAGCACCAGAAGCCTTAAATCCTAAACAAAAGCAGACTTTAACCCTAATGACCATTTTCATTGGTATTATGTTAATCTTTCCTATCATCGATAACTTTACTGGTGGGTCAATCCCATTCATCGCCTCTATTAGTGATTCACTAAACCTAGGTTTAATGGGGATTGTATTTGGGGTTATTGCCTACATGTTTGAATTAGCAGACGGACAAAAAGTACTCAACCGGACACCTTGGTCAGTAATCTGGATGACTTGTGGGATTTCATTATTAATTGGGGTAGGGGTTCAAGTAGGGATTACTGAGTCGCTAGCAGCCTTAATTTCTTATGTACCATGGCCAATTATTCCAGTAACCATCGCCTTACTATGTGGTTGTATGTCAATTTTCTCCTCAACTATTGGGGTTATTGCACCACTATTCTTTACAACATTGCCTGCCCTATACGCAACAACAGGTTGGAGTCCAGCCATCATGGCCGTTTGTATTATTATCGGTGGATTTGCAGCAACCGTTACACCATTCTCGGATGGCGGTAGTTTACTACTCGCTTCATCAGGATACCTAGGAAAAGACCAAAAAGACTTGTACAACACCTTACTATTTAGGGTAACACCTTTTACAGTTGGGTCAGCAGCTATTACGGCCTTGACCTTATCAATTATCCACAGCATTTAAGCACAAAGACAAAGGACGCGAGCCAATCGCGTCCTTTGTCTTTGGTCAATTTCAATTAATAACGGTATTGAGTGCTCGCACCTTGAATAAAGAATTGTGTTTCCTCAAAGTGGTAAGTGACTTTAGAATAGTCGAACGGTTTCCCATTATTTAAATGGAAGATCGACTCTGTTTTTAAACAAGGATCGCCTTCACTTAAATTTAAATGGTTAGCTTGCTCAGCCTTCAATTTCCCAACACGCAAGAAGTGGTCACCATAGCCAATTGGAATTTCCAGATCTTCTGTAATATAGTCGAAGATGGAATTTGAAGCAATTTCTTCACTTAAGTAAGGGATTATATCCTTGTCAAAATAAGACTCCTCCACACAGAAGGGGCGCCCTTCGATGTAGCGGATGCGGGTAACATGGTAGACCTTTGTTTTTGCTGGGTCATCAATTTTTAAATTCTCTACCGCTTCCTCAGTTGGTGCAATTAAAGCAAGGGATAAAACTTTAGAATCGATTTTAAATTGGCTCAAGGTTGAATTAAACCCACCTAGGTTTAATAGGTTGATATAACCCTTACGTTGATTACCGCGTACATATACTCCAGAACCACGTACTTGGTAGATTAACCCTTGTTTCTCTAAGTCATTTAAGGCAGATAATACCGTATTCTTACTCACTTGGTAGTAGTCCACCATTTCTTGGATACTGGGTAACTTATCATCTGCATTTAATTCATTTTCATTGATGTAGCGGACCAACGCGCCAGCTACCTCTTCGTATTTAGCCATATATAAAGAACCTCTCTCTTAGGAATTTGATATATTATATCATGAAAGCTCTTACATTTGCAAATGGTTAGGGTATAAAAATGGATACCACCATATAATCTAAGTTTCTCAATTTTACTTTATCATATATGTAAAAAAAGATATCAGTTAGCCATTGACTTAAACTTTGTGTTAGTACTTGTTACTTTGCATATATAAGCCTTCAGCCTACACTTTTCCTATCATTGCCTCAAAAGCAGTGGGAAACTCATCAGCCAAGGTCTAATGGCTTGGCTGACTATTTAATCTGTAAGGGGCGAAGTCCAAAGAATGAATAGTCAGACCATCCTCTTTCACTGCTAAGGTATACTAGGAAAGCTCCAGACTCTGGCTTAATAACGTAAGTTAACGATAGAAGTTAATAAATTTTAGTAACGTGGTTACTAGTACAAGCAAATATTATTGATGTAAGACTCAACAACTAGCGAAAGCACATTGATGATAAATAATCAATATTTAAACGTGATTGTTCGCTTTCACAGGTAAAAAGGCGTATCATTTAACCTAAGATACAGAAGGCTTTGAAGCGTTTCTACTATAAAAAGGAGAAATATGATGACTATCTATGATTACACTGTAAAAGATGCTAATGGGCATGATAAAAACCTAGCGGATTATGAAGGGGACTTGTTGTTGATTGTAAATACAGCAACTAAATGTGGACTAGCGTCTCAATTAGAAGGACTTGAAGACTTACACCAAAAATATCAACGTGAGGGCTTTAAGGTACTTGGATTCCCTTCAAATTCATTCATGCAAGAACCTGAGGATGGTAAAGGGGCTGCAGAAGCATGCGCACTAAACTTTGGCACTTCATTTCCTATGTTCGATAAGGTATCCGTAAACGGACCTAAAACAATACCATTATTTTCGTATCTGAAAAAAGCATCTGGTAATGGTCTAGTAAAATGGAATTACACTAAATTTTTAGTAGACCGGCAAGGCAACTTTATTAAACGGTATGCCCCAACAACAGAACCCGCAGATATTGAAGCAGATATCCAAGATAACTTGTAGAGAATAAGCGTCTACAAATCAAAAAGGAAGACCTGTCAAAAGCAGATCTTCCTTTTTGTGTATGTATGGGTAAAACAAGTCAATATAGTTTAGAAACCACTTCGCAAATAAGTTTCGTGATGTGCCATCACTACAACTATTTACGCCAGTACTGCGAGCTTGAACGATTTTTGTCTCACCTTTTGCGGACTAGCGGCTTTTAATTGGCTAGTACTCCTGGGAGTTTAGAAAAACACCAGGTATTTTGTTTATATGTAAAATATGAATCATTATATTCTAGGTTAGTGAGCCGTCATTTCTTGTGCGATTTCTAAGCCAGACATATCAGTTGGATAGTATGTTGGCCAGTGGTCTACTTCTTCAAGAAGGGCTTCTTGTGATTCGCCACCCCAGTAAATATGGTAGTGTCCTGTTTCAACGGGTGCAATATTATGGTCTGAGAATTGCACGTATTTGTAGTCGCCGGCTTCCGGGTCGTTTGTTTCAAATAAGAAACGAACACCACGATTTCCTTTTTCATAGGTTAAGATTTCATAACCAACATAGTTATACTCGAATGTCTTGCTTTCACCGGCCACAATATATTCAATTGTATTGTCAGTAATGTTGATATTATCGACGTCAGTTTGGTAACCAGTTGTGTAGTATTCTTTGTACTCTTCAGCGGTCATGCCGTCGTTTAATTTAGACTTGTAGTCAAAGACTTGGTCTAAGGTACCGTCTTCAAGGAATGGGTAAACAGATTGCCATTCACCTGCATAGTCAGATAAGGTACGGTCTGCTACATCAGCATCTTCAAAGTAGCCATTGTAGACTGTTTGTTCAGTTTCTTCTTCAGCAGTTTCTGCGTCTGCGGCTGGTAGGTCTGTTGTTTTTTGTAATGAAGTTAGGTTTTCCTTCATAACAGAAATATAGTCAGCACCTTCATCCATAGCTTCTTGAGAAAGGCTTTCTAGCGGATTTAGGACAGCCATTTCAACCCCTGCTTCATCAGCCAGTGTTTTGGCCATGCTGTCTGAGCCTGCTTCTTCGTAGTAGATATATTGAATATCATTTTCTTTTACGTAGTCAGCTAATTCGGCTAGACGGGCTGCTGATGGTTCCTCTTCAGGTGTTAGACCAGCAATCCCGATTTGATTTAAACCGTAATCAACGGCTAGATAGGTGAAGGCAGTATGAGAAGTAACGAAGTCTTGGCGACTAGCATTCTCAAAGGCTTCTGTATATAAGGCGTCTAACTCATTTAATTCTTCAATATAAGCATCCGCATTGCCTTGGAATTCTTCGGCCATATCTGGATATAATTCGCTTAATTGGGCTGTAATAGATGCCACTTCCATGATGGCACGATATGGTGACACCCAAGTGTGTGGGTCGTAGGCGTGTGAGTGACCTTCGTGTCCTTCTTCATCAGAGTGATCGTGGTCATGGTCGTCTTCAGAACCTGGCAGTAGTACCATGTTTTCAGTTCCTTTAATCACATTTACATCTTCGTTGATGCTTGATTCTGCAGAAGGCACCCAAGTTTCCATATTTTCATTGTGGTAAATTAGGGCATCTGATTCGTTTAGGGTCGCAATTTGTTTTGCAGAAGGTTCATAGTCATGAGCTTCTGTGCCCGCTGGTACCATTAAACTCACGTCAGCTTGGTCGCCAACAATTTCTTTTGTGAAGGCATAAACAGGGTATATCGTTGTTGCAATTTCTAATTTGTCCCCGTCATTTCCCGCATCTGCCTCAGTATTTGCTTGTCCACATGCCGCCAAAAGGGCAGCTCCCATTAAGGTCAATAAAGCGAATGTCAAACTCTTATTCATCAATGTATCCTCTCTTCCAAAACAATATTCAATCACATGTATTTGGGTACCCAATACGTTTTTTGCCTTAGCTAGGGGCAAAGTTGATAAATCGTAACCATTACGATTTGATATTGGCTAATTTATCACATGGCGAATCAAGTAGTCAACTAAAACTTAAATGAAATGTCCATCATATAGACCGCGAAGGCTATTTTTCCAAGGAATTAAGCCCTTTAAATTACTTTTGGAAGGGACTCTTATATAATGGAGAAAAGGGTTATTAGGAGGAATATGATGAAAATTGCGATTGTACAAGCAGCCTTACAACAAAGCCAGGTGGCAGAGAATTTTCAAACGATTCAAGCGTTGATGGAAGAAGCGACGACCAATCAACCGGATGTGATTGTGCTGCCAGAATTATGGAATACATCCTTCTTGCCGGAAGATGTGAAAGAGCGAGCGGACGAGGATGGCAAGGTGAGTCGTCAATTTTTAAGCCAGTTCGCTAAAAACTACCAAGTCAATGTGGTTGGGGGTTCGGTGGCCAATAGGCGTGGTGACAAGCTATTTAATACGGCCTATATCTATAACCGAAAAGGGCAAGAGCTTGCAGCTTATGATAAGGCCCATTTATTCTCACCGGCCAAGGAAAATGGTTATTTTGAAGCGGGTGAAGCGAGTGTGACCTTTGAATTGGACGGGGTCAAATGTGGTATTGTCACTTGTTATGACTTGCGTTTCCCTGAGTGGGTGCGGGCTTTAGCCTTGGCGGATGCACAGATTGTATTTGCACCGGCTGCTTGGCCTGAAGTCCGGAATCTACATTGGGATACTTTGGGACGGGCACGGGCAATCGAAAACCAGTTGTTTGTCGTATCGGCTAATTCAAGAGGACCGGTTAATGGAGACGAAGAGGCTTTGTATGGGGGTCATTCAGCCATCATTGATCCTTGGGGTGCGTATGTTGTCACTCCTGATTTACAAGTAGGCGTAAAATACGGAGAGGTAGACCTTTCTGTTATTGAAGGCATTCGTTCATCAATTAACGTCTTTAATGACCGAAGACCAGATATCTATGATGTATAAGTTATAAAAAGGTTTGAAGCTTTTTTTCTATATGTTATAATGTATGAAAGGTTAGCAATCTTGCTAACTATAGTAGTCGACACTATGCTTAACGAAAGGGAGATTCCATGAAATTAAAAACAGGTGCGCTAACATTATTCGCCTCAGTATTCTTACTTGCGGCGTGCGGTAACAGTGGTCAAGAAGATACGACTACAAGCGAAACAGCTGAAACAACCAGCCAAGAAGCTTCTTCAAGTGAAACAAGCTCTGAAACGGTACCTAGTTCTGAAGACACGTCAGGTGATGACGCGGATGACAATGCAGATGATAGCAACGAGAGTGCAAGCTCAAGTGAAGCCGACCAAGCTGCTTCAGGAGAATTTATTTCTGAAGATGAAGCATGGCAAATTGCTTTAGATGACGCTGGCACGACTGAAGATGCCTTAACAGAACGTGAAATTGAATTAGATGATGTGGATGACGACGATGATGATTACGATGACGTTGCCCATTATGAAATTGAATTTACTGTAGATGGCGACCGTGAATTTGAGTATGATATCGACGCAACAACAGGCGATATCTTAAATTCTGAAAAAGACAGATAATTAAAATACGGATTTAGAGAGGGTGGTACGTGAGTGTGCCACCTTTTTAGTTTGGGAAAGTTTATTTTCGCTAAAGATAATAGACGCTTAAATGCTTGATTTCTTTCGGTCAGAGCGAGTCCTGTTTGCTAGTATTTTCCTGATTTCTTTTCTATAATAAAAGTATTAAGAAGTTAGGGGGCTGGTGATCCAGTCCCTAGCTGAGTGAGGAGTGAATAGATGACCTTACACTTAAATATGGCTGATTTGGGTCCTGAGGCGGTCAATGACCACGGGGGCAACTGGCCTTTGAATAAGGAAACTGGTTTTTCGCCTTTGGATACTTTTGTCTTGGCGGTTGCGGGCTGTTCAGCGGGTGTATATCGGAATATTTTGAATAATTCAAAAATCGACCATACTTTCCATGACGTGGCCATTGATTTTGACCGTTCTGAGGAAAGTGCCAAACCAGTTACTGCAATCACGATTACTATGTATGTGAGAGTGGCTGAGGAAAATCAGGGGCGTGCTGAGCGGGCAACCAAGATGATACACAAGTATTGTCCGGTGGTCCAAAGTATTGACCCAAATATTCAAGTCAATGAGATAGTTGTTTTTCAATAGAGAGCATATAAGGAGCGTGTAATGATGGAATTTGTAACGTTAAATAATGGCGTAGAGATGCCAATTTTAGGTACTGGTACCAACACTTTTGGTAAGGTTGACGGGGACTATTTTGGTGAAGTGACTGATGATACGACTGAATTGCAATCAGCAATTGCGGCAGGGTACCGTGCTATTGATACGGCGGTTTCATACCGTAATGAGTCGACTGTTGGTAAAGCGATTAAAGAATCTGGTTTACCACGTGAGGACTTCTTTATCACATCTAAGATCCCTGGTGATTTAGACCACGCGGGTTCAGCTGAAAAAGTTGAAGCGACTTTAAATGCCTCACTGGAAGCATTACAAACGGACTACATTGACTTATACTTGATTCACCACCCTTGGGACAATGAAAATGAAATGCTACAAACTTGGTATGCTTTAGAAAATGCCTATAACGAAGGTAAGATCAAAGCTATTGGTGTATCTAACTTCGACCAAGACCAATTAGATATCATCATCGATAACGCGCGTATTCAACCAATGGTCAACCAAATTAAATCAAATGTTGAAGTTTGGAACGATGACATTATTGAATATTCTGCTGAAAACGATGTGGTTGTCACAGCTTGGGCGCCAATGAAGGGAACTGACGAAGCCTCTCGTGCTATCTTGGATGAGATTGGTGCACAATACGGCAAAACTTGGGGCCAAGTTTTATTACGCTACCAAATTGAACGTGGTGTGGTCGTGATTCCTAAGTCTCATAACGCAGACCACCAAGCAGACAACTTGAATGTATTCGATTTTAACTTGAGCGACGCAGACAAAGAGAAAATCGCTAGCTTATAATAGGTGGTGCGACAAAAGTCATTAAGACTCGACGCCTCTAACGCATTAGGAAGAGTTTGATTTTTGTGGAACAGCCGCCGGAACGCAGTGACATACGGATGTTTATGCGTAAGAAGAGTCCGATATTAGTAAAAAGGGTTATGACGTAAATGTTGTAGCCTTTTTTATATGGGTAAAATTTCTAGGGGTATTGGAAGATTGTAAATTTTGTTATAATGAATTGACTGAAAAGGAGACGAGCTAAAGGATGAGACAATTAAAGCAATTAACAGAACGTGTGTATTATATGCCGGCGGATGGGGATTTGGACCGCCCAGTTCTGGGTTATATCAAAGGAGACAAGTTTTCCTTGCGAATTGATGCTGGAAATTCTGCCAGCCATGTAGCGAATTTTGACCAGGAAGTTGAACGTCTAGGTTTACCTAAAGAAGCAATGACTTTAATTACCCATTGGCATTGGGACCATACTTATGGGATTCATGCGGTGGATACGCCGGTCTTAGCGAATAAAAAAACCAATGCGCAATTAGGGGTGATGGCTGAGTGGAAGTGGACTGAGGAAGCGATGCAAGAACGCCTTGAAACAGGCGAAGAATGTGCTTTTTGTGACCAATATATACGTGTTGAGTATGACAATCCAGTAAGCCAAATTAAAGTAAAACAAGCTGGTTTGGAATTTGAGGGTGAGCTGAATATTGATTTAGGTAACCTTGAAGTGAAAGTTTTCCCAGTGGTGAATCCGCACTCTGAAGATGGGGTGGTTATCTATATTCCGTCTGAAAAAGTGGCCTTCATTGGTGACACCATTACTGAGGACTTCTACAACAATTCTTATTTAGACCCTGAGAAAATGGCTTTCTTACGTCAAACTTTGAGTCAACTGGACGCTGATTTCTACTTGCATGGCCACATTGACCCAATTTCGTTTGAGGAATTAGACGCGTTTATGCAAGTTTAGTAGCGGCAAAAAGGATATTATTATAAAGGACATTATTAAAAAGGAGATTATTATATGAAAGATTATTTGAATAAAGATTTACTGATCCGAGCCATTGTGGCCTTTATTGGTTGTGTGGCAATTGCATTTGGAATCTCATTATCTGGGACGATCGATATGGGGATGGATCCATATAGTGCAATGAATATGGGGATTTCGGCCTTAACTGGCATTCGCTTTGGTACGGTAGTTGTTATTTTTAATGTATTTATATTTTTAGCCGTAGTCTTCGTTGACCGTAGTCAATTTGGCTTGGGGACGCTGATCAACTGGTTCTTTGTCGGTTATATCGTGGAATTTTTTGATTTCTTTTTTAATCAGGCAGGTTTAGGTGACGGTGATATGAATTTATTGATCCGGGTTGTATTGACTGTCATTGCAGGTACGATATTCCTATTCGGTGCATCTTTATACATTTCGGCCGGAATTGGTACAGCACCCCTAGATGCAATTGCACCAACTGTTGAGGAGAAAAGTAAATTTTCTTATGCGCAAGTCCGTTTTGCCCATGAAATTTTATGCTTATTGATGGCCTTATTATTAGGTGGTCCGGTTGGCTTAATGACTGTTTATTTAGGTTTCTTTGCGGGACCGATGATTTCAACCTTTAGAGCTAAACTGGCTGAACCCATTGTCACTAAATTAACAGGCAGTAAAATTTAAACGGCTATAAAAGGCGAAGACTAAATGATGTTAGCGACTTGATAGATAGGGTGAGGGTATGGAATACGCTGAAGTGATGACGGAACTGGAATCTTTGGGGAAAGAGCGGACCAAGAAAATGTACCTATCAAATGGGGCGGTTGAGCCGTTATTTGGGGTAACGACTGGGTCTATGAAAACCATGCGGAAGGCGATTAAAATCAATCAAGACCTTGCTGAAGAATTGTATGCATCAGGAAACTATGATGCCATGTACTTTGCAGGTGTGATTGCGGACGCTAATGCCATGACGGAAGCGGATTATGACCGGTGGTTGGACCAAGCTTACTGCTTTATGTTGGCTGATTGGGTGGTTGCTGTGACCTTATCTGAAGCAAATATCGCCCAAGAAGTGGCGGACAAGTGGATTGCTTCTGGCGAGGAGTTGAGGATGTCAGCTGGCTGGTCGACTTATTGCTGGTTGTTGGGTCGGTTGAAAGACGACAATTTTGATAAAGATAAGTTGTCAGCTATGTTGGAACAAGTTAAAGAAACAATTCATGATCAACCTGAACGGACCAAGCATTCAATGAACAACTTTGTTTATACGGTTGGCTTATCCTATATTCCTTTATCTGAAAAAGCCCTAACAGTAGCGGAAGAAATTGGTGAATTAGTCATTGAGCGTGAACACAAGAAACCACAAACTTTGAATGCTTATGCGTCGATTCAAAAGGAAATTGAAAGAGATCGGATAGGTTTTAAACGTAAATACGTCAGATGTTAATTTAAATAGGAAAAAGGTGCCTGCGACTTTGTTCGCGGGCACCTTTTACTTATTTACTGATTATTTACTTATGCATACTTATAGATTTTGAACGGCTGTTGTGACATCTGTATCGCCATCTACCACTTCAAATTCTTTACCAATAGTATTGTCGTTTTCCAGAACTGCTAGTAAGGTTTGGGCTACGTTTTGACGGGCCACATCAATGATTTCAGCTTGGGGTTCGGTAGTGATTTTTCCTGAACCTGGTTGATCACGTAGGACACCTGGGTGAACAATGGTCCAATCTAAGTTGGTGCGTGATTTCAACCATTCGTCTGCGTAAGTTTTCGCAGTGGTATAAACGCGTAGGACACCTTTCTCGATTTCCTCGCGACCAGTTCTAAATGTAGATACAATCACGAAACGCTTGATACCAACTGCCTCAGCTGCCTGCATAGATTTAATAGCGCCATCAAGGTCAACCATCATAACAATGTCGTCACCTGATCCACCAGCACCGGCAGAGAAAATCACTGAATCAATATTATTGTCGGTCAGAATTTTTTCAATGTCTGCTTGTGTGTGTTTAGTTAAGTCTAAGTAAACTGATTCAATCCCGCGTTCTTCAAAGAAGGGGGCTTGGTCTAAGTTACGAATAGCTGCAACTTCTTCTACTGTTTCTGAATCTTTTACAAAATCTGCGAAGTGACGGGATACGCCACCATTGGCACCAATAACAAGTACTCTCATGTTTGAAAAACTCCTTTCAAATGACTCTTTCATTTCTCTATCAAATTTTTATATTCATTTGTCTACTACATAGTATAAAGGTCAAAAAAGGGCAATTCAAAGAATCCGCTTGTTAGCGGTCGAAATCGATTCGTTTGCTTATTGGGTACATAATGAACATACCAAGGGTCATGGCCGCAAATTCAGACAGGGCTAGTGAGAAATATATCGGTAAGAAGGCGGCGTCGGCACCGACTAATACGATTGTTGTAGTGGTTGTGAACATGGATAGGGCGAAAATGACTGTCAAAGTAATATAGCGAATCCATTGGTCAGACAATAAGCCAAATTGAGCTTGCTTGGCCATTTTGACAAGATAATCACCTAACCAGCGACCAATGTATAGAAAGATAAAGGTTGAAACAGAGCCGACGATCATGTCGATTGGGCCGTAAGTCAGGAAGTTGGCGATGAAAACACCGATAGAAACTGCCCAGATATAGCGTTTATTGTGAAGGGCTAGGAAGTTTAGAGATTCAGAAATCCGGAATTGAACGGGGCCGTAAGAAATCGGCGCGATGACTAGGGTGATGACCACGTATAAGGCTGCCACAACGGCAATCTTAGTCATATCTAGAGTGGTAAAACGTGAAGGGGTGATTGTATCATTTGCGTTATTCATTTAAGTCTCCTTTATAGGCTAGGCCTAGTGTGCAATTGCGACCAAAGGACACTGATACCAGTGAGTAGTACTCTACCGAAGTGTCGCAATTTTAGTGTAATTTGTGATGTTGGATTTGTGATTTTATATATGTAGAAAGTTACCGAATCAGCCAACCGCCGTCGACAGGTATGGTATTGCCCTGCATGTAAGCTGCCTGGTCGCTGGCTAGAAATAGGGTCAGGGCTGCCACTTCATCAGGACTTGCCCACCGTTTAGCGGGTGTTTGAGCCATCACTTGGTCGGCCATGGGACTATCACCCACAAAATCAGCTTGGTTCATTGGCGTCATGATGGCACCAGGCGCAATGGCGTTCGCTACTAACCCTTGCCCCGCATAGTCGTAGGCCATCTGTTTAGTAAAGCCGACGATAGCATGCTTAGCTGTTGTATAAGCAATCCCGCCACCACCAGCCGTTAAGCCCGCGATCGAAGCCATATTGATCAAGCGAGAAGTAGGATTGGATAATAAGTATGGTAGAGCCGCCTTGGTCATATTAAAAACAGACTGGAGATTATGCGTTAGGATATCCGCCCATAAATCAGGATTCGTATCCCCTAAAGCCACATACCCGTCCAACTTGCCCGCCGTATTACATAGGACATCAATTCCAGATAGGTCCTTAGTAATGTGTTGGAAAAAGGACGAAACCGCCGAAACATCACTACAGTCCAATTCTTGGAAATAGTAGGTTTCTGGGTAGATAGCTTGCCATTTCGCCAATTGATCAGCATTAGTTTGAATATCCACGGTGTAAACCCGGTGGCCATGACTTAAGAAAGCCTCAACTTGGCTAGCCCCAATACCTGACATAGCGCCAGTAATTACGACATTCAACTGATTGGGTAACTTTGGAAAATCTGTATATGTGTTTGTCATAGTGATCACTCTTTTATTTGGCAACAGTTTCAGGGTCAACAATAGACCAGTCTTCAGCAAGGATATCGCATACAGTTGGTTGGAACATTGAGAAGCCCTCGCCTGCAACTGAAATCAGGAAGTAGGGCGTAATTGCTTGACCTTCAAATTCTTTCGGGTCAACTAGTTTTACGTACTCTTCTGCGCCACCCCAACCATCACGGATGATGAAGGCACCTTCGCGTAATTTAGGTAAGATTTGTTCAAATGTCATCTTTTTGTCACCTCCTCGAATTTCATCAACAGCCATTATAGCAAATTTAAGGACAGCATGTGTTTAATAAATTGTGTTAGATATTTTTTCTAAGATATGTATTTAATAAAATATCACCCTTCGGCTTACACATATCTATCATTGCCTTCCATGCGGAAGGACAGGCATTAGCCTTGGTCTAATGCCTTGTCTGACCATTCATTCTGTATGGACTAAAGCCCACAGACTGATATATGTCAGCTTATATTTTTCACCGCGAAGGCATGCTAGGTAGTTCTAGCCTCATTAAATATTGAACAACATGATAGCTATATAAGGATATCAGACCTTCAAATACTGTAATTGTTATAAGAGTTGGTAGCAAAATGAATAATATGCTAAAACTGGTTAACAAGATTTTCGCTTTAAAATAAATCCCTAATAAACGATGGAAGTGGTGGCCAAAAGTGTTCAAGGATTCATTCAAAAACGTTGAGAAAGCTAGGTCAAAATTAGACAGTAGTAATTTCCAAAATAATTTAGCCCAAAGACATTTTCCTTTGTCAATAACCTATCTTTTTTAATGAATATGATTGTTTTTTCATATTGGTGCTGTATAATAAGGGTGAGGAATATGAATAGATATTCATATATACTTATATATTGTAAGTAAGCTATTAAAAAGGAGTGGACATGATGACTGAAAAAGAGACCCATCACCATAAAGATACGAGACATCATTCTAATCAACATACACATGAACACGCAAACACTAACGACCATAATCATAAACACGACCACGGCAACGGTCATGACCACTGTGGACACAACCATAGTGAACATGATACCAAGCTGGCGACCCGCCTGTATATCATTGGTTTCATCGCCTTCATTTTAGGGCTTATCATTGGTAATTGGCTACCATTTATCGGGAATACCTTAATGGTAGCGTCAGTAATTTTATCCGGCTACCACGTGTTAGGTGAGGGCTTTGGTGATACTATTCGAGACACCATGTCCGCTGGTAAATTCAAACCCAATATCCACTTATTGATGGGGCTGGCGGCAGTTGGCGCTTTATTAATAGGCTCTTTCTATGAAGCAGCCCTATTAATTTTAATTTTCGCGGGTGCTCACTTTCTAGAAGATTATGCGGAAGGGCGGTCGCGACGTGAAATTACCAACCTGATGAATTTGAACCCAACTGAAGCCTTACTATTACAGGCTGATGGTTCAACCCAAAACGTGGCAGTTGACCAACTGCAAATCGGTGACCAAGTCCAAGTCTTAAATGGGGGTCAAATCCCTACTGATGGCCGAATTGTCAAAGGGGCTACTGTCATCAACGAAGCCTCTATCAATGGCGAATCAATGCCTAAAGAAAAAACAGTAGGTGACGAGGTATTTGGGGCGACCATTAACGGGGACCACGCTATTGTGGTTGAAGTCACGAAGAATCCGGATGAAACTGTCTTTGCGAAAATCCTGCAAATGGTGGAAGCGTCCCAAGCCAATTTGACACCAGCTGCCACTAAAATTAAGAAAATCGAACCAATCTATGTCACAATCGTCCTGGCCATTTTCCCATTCATAGTCCTTCTAGGTCCTTGGATCTTCGGCTGGGAATGGGCAGAGGCTTGGTACCGTGGACTGATATTCTTAATTTCCGCCTCACCATGTGCCTTGGCCGCTTCAGCAGTGCCCGCAACCCTATCGGCCATTTCAAACTTGGCACGCCATGGCGTCCTATTCAAAGGTGGCGCTTACCTATCGAATCTGATTGATTTAAAAGCCATTGCCTTTGATAAAACAGGCACCTTGACCAAGGGTGAACCCGAAGTGACCGACTACTTTTTTGTTGACGGAATCCAAGACGAAGCAATCTTGCCAGTAGTTGTCGCGACGGAAAGTCAATCCAACCATCCCTTGGCCCGTGCCATTTTACAAGAATTTAAAGCCCACACAAAACCCTTAACCGACCCGATTGAAGTGACGAATGACCTTGGAAAAGGGCTGAGTGGGACCTACGCTGGCCACACTTATCAAATCGGTAAGCCATCAATATTCACAGTCGTTCCAGACAAAATCAAGGGACACACAGACGAATTGTCGGCGGACGGGAAAACGGTGGTTTATATCGCAAAAGACGATGCAGTTATCGGCTACATAGCTATGATGGATACGCCAAACCAAGCGGCTAAAGCCGCCATCGACTACCTCCACCAAGCGGACGTTCATACTGTCATGATCACGGGGGACAACCAAGTAACTGGTCAGGCAGTCGCTAATCAAGTGGGGATTGACCAAGTTGTGGCCAATGTTTTGCCTGAAGAGAAGGCCCAAATTGTTAAAGACTTACAAGCTGAATACGGACAAGTTGGGATGACAGGGGACGGGGTCAATGACGCGCCAGCTCTAGTGCAAGCAGATATTGGTTTCGCTATGGGTGACGGAACTGATGTGGCAATTGACGTTGCTGATGTTGTCGTGATGGCTAATGACCTGGACAAATTGACTTATGCCCACCAAGTATCCAAAGATTTAAACCGAATTACTTGGCAGAATATGGCCTTTTCAATGTTTGTGGTGCTCGTTTTAGTCATCCTGAATTTCATGGGCATTGCAGATATTGCCCTTGGCGTCCTTTTCCATGAAGGCTCAACAATTTTAGTTATCATGAATGGCTTACGCTTGTTGCGTGGGAAAAGGAATAACATTTAAAGCTATGTCAGAAAAATTTTTAAATTGCAATACAAGACACATGAACAAGGGCGAGTACCCAACGTTAGATGTGAATTTGAATAAATATGATGCACAAAAAGGGGTGTGATGATTGGTCACGCCCCTTTTTGCTTGCTAGTTATTCTTTTTCCAAGTCTGGTTCCATGTAATTGATGGTATTGTCTCCGCCTAGGAGGTCGAAGTCGAATTGTTCGCCGAGGCCTTGGACCTTGGCTCTGTGGTAGACGTGCCCTGCAACAGCTACATCTAATGCTCCAATACCGATTGGTATGACAATAGTGGTTGTTTTGTCATTGTGTTGAGGGGAGATTTCGCTTGTTGCCAGTTGACCAAAGTCAGCTGTGATATTAGCTTCTGAGATATGGCCAGCATCATTTAGGCTCTTTAAAGCACCTCGATGAAGGGCTTGAGCTCTGTGGTCTACATAAATATGATCGGCGTTAATGATGATATCGTCTGTGATTTCGCCACGTGACCCCATTGGCATGATGATGGTACCCGGTTTGATCATGTCACCTGTGATAAAGGGTGCGGTAGCTCCTGTGACCGTAATCAGCACGTTATTATCTGTGGCGTCTTCAGGTTTATCCGCTATGATAACTTCACCATCGATAAGGTGGGCGATGTCTTCTTTAAAAGCTTCTGATGTTGAACGGCGGTGGTTCCATACGACTAGACGGTTGATTTTGTAACGTTTAGTGATGGCAATCACCTGGGTTCTGGCCTGGGTACCAGCACCAAACATACCCAGTGAGATGGATTCACCTAGGTTAAAGTATGATAGGGCGACAGCGGTTTGAGCACCTGTTCTAAGGTTTGTAATATAAGCCCCGTCCATAGCGGATAAGAACCGCCCCACATGTGGGTCTAACAAGAGGATCATCCCTGTCATGTAGGGGAATCCGGCTGCTCGGCGACCGCCATAAAAGCCACCAATCCACTTCATTCCAGCCATGTTTAACCAGTCGACATAGGCTGGCATGGCATTCATAAAGCCGTCGTAGAAGGGGTAATTACCCGTTTCACCTAAGTCTAAATTCACCTTACTTGGGTTGATAACCTTGCCTTGACCCATTTCATGATAGGTTCTTTCGACAATGTTGACGGTCTCTGCCATATCGACCAACCCTCGGATGTCTTTAACATTCAGTAATAATGTCATCTAATCACTCCCTTATTTCATTGTTTAAGCCCATCTATGTGCATCGGGCGTTTTTTGTATGCATATGAGATAATGATAGCGATTTATTTGCAAAAAGTAAAATTTAATTGCCAGTGGTGAATATTTCAAAAGTAAAAGTAATCTGCCGAACTACTAGAGTATTTAAACCAGTTATCGATGAGAAAACCAATGAAATTTTATGGCTTCGTTTATTCGGCGAAGGTGCCCATAAAATCATCACAGTATCCATGAAGGCACACTTACCATACACAACTTTACGTGACCAAATCTATACCCAACCTACTTTAGCTGAAGGATTGAATGACTTGTTCGCAATGGTTGACAAATAAGCGTGTTTAGTAAAACCGACTAATCTCAATAAAATATGAAACACGATAAAAGGACTTGCGCCGCTCACTTAGCTTGAGGGTGCAAGTCCTTTTTGCATGGAAAAATAGTAAATTACTTGTGCTTGTTGACTTGTTGGTGAAAGTCAGTGACGGCGATGTGGGTTTGTTTCTTGGCCAGGGCAACGGACGTGTTCGGCCCTTGGGTTGAAGCAATCCAGCTACCTAGGAAGTAGACATTGTCTAGGATTTGGTAGTTAGGGTTTAATGGCGTCGCGCTTGGGTAAGCCGCTAAAATATTGTCCCGGTTGTCAGGCAGGATTAAATTACGGCGGATCAAATTACCCAGTAACGGGTCAGTGTCTTTTGCCTGACTTAAACGACTATTGAAGCCAGTGGCGTTGATTAAGACATCTGCCTTGTGGCGGATTCCGTTAGCGTAAAGGTGGAACTGGCCATTTTCCAAGGGTTGGATATCAGATAAGCCAGAAACTAATTTCAGTTTGCCTTGGGCTACTAAGTCTAAAATCATGCTGATGGAAGCAGCTGGGGCTTGTGAATACAGCATGCGGAAGAAGGCACCTAGGTCCTTGTAGAAATAGTCTTTACCGGCAGCATCTAGGGCCCCCATCATTTGGTGGAGAACTGGGTAGAAAGCTCGGAAAAATCCTTGGAAACGACGGTAGTCAGGGTCATCTTGACGGATAGCCTTGGTGACGGTAGCGACTGAACCTGTATTGAAGTTGGCCCATACCCGGCTGTAGTCAATACCGTTGGCCTTTAAGTCGGCCTTGACTTGGTTGATGACGACTTGAATCGGGATAGCCCCTTTGTTGACTGCTCTTTGTGTCTCAATCCATTCATCGTCGATGGACTGGATATAGTCTTCGTTAGCGTCAGGTTGGATCACTGACCGGAAGGGTTCGTGGCGAAAGTAGACCGTCACTTCTTGGTCGGCAAATAAATCGTACTTGTTGCAGTAATTGATCAAGTCGATAGTCGTTAAACCAGAGCCCACAATCCCAATTCGACGCTTGCCTTTAGTTGCCTCCAATTTCTCCCCCAATGGGTAAGGGTCTTGAATGTAGTTGGCTTGGCCGTCCAATTGATATGGGTCTTGATAGGGCGGGTGGCCAATGGCAAAAAAGACCGCGTCGTAAATCTGAGACCAACCATTTTCGGACGTAAAGACTTGATAAGCTAAGCCATCTTCGATTGGTCGCTGGTAAAGGGGTGTCCCGTCTGCGTCTACGACTTGAAAATCGGTGACTTTGGCTTGGATGTGACGGACGTAATCCTTGGCTAAATAGGGTTTGAGGTATGCTTCCACGTATTCACCGTAAATGGTTCGCGGGGCAAAGACATTATCGATATCGATTGCCGGGTAGTTGACCTTGGTCCAGTTGATAAAGTCCTCGTTGTTATCGTCATCAAGGGACAATGACCGCGGGAAGGAGTTGATGACTGTGGCATCGTCGTCCTCCGCATATGGGGCACCTGCACCTAAGCGTGGGCGTGTTTCATAGACGTCCACTTGGTCGGTCGCGGCATTTAAATCAAATTGTTTACTTAACTGGATTAGGGTGCTAGCACCCGCAATCCCAAAACCTACTATGGCAATTCGCATCTGACATCCTCATTTCTAGAAATTGGTTGATTTGTTTATGTGTCTATTTAAATAATTGCATAATCATTAAAGAGAATTGTAACCGAGTAGACGGTTCTAGTGGGGAAATTTGCTCAAGCATTTATCAATCAATGGTTATCGATAAAAGTGATAACAGCAGAAGGCAATATTTGTATGCAGAAAATCAAAATCGGGCAAATGATATTTGTAGGGTAAGGGCCTTGTTTAAACTGATTTGATTAGAAAGGCTGATTTAATCACATTGTTAGGATTTTCAATTTGATGAAAAGTGGTCTTTTGTACAAAGATTGTATTTAAAATTCTTATTTTCTGTCTGTGCCTGTCCTACTTCCATATCAATGATGATAGCGGTTAGCGATTATGGAAAAATTAAATTGATGTGAAAAGCTTGATGATCAAAGGGTTTCCTTAGATTTTGTGATGTGTCGTTATTTTCCCCAAAAAGAGATTTGGAAAGTTTAGGGCTAGGCGATAAGGTTGATGCTAGTGAGTGGAATTTGTTAGATTGAGTGCAAGCAAATTTATTGCAAGTCTAGATAGCAATAAAAGTAAATATTCAAATAAGCCAGTGCGTGGATGAGTAGAGTAATTATGTGGGTAAGGCACAGAAAATCTGTAGTTGATGAGAGCAGATGCTTACCAGTAATGAAAATGACCTTTGAGCATCTAGCCAGTGAAAGCTGGTTAGACGGGTGGAACCGTTAAATTTTCTAGTATAGATTTACTGGATGAGAAATTGCTCGCGAGGGCAGTTTGAACAAGGGTGGCACCGCGAACGTTGACTCTTCGCCCCTTCTTAATAGACAAGACTGTTTATTAGGAAGGGGCTTTTATTTTTCAAAAAAAGGACACACGGTGGTAGTTGGAAAGAATTGGGGGTAAGTGAATGGCTTTAAGTTTAAGTTTATTAGATCAAAACATTATTTACGAAGGTGAAACCGCTCAGTCGACGCTGAAGAAGACGGTTGCGTTTGCCCAGAAGGCAGAAGCGTTGGGCTATGACAGCTTTGTGGTGGCGGAACACCATTTCACTAAAGAGATTGCTAGTGTGGCACCAGAAATTTTGGTGGGTTACATCTTAGCCAAGACGGACAAGATTCGCGTAGGATCTGGTGGGGTCATGTTGCAACATTATGTCCCTTATAAAGTGGCGGAGTCATTCAGTGTACTCCACCAACTAGCGCCAGGTCGGGTGATTTTAGGGTTGGGTAAGGCCCAGGGTGGTAAGGATGAGGCGGTTGAGGTCTTGCAACGAGACTTTATCAAACCAGTCCAATCTTTCGATGACAAATTTATCGAGGTCACCCGTTTCATTCGCAATAATTTCCCGAGTGACCATCCTTATGCAGCTGAAAACTATGACTTACAACCGGCAATTGGTTCGGACTTTACCATCGAGTTGCTTGGGGGTAGTCAAGAAAGTGCCAAATTAGCGACCACTCAGGATACCGGCCTAGTCTATCCTTACTTTGCCAATGCAGATCTTGAAGCGCTTGGCAAAACGAGAGCCGCTTATCAAGGATCAGGGAACTTTAAAATTGCCGTCATTGTTTATATCACGGACGACCCGGACGAAGGTAAAGAATACCTAGCTGAACAAGCTGCCTATACGGTGGTCTTGAATTCTGGCAAAAGGGTCAACTTCAACAAACAAGCAGCCACTGAAGAATATGCTGACCTGCACCAAGCTGAAGACGCCAAAATCGTTGAAAAACAAGTCGGCGCCTTTGTTGGTACAGCTAGTCAGGTAAAAGCGCAACTAGACGATTTTTCAAAGAGATTTAATACCGATCACTTTGTGATTCATACGATCGGCATCCCCTACGCTAAGAAATTCGAGATTATTGAAGCCTTAGCAGGGGAAATTAAAGGAGGATAAGAATGTCAGACAAACAACAAGCAGTAAATATCGTTTTATGGGCCAAGCAAGGTTGTCATTATTGCCAGGAAATCAAAGATTACTTAAAAGAGGAAAACCTTTCATATGAATTGATTGACGTGACAGAAAACGACCAATTTAGAGACATTTTGAATACCAAATACGGGGTTTCTTATGTGCCGGTAGTTGAAATTGGTCAAAAAGATAGCAAGCAATACCAAGGCATTATTGATTTAGGGTTGGAACATGTGGTGAATGGGCTAAAAGCAGCTGGAATAGGAGTGAAGTAATATGACTAAACAAGTACATTTTGGGGCAATTTTACATGGTATCGGTGGCACAACAGATGGTTGGCGTCATCCGCAAGTAGATGAAACAGCCAGCACCAACTTAAACTTTTATAAGACGCGGGCTCAATTAGCAGAGAAAGGACTATTTGATTTCGTCTTTATCGCAGATGGTTTATATATTTCTGAGAAGTCAATTCCTCATTTCTTAAACCGTTTTGAACCGATTACCTTATTGTCTAGCTTAGCGGCTGTGACTGAAAATATTGGTTTAGTGGGGACTTTCTCAACAACTTATACAGATCCTTTCACTATTTCACGTCAATTGTTATCGCTAGACCACTTGTCTAATGGCCGTGCTGGGTGGAACTTGGTGACGACACCACAAGCAGGAGTGGCTGAGAACTTCAACAACCGGACGCTACCGCCTCACGGTGAACGCTATAAAATCGCACAAGAACATTTAGACGTTGTGCGTGGTTTATGGCGGTCTTGGGAACCGGATGCCTTCCCTAGAAACAAGGAAACAGGCCAATACTTTGATCCGGAAAAACTGCACCGTTTAAACTATGAAGGAGAGTATTTCCAAGTGGCTGGTCCCTTAAACATTGGCCGTTCACCTCAAGGGGAACCACTCGTTTTCCAAGCGGGATCATCAGATTCTGGACGGGCCTTTGCGGCAGGGAACGCGGAAGCGATTTTCACCCATGCTAATTCTTTAGAAGAAGTAAAAGCCTTCTATGATGACATTAAAGCACGGGCTAAAGCAGCTGGCCGTAATCCTGAAGAGGTCAAGGTTTATCCTGGCATCAACCCACTTGTTGGGGATACTTTAGAAGATGCTGAAGCAGCTTACACTGAATTTGCCAGCTTGATTCCAATTGAGAATGCAGTGAAATACCTAGCCCGCTACTTCGATGACTACGACTTCTCAGGTTATGACCTAGATGCACCGTTCCCAGATTTAGGCGATATCGGAAAAGACGCCTTCCGTTCGACAACAGACTACATCAAGAAACGCGCTAAGGAAGAAAATCAGACCTTACGTCAAGTAGCCTTGGAACAAGCGGTGACTCGTCCAAACTTTATCGGGACAGCTGAAGACATCGCTGATGAAATCCAACGCTGGGTTGAAGCGGATGCCGTTGACGGCTTTATCATCGCTGGCGATATTCCAGGTGCCTTTGAACGGTTCGTCAATGAAGTCGTGCCAATCCTTCAAGACCGTGGAATTTATCGGACAGAGTACCCAGGTACGACCTTACGTGAACAAATTGGGGTGCCTATCGTCCCTTAATGGCAAAAGGGCAATTCCTTTGAAAATGTGCTCATTGTGATTGCATAAAACCAATACAAGCTGACGGAACTACTGCTGGTAAAGACTAGGGTAGTTTCGTTTTTTGTTGGAATGAAAAAAGGATGCGCGTCTTTTAAAGGCTTACATTCACGGTTTTAATACAAATATTGTATTGAAATTCAATGAATTTCGTGATTATTTGACTAGCTTTTTAATCAACTCTGATAGGTATTTACGATTATTGGACTTTGTGTTTTCGGTTAGAAATCGCTAAATTTCAACTTTTAAGACGCATTTTTATCTAGGAAGAAACAAAAAATGCAGAAAGAAGCTTGTTTTCCCTAGGCAGTAATCTTGTCTAAGGTGTTCGGGTTTGTTAAATTGACTTAAAGCAAAAGACATTTTTTTAATCACGAGATGCGATGAAGAGAAGAGTAATTACTCATGTATTGGACAGAAAGTCTGTGTTGATGAGAGCAGATGGATACAGGTAATGAAAGTGCGCTTGGAGCATCCTACCAGTGAAAGCTGGTTGGACGGTTGGGGCCGTTATGCCTGTCAGTATTTACTGACTGAGATATTGTCTGCGAGGGCAATATGAAAAAGGGTGGAACCATGATTGTTGACCAGTCATCCCTTCTTGATAGGACTAGTGCCTATTGGGAGGGGTTTTTATTTTACCCACAAAAGGACTTAAACAGTCAACACAAGCGAAGATAATATGCATACAATAATGAGGATGAGCGACAAATGACGAACAATAATAGTAATAATATGATTGAAATTGAACACTTACAAAAGGACTTTTCTGGGACCCAGGTCTTAAAGGATATTTCCTTTGAAGTTGTAGCCGGCGAAGTGGTGGCCATTATCGGACCATCAGGGTCAGGGAAATCGACCTTGCTTAGATGCTTAAACTACCTAGAAGAACCGAATGGTGGGGTTATTCGCATTGGGGATGTGGCCGTGGATACTAAGAAGGCGACGAAAAAAACTGTGGCTGAATTGAGAAAACAAACTTCGATGGTCTTCCAGCACTACAACTTATTTAAAAATAAAACAGTGCTTGAAAACGTGACTTATGCCCTTGAGGTGGCGCAAGGATTTTCAAAAGATGCTGCTAGGGAAAAAGGGGTGGCTTTACTTGAAAAAGTAGGTTTAGCAGACAAGGCAGACAAATATCCAGTCACTTTATCAGGAGGACAGCAACAACGTGTGGGTATTGCCCGAGCGGTTGCGGTCAATCCAAAGGTCATTTTATTCGACGAACCGACTTCATCGCTTGATCCAGAGTGGGTGGCTGAAGTACTACAGGTTATTTCTGACATTGCCAGAGACGAGCAAGCAACGATGATTATCGTGACCCATGAAATGAATTTCGCTAAAGAAGTGGCGGATAAAGTGGTCTTCATGTCAGACGGTTACATTGTTGAATCAGGCGAACCTGAAGCCGTCTTAGAAAATCCACAACATGAGCGGACGATTCAATTTTTACAACGTAATGCCGTTAGAATAGGAGGCTAATATGACCTTTGATTTTGCCTATATGTTGGAAATATTGCCAGATTTACTTGGCTATTTGCCCATTACCTTGTATCTGACCTTGGCTTCTATGGCGATTGCCGTTGTCATTGGGGGCATATTCGCGGTGGTTTTGGTTAATAAAGTGCCCGTACTGACCCAGATTATCCAAGTGATCATGTCCTTTTTCCGAGGGACGCCACCCATTGTCCAGTTATTATTGATTTACTTTGGGTTACCACAGATTCTACCGATTGCAACAGGGATGTCGGCTGAAGCGGCGTCAATCCTGACTTTCTCCTTGAATACAGCAGCCTACTTAGCTGAGGTATTCCGGGCTGCCTTGGATTCTGTGGACGAGGGTCAGGTGGAAGCGGCGATGACAGTGGGCTTGACTTACGGGCAAACATTGCGAGGAATCGTCCTACCGCAAGCCGTTCGTAACGCCATTCCAGGGACAGGGAATACCTTCGTTGGCTTACTGAAGAATTCGTCACTAGCCTTCACCATTGGGGTCGTCGAGTTGCTTGCCCAAGGGAAATTATTCGCTTCGAATTCATTGAAGTTCTTTGAAGCCTATTTCGCAGTGGCCTTGATTTACTGGGCCCTCACCATTCTATATTCACTATTACAAAACTGGTATGAGAAACGCCTAGCCGTACCATATACCAGATAAGAGGAGGAAAAGTATTGAAAAAGTTTAAGTTATTGGGTATTGGATTGGCCTCGGCTTTGGTCTTAGCTGCATGCGGGGCATCTGCAGGGGAAGAAGCGACGAGTTTAGACAGCGGGTCTGCAGATAAAACAGTGACAATTGCTGCGTCTCCAGATGGGTATCCGCAACACTATCAAGAAGGGGATGAACTGAAAGGATTCTCTGTAGAGGTTGCTGAAGCAGTAGCAGAGGAAGCGGGCTACGAAATTGAATGGGCCTTGTCTGACTGGTCTGGTGTTGTTGCAGCACTGCAAGCTGGAAAGGCAGATACCGCTGTTAACTTCGCCAATACGCCGGAACGTCGGGAGTCTTATGTGTATACAGATAACTACTTCTATGCCTCTACCGGGATTGCAGTAGCTTCTGATGACACGGAAACCAACACCCTTGAAGACTTATACGGGGAAACGGTCAACGGTGTAGTCGGGTCTAACTATGCGGAAGTGTTGAAAGAATATGATACTGAAGATCAAATCGGACTTGAATTTGTAGAAAGTATGGCAGTTGCGGTTGCCAATATTCAATCAGGCAAGGTGAAAGGTTATGTCAATGGCTACGAAGAATTGACTGCGCAAATTAAAAACCGCGACCTTGATTTACGGATGATTGATGAAACTTTCGGTGAAAAACCAGTTGGCTTCCCATTCAAAGATACGGAAGAAAACCAACAAATCATTGCGGACTTTAATGCAGCCCTTCAAACTCTAAGTGAAGATGGAACTTTGGCAGAGATTTCAAATGAATACTTCGGGGTAGACATTACCCAATCTAGAGAAGCCGAATAGGATTTTTGATTAATCAAGCTATTTTATAAGACATTTAATAGAAAGAAAGGAAGATTTTCATGACTAAAAAACAATTAAAACTAGGTGTATTACTATTCGGCGCTGGCGCTCACATGAACTCTTGGAAGGCTGAAGATGTTGCACCTGATGCATCAATCGACTTCGACCACTATGTAAACTTAACGAAAAAAGCTGAGAAAAATGGGGCGGATTTCGTCTTCATTGCAGATGGTTTATACATCGATGAAAAATCGATTCCTCACTTTGTAAACCGTTTTGAGCCTATCGCTTTATTATCAGCTTTAGCACCAATTACTTCTAAAATTGGTTTAGTTGGAACTTTATCAACCACTTATTCTGAGCCTTATAACGTAGCTCGTCAATTTGCGTCATTAGATATTATTTCTAAGGGTCGTGCTGGTTGGAACGTTGTAACCTCGCCATTACAAGGGTCTGCTGGTAACTATAATAAGGGTAACCACCCAGAGCATGACTTACGTTATGATATGGCCAACGAATACTTAGAAGTCACTAAAGGCTTATGGGATTCATTTGATGATGACGCCTTTGTTCGTGACCGTGAAACAGGTGTCTTCTATGATAAAGACAAAGTCCATGTGTTGAATCATAAAGGCGAATTCTTCAATTCAAAAGGACCTTTAAACATCCAACGTACTCCGCAAGGTCAACCGGTTATTTTCCAAGCGGGTGCAAGTCCTAAAGGGATCGAGTTTGCAGCTAAGCATGGTGAAGTGATTTTTAATGCAGCTGGCACCTTGGAAAAAGCACAAGAGTACTACAAAGCTGTTAAAGACGCTGTAAGAGCCAATGGCCGTGACCCAGAAAAAGTGGTTATTTTGCCATCATTATCACCAATTACTGGTGCGACTGAAGAAGAAGTTGCTGCTAACTATGAGAAATTACAACAATTAATCAGCTTGGATGAAGCGCTAGATTACTTAGCACGCTTCTTCGACCACCACGACTTCAAACAATACGATCCGGATGCACCATTCCCAGACTTAGGAGAAGTAGGATCTGACGGATTCCGTTCAACAAGTGACGCGATCAAAGCGCAAGCCAAAGAAGAGAACTTAACCTTACGTGAAGTAGCCCTACAAACGGCTACACCAAAAGGGAACTTCTACGGTACATATGATGAATTAGCGGACAAATTAATCTACTGGTTGGAAAATGACGCAGCAGATGGATTCATGTTAAATGAGCAAGTATTTGGGGATGCTTACGACGAATTCTTCGACAATGTATTGTCTAAGATTGCAGAACGTGGCTACTATTCATACGAATATGAAGGGGACACATTACGTGACCACTTGGGCTTAGACTTCAAAGAAAGTCGCTATGCTAAATAGAAGGTAAATAATAAAGGAAATGATTGTGGTGATTGACCGCAAGAGCTTCCTTTTTCGTTTGACAGTTAGAGCTAGATAAAAGTGTTTGAATAGTTGATAAAACATTAATTTGGACGTTTTATAGTGGGTTCCATATTTGCGTATAATATTTTGATTAAAAGAAAGAGGTCAGAATCGTTGTCGAATGATTCTGGCCTCATTTTTTGAGTAAGTAATGAATAGTTTGTGCCCGAACTTGTAATTGGCTCTCTCACCTTTAATCGGCTCCAAATATCAGACTCGTGCCATTTCAGAAATAAGTTTATGAGCGAGTTTGCACTTTAGCGCTTACTCGCTTAAATGCGTTAGAAGTTATGAGTCTAAGCGACATTTGTCGCACCATTTTTTATACTTCTAGCCAGTATACTGTGGTTGGTCGACCAATTGACCCGTATTTGGTTTCTTCTTTTAATACTTTGTGGTCGACCAAGAATTGGATGTATTTTCTGATGGTGACATGGGAAAGGGTGGTTTTACTGACCAATTCCTCAATGTCAAAGGGCTCGTCGGCTGCTCTAATAACAGTCATCAAATGCTGTAAGGTTTTTCTAGATATTCCTTTTTGCAGGGGTTCGTTATCTAGGTCTAGTCCTTGAACGCCTTGTCCGTATAGTGAGTCTAGGCTGGCTTGGTCTAGATGGTCTTTATTATGCAGGACTTGGTGCTTTTGTTTAAAGTGGTGCAGGCTTTGGTGCAACCGCTCAGCATTAAATGGTTTGAGTAGATAGTCAACTGCTCCGTAAGCCGAGGCTGTTTCGACAGTAGCCGCTTGGTTGGCTGCCGAAATAATAATGAATTCGACGGGAATTGACTGATCCCGAATCCACTTAACGAGGTCGAGACCTGACTCATTTTTCAAATTAATGTCTATTAAAACGAGGTCAAAGGGCTGGGTTAGTAAAAATTCTTTAGCCCGGTCCAAGTTTTGGGCGGTGGCGGTGACTTTGAAGTCGTCTATGGCTTCAACGAAACGCTGATTAATCATGACAACCATTGGATCGTCTTCGACAAGTAGTGTCTTATAATTCATGGGCATCTCCTTGTGGGTAATCAATGCGGAATGAAAAGTTCAGTTGTTGGTCGTGCATGGATAATTCGGTCGTGACCTGTTCAGTCCCCCATGGATAGTCAGAAAGCCATGTATATAGATGGTCGACGTCTCCTTGTAGGCGGTAGTTGGTGATGAGTTGGCAACGGTCGGTATCAAAATCAAGTGATAGCCATAAGCGTGAATGCTGACCTAATTGACGTAGTTCCTTATCAATGACAGCGACTGTTTCCATCCATAATTGGTTGGTAGTCGCTTCATAAGTGTTTGGAATTTCATTGTGAATTTCAAGTCGTAAGTCCTTCAAACTTTGTTTTAAAATCCGGTGTTCCCCAATTAAATGGCCAGCAATGGTTGGGTTTTTAACCAACATGGACAGCCGAATCGTCAAATCTTCCTCGTCCTTAATCAATGAAGCCAGGTATTGGTCTAGTGCTTCATACTCTTCTAAATCTGTTAAACCGTAAATCACATGCAGGCGGTTCAAAAATTCATGGGCTTGAACTTGCAGCAACTGGGCATATTCAGCAGTTGAATGCAGTTGGTCCAGCAGGGCATAAATTTCGCTAGTGTCCCTTATGATATAAATTTGACCCACCAAGTTTTCTTGTACCAGAATGTCCGCTTGCGAAATCAGGTATTCCTTATCTTGATAGTGGAAGACCGCACTGTGGTCGCCGTTCATCTCAGGTAGACTGATCACCTTATCCAATTGCGTCTTATTTTCTTTGTCTGGAATTGGAAAATGGTGTAGCGCCTCTTTGTTGGCTAGGGTAATTTCACCGTATTGGTTGGTGACAATAATGGCGTCATGGCTGTAGGCAATCATGGCCGATCTTTCCTCGAAGGCTTTAGCGATTTCCTTTGGTTCCATATTGAAGAGCTCTTTTTTAATAGTATAAGAAACGAAAATCGCGACCGTTACACCGATAGCTATACTAACAATGAGGGCGCTAGTTGTTTGCTGGTCATATTTTTCAGAGAAGACATCAATAGCATGGTTGGTTTTACCAACGACAACGGCCCCGATGACTTGGTCGTCTTGAATAACTGGCGCAAAAGACCGCAAGGAATTACCGAGGGTACCAATCCCTGTTGACACATAAGATTGACCGGTGAAGACATTTTCCTCGTCTCCGCCCGCAAATGGCTGATTAATCAGGTCCGGGTCTGGATGGCTCAAGCGTATAGAATCGGTATTAATGACCACCACATAGTCTAGGTGATATTGGTCTTCGTAGGCATGAGTAAAGTCAGTGAGTGTTTGCGATGTTTGGTTATTTTCTAGGGCAGTGATGATTTCAGGTTCATTTGCCAGGTCTTCACCCATGTTTAAGAGATAGCTAGACTCTGTTTCAATGATGGCATCTTTATTTAAGTGACGTGTCATTAAATAAAGGCAGCCTACTGTGATCGCTACCGTTGAAATAATCATTAACATGAGTTTGGTGAGGAGTCGTAAATTATGCCATTTAATCAACTTGGCTGTCCTCCCTTATTTTTCTTGTATTTTTATCCGCATTTTCAACGCATTTCCTATCAAATTTCAGTATAGCCCTTTAATTTATAAAGTTCAAATAAGACTTTAAAAACTTAAATAAAGAGAAAAGTTCAAAGATCAGGCATATACTATAGTCGTTCAGAAATATATGAGGAGGAAATACAATGTCAGATCTTGCACGGGATGAAAGATCAACAACATCAGCGTGGCAGGGCATCAAAGTCGGCCCCATGCCATTGCCTTGGTTTCTTTTATTCGCAGCAATTATTTTAATGGCTGCAGTAACTGAAAGCCTACCTGTTGATATGTTAGGAGGGTTTGGTGTGATCCTAACCCTTGGATGGGCCCTTGGGAAAATTGGGGACACCATTCCTGGCCTAAATAAATTTGGGGGTTCAACCATTCTTTCTATGTTGGTACCCGCCATTTTGGTTTTTTATGGTTTGTTACCAGATAATGCCATTGAATCAGTGACTATGCTGATGAGTGATGCCAACTTCTTAGACTTATACGTCTTTGCCTTGGTAACTGGGTCTATTCTTGGGATGAACCGCCAGGTATTGGTACAAGGATTCGCCCGCATGGTGATTCCAATGTCAGTTGGTTTGGTTTTAGCGATGCTGATTCCAGCAGCAATTGGCCAACTTGTGGGTATCGGCTTCCAGGAAACTTTATTTAATATTGTCACACCAGCTATGGCAGGTGGTATTGGTGGAGGTGTTTTACCACTAGCTCAAGGTTATAGCGAAGTTCAAAATATTGACTATGGTGCTATGGTAGCCATTTTAGCGCCAGCTTCTATCTTATCTAACTTCTTCTCTATAGGTGTTGCAGCCATTGTCGGCCGTTTTGGTGAGAAACATCCAGAACTTTCCGGAAACGGTACTCTAGTTCGTCAATCAGCTACTGAAGAAAAAGAATTAGTGAATAAAGAGAAGAAAACACCGATCAATTTCCAAAGTATCGGTATTGGCTTATTCTTATTAGTCGCAGTATATATTTTCGGTAATTTGATGCAAGGCATTATCGGTTTACCAGCAGCAGTAATTGTTATCTTTGCTTCTACTATCATGAAATACTTCCAAGTATTACCAGCTAGCATCGAAGAGGGTGCTAAGCAATTAAACGGTTTTATTTCAAGTAACTTCACTGCACCATTAATGGTTGGTCTAGGGATTATCTACTTAGACTTAAAAGCAGTCTTAGATGTTTTAACTTGGCAATATGTAGTGGTGGTACTTGCAGTGGTGATTGTTTTAGGTTTAACCGGGTTTATCCTAGGTAAATTCTTAAACATGTATCAAATTGAATCAGCTATTTTATCTCTCAACCAGTCCGCAATGGGTGGTACCGGGAACGTAGCGATTCTAGCGACTACTGACCGTAATAGCTTGATGCCATTTGCTCAAGTAGCAACCCGTATTGGTGGGGCGATTACCATTTCCATCATGATTACCTTATTAAACTTATTCGCATAGACAGTTTTTAGAAAGGACGTATAAATATGACAGACGTAAAACAAGCAGCATTACAATTAAGTGAAGAAAAAGGCGGAAAAATTGAGGTTATCTCAAAAGTGCCAATCACAAACATGGACGAATTAGCCGTTGCTTATACACCAGGTGTTGCAGCTGTAAGTTCAGCAATCGCTGAAAATAAAGAGGATGTTTACCGTTATACTAGTAAACGGAATCTAGTAGCTGTTGTGACTGATGGTTCTGCCGTTTTAGGTTTAGGAAACATCGGACCAGAAGCAGCAATTCCAGTTATGGAAGGTAAATCTGCCTTATTCAAAGCTTTCGCAGATGTAGACGCTGTGCCAATTTCATTAGACACGCAAGACGTTGAAGAAATTATTTCGCATGTTAAAGCTATTGCACCATCATTTGGTGGGATCAACTTAGAAGATATTGTGGCACCACGTTGTTTTGAAATTGAACGCCGTCTAAAAGAAGAATTAGATATTCCAGTTTTCCATGATGACCAACACGGCACTGCAATCGTTGTCTTAGCTGGTTTAATCAATGCACTAAAAGTAGCTGAAAAAACGATTGAAGATGTGAAAATTGTGATCAACGGTGGTGGTTCAGCTGGTACTGCTATTGCTAAGAAAATGATTCATGCTGGCGCGAAAAATGTTATTGTATGTGATATTGATGGGGCAATTTCTGAAGATGATCCTGAATTACAAGACCGTCACAAAGAATTAGCTTCAATTTCAAATCCAGACCACTTAAAAGGTTCATTAGAAGAAGTTATTAAAGATGCGGATGTCTTTATCGGTGTATCTGCGCCAAATGTCTTCAAAAAAGAATGGATCAAAACGATGAATGAAAAAGCGATTATCTTTGCAATGGCAAACCCTACACCAGAAATTATGCCTGATGAAGCTAAAGAAGGTGGCGCATTTATCGTTGCAACTGGACGTAGTGACTTCCCTAACCAAATCAATAATGTATTAGCCTTCCCTGGTATCTTCCGTGGTGCTTTGGATGCACGAGCAAGTGACATTACTGAAGAAATGCAAATTGCAGCAGCACGTGGTATCGCTAGCATTATCCCAGATGATGAATTATCAGTTGAAAATATTATCCCAAATGCTTTCAACCCAAATGTTTCTAAAATTGTTGCTAAAAGTGTCAATAAAGCAGCAGAATAGACTACACTTGTTTATAAGCTCAAATATTCACCTCAATGATATATAGCAAGTTTAAAGCCCTAGATCTTAAGTGTAATAAGATCTAGGGCTTTTGTATGTTTTTATTTATAGAGATAATTCTTATTCAGCAACATTGTAAGTAGCCGCACGGTAGTATTGGGCAACCCCATTTGGTTGATTGATAACATTATCTAAGTTTGGATCAATTAAATTAGCATATGCTCCTTGGTAGATTGGGCTGACTGCTGCAGCGTCTTCTACTAGGTATTTTTCAGCGGCTAGGAAGTTGTCCCAACGTGCTGCTGGGTCAAGGGCGTTAGTTGTTTTGCCTTCGGTCATTAATTCATCGTAAGTAGCGTCTGAGAAGTCACCTGATGATAGTGATGAACCTGTTACAAAGTAATCAAGGAAGGCAGTTGGATCGGCGTAAGACGGGTTATAGGTACCGTATACGATATCAAATTCTCCAGTTCCAGTGATTGCTTGACGAGATTTTAAAGGTACGTTTCGAACAGTTACGGTTAAACCAGGTAGGTTGGTTTGAAGTTGGGCTTGTAAGTATTCTGAAGTTGCTTTAGATGTGTCTGTATCAGAAGTTAACAATTCAATTTCAACTGTGTCTGTACCTAATTCTTCTAAGGCTAAGGCCCATTCTTCTTGGGCAGCTTCTAAATCAAAGGTCATTAGATCACCGTTTTCTTCACGGAAGTCGATGCCTGATTCTGGGTCAGAACCGAATTCTGATGGGATCCAGCCACCTGCTGCTTGTGAACCGTCGTCAAGGATAGCGTCAACAAAGGCTTCTTTATCGTAGGCTTGGCTGATGGCACGACGGAAGTGAACGTTATTCGTAGGGCTTGATTGGCTATTGAATTCCATGTAACCAATCATCCCTTTAGGTTCAATATGTAACACGTCAGTGTCTTGGTATTCTTGAACGTAAGGAGTAGTAATTTCAGTGTATTGGAGTTCGCCACCTTCAAACAAGTTTACGTTTGTTGAGTTTTCTTTAGACATTACCCAGTCGATTTCGTCTAAATCAACATTGTCAGCGTCCCAGTACTCATCGTTTTTCGTTAATGTCCATTCAATTTCTGTTGAATTCCAGTCGCTCACTTCAAATGGTCCGTTGTACACGGCATTTTCTGCAGAAGTTCCGTAGTCAGAACCCAGTTCAGTAGCTACGTTATGGTTGACTGGTAGATAGTAAGGCGTCGCAAGTAGGTCAGTGAAGTAAGTAGTTGGTGACGCAAGAGTGATCTCCAATGTTTTATCATCGATTGCTTTAACGCCTAGCGTATCCGGTTCAGCTTCACCGTTTGCGATAGCTTCCGCGTTTTGGATGACGTAGAATTTATTGGCATTTCCACCAATGGTTTCAGGTGTGACTGTTTTTTGGTAGGTATAAACGAAGTCTTGTGCAGTTACCGGGTCACCATTTGACCAGTCTGCATCGTCACGGATGGTGAAGGTATAAGTTAAACCGTCTTCTGAAACGGTTGGCTCCTCAGCTGCAACCCCTAATTCGTTACTACCCTTATCAGCGGGGCGGTATAAACCTTCCATTACGTTGGCAATGGTATTTTGACTTGGAGAATCCGTTGAAGAAATACTATCAAGTGACGCCAGTTCGCCGTTCACCGTCACCTTGATGCTTTTAGCTGCTTCCTCATTATCCGTCGTTGTGCCACCATTCCCACATGCCGCAAGCACCAATGACAATGCCGTTAATGAGAGAATACCCAATTTTTTCTTCATAAATCTCAACCTCTTTTCAATTTAGTATAGTTATCCCAATCATTATAACTTATCATTTGTGAAAAAAAGAATATATTGCCTAGAATCTGACTTACCAAAATACGGTCATGGTTGATATGAAAAAATCAAGGTGCGAGATCCGACGTATTTCCTAGCCGTTGTTAGATAGAAAAAGAGACGCGAACACATCACGTCTCTGGATAATAAATAGTAATCTTTAAAGAGGGTAAGTCGACTTTTACACCCTCTAGTCGGGTTCGCTCAACCAGCTCAAGTCTGCTTCAAACTAAGTTGCATTACACTTTGCGTGATACGGCCTTAGTTTTCCAACATTGTTGAGCTTAGCGGTTTCGCTCTTACCCTCGTCTTTTCCTTTCATCCATTTCGGCTTCTAACTTCAAACGATTAGAAGTGGAGTGTCTAAATAGGTCTTTCAATTGTTCGCGATCATCTGTTTTGATAGCATCTTTAATCAAATTAAGTTGTACTTCAAAGTCTTGGATAGATTGTAAGAGGTAAGTTTTGTTATCAATAAAGAGCTCACTCCAAAGATCTTCATTGATTTTAGCAATCCTTGTTAATTCTGGATAAGAGTCACCAGTGAATTTTCCAGTTTCGCGTTTTTCATGGTCTGAATTCATTAATGATATCGCAATGGCATGCGGTAATTGTGAAGTGAATGAAATCATTTGATCATGGAAGCTAGCTGAAACGCGGTTGATTTTACCGAAACCAATCTCAGTGGCTAGGGATTCTATTTTGCCCAAAGTATCTTCATTATTGGCTTCAGTTGGCGTGATCAGGAAGTTAGCGCCTTGAAATACCGACCCTTGTGCGTAGGCAATCCCTCGGTTCTCACGACCTGCCATAGGGTGGGTGTAGACAACTTCAATATTGTCCGGTAATACGGTCGCCAGCTCGGCCATAAAGTTCTCTTTCGTTCCCGTTGTATCCATTAAGACGCTACCATCTTTAAAGAAGTCGCGGTTAGCTGCAATAAATTGCACAGCTGTTTTCGGGTACAAGGCCATAATGGTCAGGTCCACTTGACCTAAGATGTTTTCACCAGTTAGAAAACCTTTCTTAATCAAGCCCATTTCAACTGCGGTATCAAGCGTTTTTTGGTTACTATCAATCCCGTAGATGTCATGATAACCTGCAGTTTGTAACGCCTCCGCAAACGAACCACCAATTACACCTAATCCTACTATCCCAATCTTCATCTCGATACTCCTAACTGTTCTCTCATATTTTATTATCCCATGATAACATGTAGACTTATACATTTGTTAGCTTTTCTCTGGAAAATATAAGGTAAACATTGCATAATTTACACATTAACGTATATAAAAAAAGAAAATACAAGTGGTTAATCTGACTTCAACTCTATTTTAAAGATAAAAAAAGCCAATGCAGTGGGATGCATTGGCAGTCGTAAATAAATTGAGATGAATACGTACGCGACATATCTACTCTATTTATATTATTGCATTTTTTGTCACTTCAAGTCAAACTATTTTTTGATAACTTTGAAATCTTTTTTAGCAAGTAGATAAGCACCACCCCATAATGCGATTATTGCGAGTGATACTGCAACAAAAATATACCAAGCTAAAGTATATGAAGTTGCTTCTGCAATTGATGCAGCCATTAATGAACCAAACATCATCCCTAAGAATAAGAACTGGTTTACTAAGCCGAATACACGAGGGTAAGTTTGTGCTGGGAAAATTGCAGAGATTAATAAAGGTGCAAGTACTGTACCATTTGCATTACCTAAACCAAATAAGATTGCTAATAGGATTGCAAAGCCATAAGAGGTCGTATTAGCTGCTAAGAAATAAGCAATTGCTAACAGGATAGATGACCAAATGGTTGCTATAACAGTGCCAAGTTTATCTGCAATAACACCCATAGATAATTTACCTAAGATACCAACAGCAGAATAAATAGAGATGATTGCAGCACCTTGTTGTGCACCATGTAAACTTTGCATGAATGGGGGGAATTGACCTAAACCACCGTTGTTAGCTAGGCCGACAAATACAGCACCTAATAGTAATAAAATGAAGAATGGCTTACGTAATGATTCTTGCATGGTGAATGGTACGCGGGCATTTAATTCAACATCATGGTCATGATGATTATTTAAGTTATCAGCACCTAAAGCTTCTAGTCCTTTATCTTCAGGTTTCGCAACGAAAATGAATTGGCCAATACCTAAAGTAATGATTAACATAATGGCACCATATGTCATATAAGTAGCACGCCAACCAATAGCGTTAATTAAGCTCGTCACGATGGGGCTCCATATAATCCCTCCAACCCCTAAACCTGCAAGGGCAATAGATAAAGCTAAACCACGTTTTTCAACAAACCAGGTGGATATTAAAATGGACATAGCCATAGCCGAGCTAGTTAAGAAACCAAAACCTACAACGATAGACAATAGATAAAACATCCAGACATTCGTTACTAAGCCAAATGCCATGTAAGCTAAACCATAGATAAGTGAACCGATTAAGAATACTTTTTTGAAGTTTTTTGCGAGTAAGCCTGATACCCAAGATGACAATAGGACTGAAACACTTAAAATTAAAGTATTAGAGATTGAGAATTGGCTACTAGAGATATTTAGAGCATCTGTGACAGAATTTTGATAAATATTTGCGATTGCAACACCTGCTGGTCCAGTAACCGCCAGGACTAAAACCGCACCGATTACTATTTTCCAACCATAAAACATCTTATTACTTTTCATTCATTTCCTCCTATATTTATAAAGTTGATTTAGACAGAAATTAAAGCAAGAAAAAACCAGTGCACAAAAATTGTTATTTTTGCACATTGGACTTCTCTTGCTTGTGAAATATTTTCTAATATAATTTAATTATACACCGTTATATAGTATCTTTTCAACTTTTTTCTACTAACGAAAAATCCTTTTTAGCATTTATAAAAATTGCATTTATTGTCTATTTTGTAATCGATATATTTTAAATCGAGTCATTTTTAATGAAATTTATCATATTATTAATATTTTTCTATTTTGCCATTATGATACAATAGACCTAAATAATAGAAATCCTAGAAGCAAACTACTTAATAAACTGTAGGATAAAAGGAGAGTTTAGATGGCTATTCTAGTTACTGGTGGTACTGGTTATATCGGTTCCCACACAACAATTGAATTAATCCAAGCTGGATATGATGTCGTAATTGTGGATGATTACTCAAATAGTAAACCAGTTGTTTTGGAGCGAATTGAAGAAATTTCTGGTGTGCGTCCACGTTTTTATGAGGCAAATGTTCTAGATAAGGAAGCTTTAACACATATTTTTGAAGTCGAAGATATTGAAGCGGTTATTCATTTTGCAGCCTTTAAAGCAGTAGGTGAGTCTGTTGCTAAACCGATTAAATATTATGATAATAACCTAGGTGGATTGGTATCAGTTCTAGAAGTTATGCAAGAATTTAATGTGCATAAAATTGTGTTCTCTTCGTCTGCTACTGTTTACGGTATGGATAACGAGTCACCATTAACTGAAGACCTACCAACAAGTGCAACTAACCCATATGGTTATACTAAGGTCATGAATGAGCAAATTTTACGAGATTTAGCTGTGGCCGATGATCAGTGGTCAATCATGATTTTACGTTACTTCAATCCAATTGGTGCGCATGCATCAGGTTTAATCGGAGAAGATCCAACAGATATTCCCAATAACTTGATGCCTTACATTACTCAAGTAGCTATTGGTAAACGCGACCACCTATCAGTATTCGGTAGTGACTATCCTACGCATGATGGTACTGGTGTACGTGACTATATTCACGTAGTTGATCTAGCAAAAGGACATGTTGCTGCAATTAAACATGCCCTAGCACATGAAGGTGTTGAAACAGTTAACTTAGGTACCGGTATTGGTTATTCGGTCTTAGACTTAGTTAACACATTTGTGGAACAAAATGGGGTCGAAGTGCCATATGAATTAGTGGACCGCCGACCAGGTGATGTTGCTGCGAATTACGCAGATGCATCTTATGCTAAAGCATTATTAGGCTGGACAGCAGAACATGATCTAGCAGATATGTGCCGTGATTCATGGAAATGGCAATCAAATAATCCAAACGGTTATGAACAGGACTAATTAGATAAATTTAAAGGGAGCTTGCGAAGAAATTCGTAGGCTTCTTTTTTAGCTATGCGAAGAGGAGGTAATAGTTATATTCTGTTAATTGGAATTATTGATTTTTTGTAACACAACTGCAATCTATGGGTAATCTATAAGTTAAATTGTATGGGTATTTTATGCTATAATATGAAGCAAATGCTTTAGGATTATGGCGTTTATTTTTGAATGTGCGCATTATAGTTGGGATTAACTTATTTTAAGCGTATACGATATGTGGTAAAAGGTGTGTAGAATTTTTACAGCACATTTGACCACATAATTTCTTTTTACAAGGTGGGGAAAATACTATGCCAGCATGGCTAGGTGAATTTATAGAAAAGTGGCAGGCACAATCTCGATCAACTCAATTTACGGTTGTGGGCATTGTGATAGCCGCTATAGTGTTGATGATTATTCCGTGGAGAGCATCTGCTGAAGAAGGAAATCCTTTAGGTGTACAAGTGGATTCACAACCATTAAGTGGTTCTGATTATTATTCAGCAGAACCGTTAACAACTAATGGGAATGGTTCTGGTATATCTCTGGGCGATTCAAGTATCACTTCAAGTGAAGACACTTCAGTTGCAACATCAGTGGAATTAACCAAAGATGCGGATTACAGTACAGATTTAGCAAGTTTAACAGCGGAATATGAAGCGAATTCAGCATCATTAGCGCAATCAAGATCAAATGATCCTTCTTATACAGCACCAAGTGTATCATCTAGTTCTTCATCATCTTCGTCATCGACTTCTTCAAGTGCTAGCTCATCGTCATCATCTTCATCATCAGATGACAGCTCTAGTGAAAGTAGTCAGACAGATACAGCTGGCACGTACACAGTTCAATCAGGTGATAATGCGTACCGAATTGCAACCAATAACGGTTTAACCTTGGATGAATTTCTATCATTGAACGGTAAAACAGAAGCTTCAGTGACCCCTGGTGAAGTAGTTCGTATACAATAAGTGAATTTTATGTGAGTTTGTTCGTAAGAAACGGAGTATTCGGTCGAATTTACTAGCAATTATAGTGAAAAAGTTGTATTCTTATGTAGGTAATTTTTTCGTATAGGTCAGATTTATAAGTAATTTATAACTCATATCAAATAATTTGTAGTATAATATATAGTAAGTAAGGAGGGCTGAACATGGAAGAATTAAAAATTGCGAATGCACAGCCACGCGAAGCGGCTCGTCAAAAAGCAACACAAAACGCAGCAGAGATCCTTTTAGAAATTCGTAGCAAACGCGGTATTTCTCAAGCGCGTCTAGCTGAAATCTCTGGACGTAAACAAAGCTACATTTCACGTGTAGAATCAAGACAACAAAACATTTCATTAGCAACGTTACAAGAAATCGTTGACGCTGTTGGCGGAAACCTAGTTGTTAAAGTTGAATTATAATCTTGTCTGATTAATAGAATAACTTAGAAAAGTCGTATTCGTTTGTGGCCCTGAAGTTCCACGAACGAATGCGGCTGTTTTTATATCCAAAATTTATATTTTTGAATGTGTGATTAGCTTAGATCGCTCAATCACATAGATTTTTTTGTATCTTCAATTTCAAGTAATTAATATTTAGCCAATTTGGTTTATATAAGTAAAGCTTTTATGCTGGTCATCAGTTTACTTGAGAATAATAGTATTGATAACTTTGTGTTCAAAAATCACCTGTGGTTAACAATTAAGAACAACTCGATTAGTAGGATGCAAACTTGGATAACTAGTAAATGTTAGCAATTTATTAGCACGATTTTGTTATAGCCATAGGCGGGAGCTTTCCTAGCATGACTGAGCAGTGAAAAAGAGAGGCTGACCCATAAGCTGGCGGTGCGACAAAAGTTGTTCAGAGATGAACGTTGGGGTAAGAGCTGAACAAAAATAGAATATCAAAGAAATTATTCAATAAAAATTAGCGTATAAAAAAGAGACTTGGACAAATTGCCCAAGCCTCGTATTATTGCGGTGTGATTATGCTTCTACTGGTTCTGTTGTGTAAATATCTTGAACTTGACGGTTAACATAGCGTCCTGAAACAGCTGAGTGGAAGATTTTGTAACCTTCTTCGTTCAAAAAAGCGTCTGAAGCGATAAAAGCACTTAAGGTTGCTTCTACAGTTGCAGCATCTAAGTTTGCTTTAGGATTTTTAATAGTAACAGTACGTGTTTTGTTGTTAGCAGTTTTAAACTTTAATTCGAATACATTCGTTTCTTCAATCATAAGAATCCTCCTTTAGGACAATAGGGACATGTAAATGGCTTATTAGTGACTAGGCAACAGTGTAGCGTTCAACTGCTTCGGCACCTGTAAAGGCGTCTTCGATTAAGTCAGAAAGTGCAAGTGCTAAAGCATTTACTTTATCTGTATCTGGGTTTTCAATTAAACCATTTAAAGTAATGCGTGTTTCTTTATCCGTTTCCACGTTCAAGTAAGTTAATTCTAATTTGGCAGATTCAAAGTTTTTCATAGGTATTCCCTCCAAGTTTTGTTTTGTAAGCCCTCCGGATGACTTACACAAATAAGAACGACCTCAAGGAGAAAAGTGACAAGGGAATAGCGGAAATTGTTGCCAAAACTTTTACTGTGCTAAAATATATAGATATACAAGGATTTTTGAGGAGGGAAGCGTGCATGACTGGAAAAAAACGAGGCCCCATGAAGCTGTCTGACATTGGTAATACAAAGCAATCGTCAAAAGCAGCGGTCGATAAAAAAAGTAAGCAAGACTCTTATACAAGGGAAAAACATTCAGATAATGGCCTTAGTGAAGGGGGACAATCCCCTAGTTACCAGAAAAAAGCAAGGGTTAAACAAACGCCCCGTCATCAAACATCAGCGAATATTGAAGATTCTGCTTCAACTGCCGATAACTTAGCCTCTGATTTACTAGCCAAAGCTGAAGGGTTGCGAGCTCAAAAAGCGAACCCCCTTTTTCAAGAGGGGGAATTACCGGCAGAAACTTCGGAAGATGAGGTAGTTGCTGGGGAAATTACTTTGATTGAGGTTCAGAAAAAGAATAAGAAGCGATTCAATGTCTATATTAAGGGTCAATTCGCTTTTGGGGTCAGTGAGAATACTTTGGTCAAGTTTGCCTTGCATAAGGGACAGGTGTTGGATAAGGATTTTATTGCGGATATCCAGCAAATTGATAAGGAAGATTATGCCTACCAGCTTGCGGTCCGGTTTTTGAGCCACCAGTTACGGTCTGAAAAGGAAGTTCGGGCTAAGTTAACTGAGGAGGAAATTGAGCCTGAGGTGATGGAGAAGGCGGTTGCTAAATTGAAAGAGGTCAAGCTGATCGATGACACTATGTTCGGTCAGGCCTATACGCGTACGGCTATGAATATCAATAAAAAAGGACCGAATGTGATTGCTCGGGAGTTGAAAAATAAGGGGCTTGGGGAAGATGAAATTGAACAGTCCATGAATGAATATGACCGGGATACTGAGGTTGAAAATGCTTATGCGATTGCGGAAAAATACTTTCACAAGCAGTTGCGAAAAGCGTCGCACCGAAATGCTAGTCAAAAGACCAAACAATACTTGGTGCAAAAGGGTTTTGACAGTGATTTGATTCAAGACTTGATGCAGCAACTGGCTGATCATTACCATGATGAGGACCAGGAATTGGCTGTCTTACAGAAAGACTTGGAAAAATATATGCGCCGGTATAAGAAACTTTCGGGCCGAGAATTGACCTTTAAAGTGAAAGGGATGCTCTACAATAAGGGGTATCCGTCAGAATTAATTAATCAAGCGCTTGAGATTTACGAGGAAGAAAATGAGTAAATGCTATAATAGGTAAATACGAGAAATATATATAACAAAAATAGAGGAGCAAGCATAGTAGTGACTGAAGTAAATCAAGATATCGACCTGTCTTTATATATGAATGAGTCGGCTATCCAAGACTTGGGGCCGGTAATTGAAGGTGTTCAAGTTTGGGGACCAGTTACCAACCAGGACTTTAGAAAGACTTTTCTAGACTGGTATGACAAGGAAAGTCGCCGTCTACCTTGGCGTGAATCTAAGGACCCATACCGGATTTGGGTGTCAGAAATTATGTTGCAACAAACTCGGGTAGATACCGTGATTGGCTATTACGCCCGCTTTCTGTCTGCTTTTCCGACCATCAAAGCTTTAGCGGAAGCAGAAGAGGACCAATTGTTGAAAGTTTGGGAAGGCTTGGGTTACTACTCAAGAGTCCGCAATATGCAGGCAGCGGCCCAACAAATCATGGCGGACCACGACGGGATTTTTCCAGATAATTTAGCTGACATCAAAAAGTTGAAGGGGATTGGGCCTTATACAGCAGGTGCCATCGGGTCTATCGCCTTTGGTATCCCCGTGCCAGCTATCGACGGCAACGCCATGCGGGTCATTTCTCGCTTGTTTATGATCAATGCAGACATTCAAAAGCCAGCCAACCGGAAGATTTTTGAAGCGGTAGGCCAATATTTAGTGGATCCCGACCGTCCAGGAGACTTCAACCAGGCCATCATGGATCTCGGTTCATCATTTGAAACGCCGAAGAAAGCCATGCCCGAATTGTCGCCTTTGCGCGATTTCACAATGGCAACCCTGACCGCGACCACCGACAACTACCCGGTTAAAAGTAAGAAAGCCAAGGCCAAACCCGTGTATTATCAGGCCCTTATCTTACAAAATGCTAAAGGACAAGTATTGATTGAGAAAAGGACGCAACACAAATTGTTGAATAACTTGTGGACAGTGCCTTTAATCAACTTGGGTACAAGTGCCAATCAAGATCTGCCTGCAAATGAGAAAACAGCCTTTTTACTAGCTGAAACTCAGGAAGCTTATGGCATTTCGCCAATATTCATGCGTAAAGAAATCGGCCAAGTCAAACATGTCTTCACCCATTTGATTTGGCATATCCTATTAACCTACGGGCAATTAAAGCCTGTGGACGAAAAGAAAATCAACGATATGATGACCTCTGGCGAGGCGGATTATGCCTGGGTAGCGCCCCATCAATTTGAAGATTATGCCTTTCCAACTGTGCAAATGAAAGTCTGGCAAGCTTATGAAGATTATCAAAAAGACAATCACCACAATATTAAATAATCAAAAAACAAATGGCTACGACTTTTGCTGTCGTAGCCATTTGTTTAAATTGTCGTGAATATTCAGGATGGATGAAGTCTTATAGGTGTTGGTCCAGGGCCCACACCGCTTGCTTAAAATCACATCACTTTTATTTCACCACAGTCTTTATCTACATATGGTCTATTACTATGATTTATTTTTTGCGTTTGTGACTTAACTGACAATAGCGTTCGTACCAAATATCTACATACTCTTTAGAAAAAGGCCCTTTTTCCTCATTAATCCAACGTACAAGTTCCTGAACGTTATCTTTTAAAATAGCATCGATATCAGACGAGTACCCCATCAATTGACGGTGGTCTTTATATTCATCTACGTCTAACAACTTCCGCTTACCATCAGGAAAAATCTTGATATCTAAATCATAATCGATATACTTCAAGGCTTCATCATCCAATACGTAAGGGGATGCTAAATTACAATAATAAGATATGCCGTTCGGACGAATCATTGTAATAATATTGAACCAATAGTGCTTATGGAAATATAGTAGGGCGGGTTCTCTAGTCACCCATCGTCTACCGTCAAAATCAACAACCAAGGTATGGTCATTGCAAGCAATGATACTTTGGTCACTTGTTTTTAAAACCATAGAATCTCGCCAAGTGCGATGTAAGGAACCATCGTGCTTGTAGCTTTTGACTGTGATGAATTCACCTTCTTTAGGGTTTCTCATCACCAAACCTACTTTCTACACCTAGCTAGGTTGTAACATAAAATATTATATCATAATGAAAATTGAAAGAGTAGGCTAATTGCCTACTCTCATATTCTTAAAAAAACCTAAAAGATTTAATTCAGTTTGGCTTCATTTTGTTATATGATAGAATAAACAATGGGAAAAGTTTGCATAAAGGAGCTCAAGCATGAATAGAAAATCAAATAGAAACCAAATGGTCTTGACAGCAGTCTTTATTGTCATTTCATTGGTATTAGTGGGAGGTAGCTATTTTGTTTATCGCTCACGCCAACAAAATATGTTAGCGGACCAAGCCAGCACATTTTCCTCAATGTCTGTAGATATGAACCAAACAGCACCATCAACACCAGAAGAATATAATGCAGAAGATATGGTGCAAGCATTTACGGACAACCGCGGGGAAACAACAGCGCTTCATTACTTATACTACCTGCAAAGTGTAGAACAAGTGCCAACCATCTCAATTGCCCGTACCCAAGCAGACCAAGAAGCTTGGACAACAACTATCAGTGACCGTTTAAATGAAATTGGCTTTGACGACACAAGTGTTAACTCAGTTGACTGGACAGAAATTACTTCCGCCGAAGCAGTTGAACAATACTCTAGTAACTTAACTGAAGCCAACCCACAATTACTGATTATCCCAACTTTCGTAGAAGAAGATTATGAAGCTGAAATCTCTGAAGAAGACCATTTAGCGAATATTGAAGAATTATTCAATACCATTCGTATGGACTTGCCTTCTGCCTTAATCGTCTTTGCGCAATACCCAGCTTCAAGTCAAGAAATGTCTGAAGACGAAGACTACGTAACTTATAACGACAACACTTTATCAGCTATGCAAGAAGCAGGCTACAATGTTTATGATGTCAACACTGCTTACAGCGAAGCACGTAATAACTCAGAAAGCTTAAACCTTGAAAATAGCTTTACAGATGAAGGTTTCTCTGAAGAAGCGAGTCAATTAATGGCTAACACTTTAATGGCCCAAATTGAAGATACGCAAATCAATGCCACTGATGGTTATGACGGCGCAAATGAAGACGTTGCTGAAATGCAAGCGGAACTAGATGCTCAAGCAGAATCAGAATCGATCGCAGCGGAAGAACAAGCATCATTAGATGCAGAAGCTGAATCAATTGCAGCAGAAGAACAAGCATCAATCGATGCTGAAAATGCTTCTATTGCCGAATCAGAATCAATCGCAGCGGAAGAATCGGCAGCAGCTGAAGCGGCATATATTTCAGAATCAATTGCAGCAGAAGAAGCGGCGGCTGAAGAAGATTACTACTACTCTGAACCAGAACCTGATTACGGTTGGTCTGAGTCGAGTGAATCATCAAGTGAATCATCAAGTGAAGCAGCTGATACATCTCAAGAGAGTGTTATTGAAGAAGAATCTACTTCAGATGAAACATCTGTTTCAGAATAATCAATTCAGCATGATTTCAAGTAATATAACAAGATAAAACACCTTAAAAGGGCACCCACATTCACTGATATAACCAAAAAATGGTGATATTGTACTGAATGGACGGGAATTCACCTTTTAGGGTGTTTTTTGTAGTCTTTTAGGAGGAAAGTCGATAAAATAAAGATGATAAACTTAATGTAAATCAGACATTTTTCGAGCTGAAGAAAAGAGGCAATTATGGCAAAAGATATTGCAACTATCCAAGAGATTTTTGATTTAATTGAAACGGCAGATCCTGAATTAATTAGTCTGCGCATGCGCGAAACCATGGAGTCGGATGCTTTTGATAAGGCTTATTACTATGACGGATTTCTCGGCTACTCTTACTCAAAAACCAGTACGCTCTTACGTATTTGGACCCCAACAGCGATTGATGTTGAATTACTCTTATACAAATCGGACACGTCTGACGAATATGAAGCTATCCAGATGGAAGAAGAACTAGAAACTGGTACCTACGTCGTTCGTTTAGAAGGTGATTACAAAAATGTTCCTTATATGTACCGGATTTTCTTCCCTAATTCCACCGTTGAAATCACCCAAGACCCATACTCACAAGCCGTTACCGTTAATGGCGCCCGTTCTGTCATTGTCGATTTAGATGAAGGTTACCCAGATGACTGGGAAGATGACAAACGCCCACCGTTTGCTAACGCACGTGATGCCATCATCTATGAAGCAAGTGTCCGGGACCTGACCTCCAATATCAATTCGGGTGTACCCAAGGAAAAACGCGGTAAATTTGCTGGCCTTGCGCTAAGTGGCACTAAAACAGCCAACGAATTTGCCACCGGTTTAGATTATATTGCCGACTTAGGGATTACTCACCTGCAGTTAATGCCAATGGCTGATTTTGTAACGGTCGATGAATTGTCTGATCGACCAGATAATTACAACTGGGGCTATGACCCCATGCATTACAATGTGCCAGAGGGTTCCTACTCAATGTCGCCTAGAGATCCAGTAGCCAGATTGAAAGAAATGCGGGAAATGGTCCAAGCCTTGCATGCCAAAGGACTTCGCGTCGTGATGGACGTTGTCTACAACCATGTTTATGAACATGAACGTCATCCGCTTGGTCTAACTGTTCCTTACTACTATTTCCGCTACAACATAAATGGCGATTTATCGAATGGGTCAGGTGTAGGAAATGAGACGGATTCAACTCGTTTGATGTTCCGCCGTTACATGATCGAATCCATTACTTACTGGGCTGAAGAATTCCATATTGATGGTTTCCGCTTCGATTTAATGGGCCTTCACGACATTGAAACCCTGAATTTAATCCGCGAAGCCCTAGATAAGATTGATCCATCCATTTTAATGTATGGTGAAGGTTGGGACCTAGAGACCCTTTTATCTTCTGACAAAAAGGCTATCCTTCGTAATGCTTATAAAACCCCTCGTATTTCTTACTTTAATGACCAACTCCGCGATCAAGTACGTGGATCGGACTACGGGGACGCAACGGATCCAGGTTTTATCACGGGTAAATTTATGACAGAACAAGCCGTCCTTGCATCATTCTTAGGCGGGGGTAACTTGTCAAAACGTGATGCCAACGTGACCCAAGCCCAACAACTAATCCAATATATTGAAGTGCATGATAACTATACTTTACGGGATAAAATTGCCTTGTCTCACGGTGAAGAACCAGTCAGACTGCGTAAAAGACGACAACTATTAGGGAATTCGATTATCGCCTTGTCAGCCGGTATTCCGTTCTTCCATTCTGGTCAAGAATTCTTCCGGACCAAGCATGGGGTAAGAGATTCCTATAACTCAGGTGACGAAATCAACTGCATGGACTGGGATTTAATGGCTTCAAATTATGATGCAGTTAACTACTTTAAGGGGTTATTGGCATTGCGGAAGAAATACCCATTCTTTACAGAGAAAAACCAGCAAACATTTTTTGAAAATGTAACCGTGATTAAGTCAGACTACCAAATCATAGGCGTGCATTACCACGGCCTAGGACATGAATTAGTAGTGATTTTTAACGGCCAATTGAATGATGTAAAAGTATGGATACCAGAAGGTGGCTGGCGACCAATTGCCCGCGATAACAAAATGGTTGGCGATGACTTTGCGGATTTAATCAAAGGTAATGAGGATGTTAATGTACCAATTCTTTCTACCTTGATTTTAGAAAGAGTGGAATAATAGTTAATGATAGAAAAGCTCCAGTCTTGCCTCTAGAATGTGCCCTTTTCTAACATGGCTACTAATCATATAAAGGTGAACGCTATTAAAGAAATAAAGTAAGTTATACGCTTGTCTAAAATCAGTAGAATGAGGCTACTAGTTATCTTGGTGCATTTCATGATAAAAGCACCTATGATTCGATGCGTGACCTTAATTATCGCGGGCCTTTCTAAAGTATTTCGAATTTGCATAATTAATAATAGTTTTGAACTTAATAACCACTTATTTTACTAGTATGCCAACTTGCTACAATTGGTAGCTGTGTTGAAGCGGACTTAATAAATTAACTGCACATTCAAAAAAAGGAGGGGTTGAGACTGTTGTCTCGACCTCTCCTTTTGAAATGGCGCATATTATGTTTTTGTGACATGTGAGTTATTCGATGCCTTCTAGTGAGTCTGCTTGGTATTCGTCTTCGTCATGGTGGATTCTATATGAACGAATCAGGGTGTTTAGTTTAATTAATGACTCTTCGTAAGATACCAATTGGCCGGTGATCAACATTAAGGCGTTTGATCGTTCGAATTCTTCTTGGGTGGCGGTTTGTTTAATGGCTGCGTATTCGAAAATAGAGTCCATTAAGTCTTGCCGGTAAACTTGAGTTGGCTGGAAGAAGTTCACTTCTAAAGGTGAGATTCGACCGTCAAATTTCAAGAAGATTTGTTCATGGGCTGAACATAGGGTTTCAATCCGTTCGCGGATTTGGATCCGTAGTTCTTCTGGTAATTGGAACATGACATTGGTATGGGTATGTAAGACGGATAATAAGGCCAGTGCTTGTTCTAGTGAAACGATTAAAGCCCGGAAAACAACGAGTTTTCGTTTTAACATGGGTAGTTTTCGTTTAGACCATACGTTCTCATCTTTTAGGAGTGCGTATAGGCTGTGACTTTGTGCGATACGATTTTCTGCCCAGGCGATATCTGAGGTTAGGGTAGAGTATTCGCCGTTTTTGCGAAGAATGGCTCTTAAACGCACTAAGATTTCACTAGAGGTTTTATTGACTTCTTCGTATAGAATGGCGTCGTATTTAGGTGGCAAAACAAAGACGTTTACTAATAGGGAAACGGTCACCCCAAGTAATGACTCAACCACACGGGCGATGGCAGAGGTGATAATCATATCTTGGTCGCGCAGCATAATCACAACAAGGGTAATGGTTGCTAAGGTGATAACGTTGGCCATATTTAAAGCCCGCAAAATCCCGATAAAAATCGTCACGGTCACTCCGATAATAATAGGGGAATTACCGAAAAAGTTCACCATGACTACAGCAACGATACCTCCAAGTATCGCCGCCATAACACGGTTGAAGAAGGTATCGATAGATCCTCTAACAGTTTGTTGTAAACCGATGATGGCAGTAAAGGCAGGGATGACAGGTTCAACAAAGGGTAACCAGTCAGCAATTAAAATACTGAGCATTACCCCAAGACCTGTCTTAAACATCCTGGCACCAAGTTTCATTTTTATTCAATCCTTTTTAATGTTCTTCATCATTTTGTAGTATCTCTTCAACTATCCATATTACTAGGCAATGGCCCTGAAAGCTAGCAATAAAAGCAAGTTTTCAGCAATTTACACAAATTATAAACTTTCCGACTTTTCAATACCCGCAATCATCGTTTCGATAATTGTTGAGCGCAGGTTCATTGATTCAGCAGTACGAACTTCTTCAATTGTTGTTCCACCTGGTGTACAGACCGCATCCTTCAAAGCGCCAGGGTGTAAGTCCGATTCAATCGCCAACTGAGCTGCCCCCTTAACCGCTTGTTTTGCAAAGGATAAGGCTTGAGGTCTAGTTAATCCTTTTGCCACACCAGCATCCGCCATCGCTTCAATAATCATGAAGACAATCGCTGGACTCGAACCTGCAATCCCTGTAAAGGCGTCCAACTGGTTCTCGGTCAACTGTTCCGCTGACCCAAAAGTATGGAGAATTTGCATAATTAAATCCTTATCCACTGTCGATAAGTTTTCATTGTAGACAACACCGGAAATTCCTTCCCCAACTTGCGCTGGAATATTAGGCATTACCCGAGCGAATTTCGCAGAATCCCCTAGCTGTACAGCTGCGTCCGCCAAACTGTAGCCCGTCGCAACCGAAATCACAATCGTTTCCGCAGTGAGTGTTGGTTTGATTTCATCCACCACATCCTTGATTAAATAAGGTTTTACCGCAAGGATAACCACGTCCGCGTCCTTAGCCGCCTCCTTATTATCTGTCAAAATGGCGAAACCATACTTAGCTGAGTCCGCTTCAGCTTTTTCAGGGTTAGCCCGTGAACCAGCAATCAGTTGGTTATCAATCTCGTCCGATTGTACCAAGCCGTTTAAAATTGCTGTTCCCATATTGCCTAGTCCGATAATGGCAATCTTTTTATCTATTTGTCTCATATACTGTGCCTTCCTTCTTTAACTGAAAATTTTGTACATTAGAATACTTTCATTTTAGCATAAGTTCCGCCACTACACGACAAAGTAAAAGCTTGCCTAGTTAAAGCCAAGTTCAGTTATAATAGAGTCACCACTAAAAAGGAGCGATTCATTTAAATGTTTCCAATACACTATGTGAAAGACATGTTCAGTCCAGCTAATATCTTCTACCACCGTCACCTAATGACCTGGTGGAAGTCAATCCTTGTAATGGTTGTCTGGTCGATTATCATGACCTGGCCCTTTGCCAGAAGTTTCGAGCCCGTTGAAGACGGGACAGTTAATAATGCCTTTGAAGAATTACAGACCATTATCCCAGAAGAAACAGTCAGCGAATTATCGAATTTTACCTATGATAATGGTGCCTTTCTATCAGACAAGTCGGATATTGTTATTGACGGTGGCCAATTACAAGTAGTCATTTTCCCCAGTGCAGATAATTTAGACAGCTATTTAAAGGGGACTGACAAGTTGCTCTTGATCCTGCAAGACCAATTCGTGTATCAAACAGACCAAGATACGCGCTATACAGCTAATCTACCATTAGACTTGAATGACTATATGACTGATAATGCGACTTTTATCGAAAGTTTAAGGGTCAGCTATCAAACGGAAGTGAATACCCAAAGTAAGCAGATCCTGGTCATGACCCGTCAGCTGACCATCTTTATTCTTGGTTTAGGGGGCTTAATGATTATTGTTTCACGGTTGAATATTTTACAAAAACACAAATTCCATGACTTATTCTCCTTCCAATACTGTTTAGGCATGGTCGCAACCGCCATGGGATTACCTGCAATTATCGCCATTATTGTCGGCTTTTATACCACAAGTGTCAGTGTGATGATCCCCATCTTATGGGTTGGGACGATTGTCATGCTCTGCCTATCCTACCGACAAACAAAATTTATCCGAACAGACACCATTTAAGTCTGGGACCAGATATTTCGATGGAACAGATGCTTTTGTTTCCATTTGACCAGAAAACAAGTATAATTTTACCAGTAACAAGAAAACGTTTTCTCAAACTGAATCGGAGGTAAATATATGAAACATATCTCATTAGGGCAAAATGGTTTAACAGCACCCAATCTAGCAGTAGGTTGTATGCGGATTGAAGGTAAATCAGTAGAAGAAGTCCAAGACTTAATCCAACAATCCTATGACGCAGGATTAACCTTCTTCGACCACGCAGACATTTACGCAAGAGAAAGAGGTGGGGCGGAAAAATTATTCGGCCAAGCCTTTGCCGGCTTAGACATCCCAAGAGAAAATATCATTCTGCAGTCTAAAGTAGGTATTTACCTACCAGGAACCTATAACAATAACGAACAAAATTTCTTCGACTTATCAAAAGAGCATATCTTACAATCGGTAGATGAATCTTTAGAAAGACTACAAACAGATTATCTAGACATTCTACTATTACATCGTAACGATGCTCTATGGGAACCAGAAGAAATCGCAGAAGCCTTCGATATATTGGAAACGAGCGGTAAAGTTCGACATTTCGGTGTAAGTAACCATACGCCAATTCAAGTTGATCTATTGAAGAAATATGTCAAACAAGATTTAGTTGCTAACCAAATCCAATTATCTCCAGCCCACACACTGGCGCTTGATTATGGTTTCAGTGTAAATACCAAAGCTGACGAAGGGGTGAACCGTGGTGGGGAACTAATCGATTATGCAAGGCTGCATGATATGGCAATCCAAGCTTGGTCACCAATTCAAGGAGAAAATGGGGTAATATTCAGCGATTCTTCCTATAAAGACTTGAATGATAAGCTAAGCGAAATCGGTGGCCGTTATGGTTTAGACAATGAAGCTGCAGCTATTGCATGGTTACTCAGAATTCCAGGGAATACTCAAGTTGTCTTAGGAACTACCAATATCGATCGGATTTTAAATTATGCCAAAGCGAGCGATATTCAATTTACCCGTCAAGAATGGTATGAAATCTATCAGAGTGCAGGAAATAGACTGCCGTAAAATGCATAAAAATAATAAAAGAACGCAAATCTATCAAGGGTTGGCGTTCTTTTATTATTTGAATAAACAATTTTTTTGGATTTTTATTTAATTTGCGCTTGTATAGAAATAGAATACTTGCTATAATTCTTGTTACGGAAATAGTTCTGAGAGGGACATTTCGAGCAAATATTTTTGAAAAATACTTATTGACATTCTGATTTATATCATGGTATTGTTAAGTAGTTGTCGGGAGCGCTATTTTAGTTCTCAAAACAGACAAAAATATTTCTTAAATTACTTGTTGACAAGACGTCAATTAGTAAGGTAAGATAACCAAGTCGCTTCATTAAGGAAACAAGTATTCAACAAAATGTTGAAAAACTTTTTGAAAGTTTCGCTTGACAGTTCTTGAATGAAGATGATATGATATACGAGTTGCTGCAAGGCGACGAAATAGACCTTTGAAAACTGAACAAAGAAGACAAACCAAAAATTGTGTATGGAATCATTTGATTCCAACAATTAAAAGTAGTGAGAACTACTATAAATAAGTCAGCAAACTTTAATGAGCAATCAAGCTCATGAAAATCTTTCATGAGAGTTTGATCCTGGCTCAGGACGAACGCTGGCGGCATGCCTAATACATGCAAGTCGAGCGAACAGATGAAGTGCTTGCACTTCTGACGTTAGCGGCGAACGGGTGAGTAACACGTAAGGAATCTACCTATAAGCGGGGGATAACATTCGGAAACGGGTGCTAATACCGCATAATATCTTCTTCCGCATGGAAGAAGATTGAAAGACGGCTCTGCTGTCACTTATAGATGACCTTGCGGTGCATTAGTTAGTTGGTGGGGTAACGGCCTACCAAGACGATGATGCATAGCCGACCTGAGAGGGTGATCGGCCACATTGGGACTGAGACACGGCCCAAACTCCTACGGGAGGCAGCAGTAGGGAATCTTCCGCAATGGGCGAAAGCCTGACGGAGCAATGCCGCGTGAGTGAAGAAGGCCTTCGGGTCGTAAAACTCTGTTATAAGAGAAGAACAAATTGTAGAGTAACTGCTACAGTCTTGACGGTATCTTATCAGAAAGCCACGGCTAACTACGTGCCAGCAGCCGCGGTAATACGTAGGTGGCAAGCGTTGTCCGGATTTATTGGGCGTAAAGGGAGCGCAGGTGGTTTCTTAAGTCTGATGTGAAAGCCCACGGCTTAACCGTGGAGGGTCATTGGAAACTGGGAAACTTGAGTACAGAAGAGGAATGTGGAACTCCATGTGTAGCGGTGGAATGCGTAGATATATGGAAGAACACCAGTGGCGAAGGCGACATTCTGGTCTGTTACTGACACTGAGGCTCGAAAGCGTGGGGAGCAAACAGGATTAGATACCCTGGTAGTCCACGCCGTAAACGATGAGTGCTAGGTGTTGGAGGGTTTCCGCCCTTCAGTGCCGCAGTTAACGCATTAAGCACTCCGCCTGGGGAGTACGACCGCAAGGTTGAAACTCAAAGGAATTGACGGGGACCCGCACAAGCGGTGGAGCATGTGGTTTAATTCGAAGCAACGCGAAGAACCTTACCAAGTCTTGACATCCTTTGACCACCCTAGAGATAGGGCTTTCCCTTCGGGGACAAAGTGACAGGTGGTGCATGGTTGTCGTCAGCTCGTGTCGTGAGATGTTGGGTTAAGTCCCGCAACGAGCGCAACCCCTATTATTAGTTGCCAGCATTTAGTTGGGCACTCTAATGAGACTGCCGGTGACAAACCGGAGGAAGGTGGGGATGACGTCAAATCAGCATGCCCCTTATGACTTGGGCTACACACGTGCTACAATGGATGGTACAACGAGTCGCAAACCCGCGAGGGCAAGCAAATCTCTTAAAGCCATTCTCAGTTCGGATTGCAGGCTGCAACTCGCCTGCATGAAGCCGGAATCGCTAGTAATCGTGGATCAGCACGCCACGGTGAATACGTTCCCGGGTCTTGTACACACCGCCCGTCACACCACGAGAGTTTGTAACACCCGAAGTCGGTGAGGTAACCTTTATGGAGCCAGCCGCCGAAGGTGGGACAGATGATTGGGGTGAAGTCGTAACAAGGTAGCCGTATCGGAAGGTGCGGCTGGATCACCTCCTTTCTAAGGAATATAACGGAATACACAATAGGTTCAATTCTTCTTTGTTTAGTTTTGAGAGGTCTATACTATATTTTTATAGTAATGGAAGCCAATCGGGCCTGTAGCTCAGCTGGTTAGAGCGTCCGCCTGATAAGCGGGAGGTCGATGGTTCGAGTCCATTCAGGCCCATTCCAGAAATGGAATAAGAAATACATATATAAATATATCCAGCCATGGGGGATTAGCTCAGCTGGGAGAGCGCCTGCTTTGCACGCAGGAGGTCAGCGGTTCGATCCCGCTATTCTCCATAGCAACCATTAAAATTAGGTTGCCATTTTGTTCTTTGAAAACTGAATACTGTAAGTAATAAACCTCTTATTTAATTATTTTCTACCAGGAGATAATTAATATAAGAAATTCCAATTTTACCAAGAGTAAAAAACCAATAAAAGTAAGCAAATTACTTTTCGCGAATCATACAACTTAACCAATGGTTAAGTGAATAAGGGCGCACGGTGGATGCCTTGGCACTAGGAGCCGATGAAGGACGGGACTAACACCGATATGCTTCGGGGAGCTGTAAGTAAGCTTTGATCCGGAGATTTCCGAATGGGGAAACCCAATTGCTTTGATAGGCAATTACTCAACTACGAATACATAGTAGTTTGAGAGGAAGACGCAGGGAACTGAAACATCTCATTACCTGTAGGAAGAGAAAGAAAATTCGATTTCCTGAGTAGCAGCGAGCGAAACGGAAAGAGCCCAAACCAAAGAGCTTGCTCTTTGGGGTTGTAGGACAGACGATATGTAGTTAAAGATTTAGTCGAATGGCATGGGAAGGCCAATCACAGAGGGTGACAATCCCGTAGACGAAAGATCAATAACGCTAGTCTGTATCCTGAGTACGGCGGAACACGTGTAATTCCGTCGGAATCCGGGAGGACCATCTCCCAAGGCTAAATACTCCCTAGTGACCGATAGTGAACCAGTACCGTGAGGGAAAGGTGAAAAGCACCCCGGAAGGGGAGTGAAATAGTACCTGAAACCGTGCGCTTACAAGCAGTCAGAGCCCGTTAATGGGTGATGGCGTACTTTTTGTAGAACGGACCGGCGAGTTACGATTGCATGCAAGGTTAAGTTGAAGAAACGGAGCCATAGCGAAAGCGAGTCTGAATAGGGCGTCGAGTATGTAGTCGTATACCCGAAACCAAGTGACCTACCCATGTGCAGGGTGAAGGTGCGGTAAAACGCACTGGAGGCCCGAACCCACGTCTGTTGAAAAAGGCGGGGATGACGTGTGGGTAGCGGAGAAATTCCAATCGAACTTGGAGATAGCTGGTTCTCTCCGAAATAGCTTTAGGGCTAGCCTCGGATGATGAATATTGGAGGTAGAGCACTGTTTGATCTAGGGGTCCATCTAGGATTACCGAAATCTGATAAACTCCGAATGCCAAATATTTTAATCCGGGAGTCAAACTGCGAGTGATAAGATCCGTAGTTGAAAGGGAAACAGCCCAGACCACCAGCTAAGGTCCCAAAGTTTCAGTTAAGTGGAAAAGGATGTGGGGTTGCTTAGACAACTAGGATGTTGGCTCAGAAGCAGCCATCATTTAAAGAGTGCGTAATAGCTCACTAGTCGAGTGACCCTGCGCCGAAAATGTACCGGGGCTAAACTGAACACCGAAGCTGTGGATATCCGCATGGATATGGTAGGAGAGCGTTCTAAGGGCAGAGAAGCAAGATCGAGAGGACTTGTGGAGCGCTTAGAAGTGAGAATGCCGGTATGAGTAGCGAAAGACGGGTGAGAATCCCGTCCACCGTATGACTAAGGTTTCCTGGGGAAGGCTCGTCCTCCCAGGGTTAGTCGGGACCTAAGCCGAGACCGAAAGGTGTAGGCGATGGACAACAGGTTGAGATTCCTGTACTTGTTTGTATTGTTTGACCAAAGGAAGGACGCAGGAGGCTAAGCAGAGCACGTTATTGGATTCGTGTTCAAGCAGTGAGTCTGACACAGAGTGAAATGCTTCGTGTTAAAGACAAGCTGTGATGAGGAGGGAAATATAGTACCGAAGCTGCTGACGTCACACTGCCAAGAAAAGTTTCTAGTTAGATACAAACAACCCGTACCGCAAACCGACACAGGTAGTCGAGGAGAGCATCCTAAGGTGAGCGAGCGAACTCTCGTTAAGGAACTCGGCAAAATAACCCCGTAACTTCGGGAGAAGGGGTGCTGACCATTTGGTCAGCCGCAGTGAATAGGCCCAAGCGACTGTTTATCAAAAACACAGGTCTCTGCTAAATCGAAAGATGACGTATAGGGGCTGACGCCTGCCCGGTGCTGGAAGGTTAAGAGGAGTGCTTAGCATTAGCGAAGGTACGAATTGAAGCCCCAGTAAACGGCGGCCGTAACTATAACGGTCCTAAGGTAGCGAAATTCCTTGTCAGGTAAGTTCTGACCCGCACGAAAGGCGTAACGATTTGGGCACTGTCTCAACGAGAGACTCGGTGAAATTGTAGTACCAGTGAAGATGCTGGTTACCCGCGACAGGACGGAAAGACCCCATGGAGCTTTACTGCAGGTTGATATTGAGTGTCTGTGTGACATGTACAGGATAGGTAGGAGCCATTGAAGCCGGAACGCTAGTTTCGGTGGAGGCGCTGGTGGGATACTACCCTTGTGACATGGCCACTCTAACCCGCGACCGTAATCCGGTCGGGAGACAGTGTCAGTCGGGCAGTTTGACTGGGGCGGTCGCCTCCTAAAATGTAACGGAGGCGCCCAAAGGTTCCCTCAGAATGGTTGGAAATCATTCGTAGAGTGTAAAGGCAGAAGGGAGCTTGACTGCGAGACCTACAAGTCGAGCAGGGACGAAAGTCGGGCTTAGTGATCCGGTGGTTCCGCATGGAAGGGCCATCGCTCAACGGATAAAAGCTACCCTGGGGATAACAGGCTTATCTCCCCCAAGAGTTCACATCGACGGGGAGGTTTGGCACCTCGATGTCGGCTCATCGCATCCTGGGGCTGAAGTCGGTCCCAAGGGTTGGGCTGTTCGCCCATTAAAGCGGTACGCGAGCTGGGTTCAGAACGTCGTGAGACAGTTCGGTCCCTATCCGTCGCGGGCGTTGGAAATTTGAGAGGAGCTGTCCTTAGTACGAGAGGACCGGGATGGACACACCGCTGGTGTACCAGTTGTTCTGCCAAGAGCATCGCTGGGTAGCTATGTGTGGATGGGATAAACGCTGAAAGCATCTAAGCGTGAAGCCCTCCTCAAGATGAGATTTCCCATATCTTTAAGATAGTAAGACCCCTGAGAGACGATCAGGTAGATAGGCTAGAAGTGGAAGTGCAGCGATGTATGGAGCGGACTAGTACTAATCGGTCGAGGACTTATCCAATGGATATAAGATTGTATGATGGAATGGTAGACGACTTACAGATTCAGTTTTGAGCGAACAAAAGCTCATATAAATATTGTGTGGTAATGATGGCAAGAAGGACACACCTGTTCCCATCTCGAACACAGAAGTTAAGCTTCTTAGCGCCGAATGTAGTTGGGGGTTTCCCCCTGTGAGACTAGGACGTCGCCATGCAATATTTTTATTCCGCAATAGCTCAGTTGGTAGTAGCGCTTGACTGTTAATCAAGATGTCGTAGGTTCGAGTCCTACTTGCGGAGTTGGTAGAGTTCCTTGCCTTGGAGAGTTGTCCGAGAGGCCGAAGGAGCACGATTGGAAATCGTGTAAACAGGAAACTGTTTCGAGGGTTCGAATCCCTTACTCTCCGTAAAAACTTATTTTATGGCCCGTTGGTCAAGCGGTTAAGACACCGCCCTTTCACGGCGGTAACACGGGTTCGAGTCCCGTACGGGTCATTATTCTAGGAGAATTAGCTCAGCTGGGAGAGCGTCTGCCTTACAAGCAGGATGTCGGGGGTTCGAGCCCCTCATTCTCCATTAGAATTTTGTTTTACAAATAACTGGTCCCGTAGTGTAGCGGTTATCACGCCTCCCTGTCACGGAGGAGATCGCGGGTTCGATTCCCGTCGGGACCGTTAGTTTAAAATATTATTAATATGGTCTGATAGCTCAGTTGGTAGAGCACTTGATTGAAGCTCAAGGTGTCGGCAGTTCAAATCTGTCTCGGACCATACGGAGGGATAGCGAAGTGGCCAAACGCAGCGGACTGTAAATCCGTTCCTTCGGGTTCGAAGGTTCAAATCCTTCTCCCTCCATTTATCTTTTTAAACTATGGGATATTACTTGGATAGGGACATAGTTAAACGGTATAACTACGGTCTCCAAAACCGTCATTGTGGGTTCGATTCCTACTGTCCCTGTTTTTACTAATATTATTATTTTGGCGGGTGTGGCGAAGTGGTTAACGCATCGGTTTGTGGCACCGACACTCGTGGGTTCGATTCCCATCACTCGCCCTTTTTTATTGGGATATAGCCAAGCGGTAAGGCAACAGACTTTGACTCTGTCATGCGTTGGTTCGAATCCAGCTATCCCAGTTTTTTTATTTATGGCGGTATAGCCAAGTGGTAAGGCATGGCTCTGCAAAAGCTTGATCGCCGGTTCAAATCCGACTACCGCCTTTCACGCTTTTTGAAAGACATGCAAATATTATATTGATTTGCCGGTGTGGCGGAATTGGCAGACGCGCTGGACTCAAAATCCAGTGTCCTCACGGACGTGCCGGTTCAAGCCCGGCCACCGGTATACTTAGAGCATAAACGTGTTTCTTGCGTTGATGCTTTTTTTTTAATTATTTTAGTACTGGTCTTAGATACCATAATAGAGTTACAACATACATATTACATAGGGAATAAGGTGAAGATACATAATGGAAATAAGTGAACTTATTTTAAGAAGTAATAATATTAGAGAAAAGTACCATCATTTAGAGATTAAAAATCATAGCGAAAAATGGACAATTGAAGAAGATCTACTTGCTCTTTCAAATGATATAGGTAATTTGAATCGACTTGTTATGACAAAGATGGGTAGATATTATGATGAGACACCTTATAATTTAGAACAAAAGTTAGCTGAAAATATTTGGTGGTTAATTGAATTATCAACTCGGTTGAACATTGATATAGAATCGGAACTAGTAACATTTTTAGAACAAAAGGAACAGTTATTAGATTAGTTACAATCAAATTTATGTACTTCGCCTACCGAGACGTTTTTACCCGTGAACTAAAAATGTTAGAAAGCTATATGGTCGAATGGTCATCAAAATACTTTTTATTAAACAGTACAAACATTGACTTAACATTGTTTGTACTGTTTTTTTGTTGGATATATTATGATAGAAGAAGTGTACTATATTTCAGGGGAAACTATCCGTTAATCTTGCGTTGGTATTTTTTTTATACCTTTTTTTGCATTTGAGATTTGATTCAATGCACTTCGCTAAGGATGCGTTGATTTTAATATTTAGCAAACGTAAAATGGGTTATAACAAATTGAAAGAAGGGTATGAATGAAATTATTACTGAAAGAAGATGCCAATATTGAAGAAACGATGATAGAAGTGACTTATAAAACATATGATCGTAAACTTCAGCAATTGATTAATTTAGTAGAAGAAAAGAATATTGATTTACCGGGTAAGTATCAAGGTGAGACGCATTTTATCAATATGAAAGATGTTTGCTATATAGAAAGTGTGGATAACCTCACATTCTTATACACAGACCAACTAGTATTTGAAAGTAAAGAGAAACTCTATTTTTTTGAAGAACGGTTATTAAATACTAGTTTCTTGCGGATAAGTAAAAACACACTTTTAAATATGGATTATCTAAAAAGTGTTTCGGTACTGCCGAATTACAAATTGGAAGCTAAATTACTGAATTTAGAAAAATTAGTGATCAATCGTCATTATACAAAGAACATTAAAGCATATCTAAACATATAAAGGAGAGCATCAAATGAAAAACTTTTTGAATTATAATCTTGCTAATATGACATATATTTACTCAGTACTAGTTTTACTAAGTGCTATTTCCTCAGCTATTGGAACCGAGAATAAAAATATTTCAAGTTTGGATTTGATTCTAATCGCGGTATTGGTTTTATTAATGACTATAATTGCCAATATAGTGGCTACTATCGATTTTAAAACAGCTATTCAGTATCACCTTGCTAACATTTCTGCTCAACTAGGGGGATTAATCCTCCTCCAAGTTATCTTCACACCCAAACCGATAAATGTTATACCATTACTTGGGAATATAATGGTTTTCTTATTGATATATCTTTCAGTTTATAAGATCCATAAAAATAGAATGGAATACTTGGCTACAGAAATAAATCGTAAACTTGGATACAAGCAATAACAAATTTATTTATCTATAATGAAGCATGAGTAAGGTGCCATTCATGTCTGAAAAAATGTTTTTAATAATTATCTATAACCTCTTTTTTTTATTTTGATTTCATTGTATTGGATGAAACGCATGCCATATCAAGGAGTTATTTTTCAAATTCTCAGGGCCAATTCTGTATAATGGAGGGTGAAGATAAGATACGGATTTTATGGGGAGGGAGTCTTATGGAGAATAAACAATCAGATAATCAGTTAGCGATTTTACGGCAATTATTTATGTCGACCCTTATTTTGTCTGCTTTCACTTTTGGTGGGGGTTATGTGATTATCACCTTGATGCGGAAGACTTTTGTGGATGAATTGGGTTGGATTGATAAAGATGAGATGTTTGATTTGGTGGCGATTGCCCAGTCGGCACCGGGTGCCATTGCGGTTAATGGAGCGATTGTAATTGGTTATAAGTTGGCAGGGTTGGCAGGCGTTTTAACGGCTGTGGTTGCAACGATTATCCCGCCGTCTACCATTATCACCCTGATTTCTTTCTTCTATGACGCTTTTCGGTCTAATGTCTGGATTTCCTTGTTACTAGAAGGGATGCAGGCAGGGGTGGCTGCAGTCATTGTGGCGGTAGTCTTTCAAATGGGGAAAGAGGTCACTGACACCAAGAATCCATGGTTAATTACGGCCATGTTCCTGGCTTTTGTGGCCAATTATATCTTCGACATCAATGTGGTCTTGATTATTTTAATGGCTGCAGCTTTAGGTTTGGGTAAATTCTTGATTGACCATTTTAAAGGAGGGAAAAAGGCATGATCTATCTACAACTGTTTCTTTCTTTTTTAAAGGTGGGTGCTTTTAGCTTTGGGGGTGGGTATGCGGCCTTACCTTTAATCCAGGATGAAATTGTGACCAACCACCAATGGTTAAGCCAGCAAGAGTTTACGGACTTGATTACCATTTCCCAAATGACGCCAGGTCCGATTGCTATAAATTCGGCGACTTTTGTGGGCAATCAGATTGCGGGTATACCAGGTGGGATTGTGGCGACGCTTGGATCGGTCTTTCCATCGATTATTTTGGTAACCATTTTGGCCTATGTTTACATGAAATACCGGAATTTGGATTCATTGCAGTATGTTCTAAAAGCTCTTCGTCCAGCGGTTGTGGCTATGATTGCGACGGCTGGGATGTCTATTCTAGTGACGAGCTTTTGGGGCGACCAAGTGGTGGGGGTACAAACCATCAACATCGTTGCGATTGTCATTTTTGCTATATGTTTAACTTTATTATTTAAAACCAAGTGGGACCCGGTGGTGATTATGCTATTGGCTGGGGTCTTGAATGTGGTGGCTTATTTAGCACAAGGATTAGTTTTTTAATTAAAGTCAGGATTAGTCAAGTCGTATTTCTTTCTAGTTCAAGATGCACCGGCTATAATAGTAGGGAGCATAAGAATAGAGAGGATGTTTTTTGTGGAATTAGGCGTGCACGATTTAGTGACGATAAATAAAGGGGAATCGGCTGAGGGTGCGGTTGAACGTACCATGCGATTTGTCCAAGAGATTGAGAAAATGAATTATAACCGGTATTGGTTTGCGGAACATCATAATATGCCAAGTTTGGCGTCGGTTTCACCGGAGATGTTGGTGGCTTATGCGGCGGCTAAAACGGACCGCATTCATTTGGGTACGGGCGGTACTATGATTATGCATTATTCACCACTGAAGATTGCAGAAAACTTTAAGTTGCTGACGGCTTTAGCACCAGGACGGATTGATATTGGGCTAGGACGGGCACCGGGTTCAGGACCTGATGAGATTAAGGCACTAGCTGAAGGGCGGCCACAAACCTTTACAGACATGTATGATAAAATCCAAGTCATTTTAGATTATTTGGCGGATAAACAAGCACCTGATTTTTATGGTAAGGTCCGGGCCATGCCACAAAACCTCAAGCACCTGACTGAACCTTGGATGCTAGGGTCTTCAGGTCAATCAGCCATGGTGACGGCACAAATGGGCTTGGGTTATGCCTTTGCTAAATTCTTTGGGATTGAAACGGATCCGGACGTTTTTAAATTGTACCGGGACCGGTTTGAGCCGAGTGCATTTTTCCAAAAACCCAAAGTCATGGTGTCTTATATGATCATTGTGGGCGAAACAGATGAGGAAGCAGATTATTTAGCTAAGCCCATTGAATTGATGCAAATGGGGATTCGAACTGGTCAACTCTTGCCGAATATGAGTCCTGAAGAAGCCAAAGACTATAGTTTAGGAGCAGGCGCACAAGCTATATTGGATGATTATCTAGCTAAGCGATTTATTATTAAGGGATCAAAAGAAACGGTGAAAGCTATTTTAGATGATGAAATTGAAAGTCTAGGTATCGATGAAATCTTAGTTTACGCACCAATTTTTGATGAAGACAAGCGGCTACAATCATACCGTTATTTAGCGGAGATGTTTGATAAAATTTAATTTGGTTAAGCGATAACGATATATTATGTGGGAACTGTCTGCTGATGGTTCCCTTTTTTTATGGACGAAAAATGGCAGTTTTTTGAAAGCCAAATTGTCCGGCAAATAAGAATTTCAACAAATTAAATACCTTGCTGACAGAAAGGTATATTGTGTACTACACTTATCGAAGCAGTTCAATTGATTAGTTTTAATATCAATAATTCAGAAAAGGTTTTTGATTATGAAATATAGATAACCAGCGTTGGAGAAGGTGTCTGAAGAGACGAAATATTCAACTTTTTTGATTTGGAAAAGGGTTGTTATTTTTTCAAAAATAAGTTGCAAGGAATGTGATAGTTAATTTCGATTAATTTTGATATAAATTCAAAAAACACCAATCATTGACAGGTTTAATTGATTTGGATAATATTTAGATAGACATTACCGAAGACGGGATAAGTAAATAGGCATCAATTTAAGAGAGGTTTCGTTTGGTGAAAGAAACTATTGATAAGCATTGAAGATGGTCCTTGAGGTTGAAGTGATTCGAGTGACAATTCGTCATAAGATGAACTCGTGTGGCGCCGTTATCCGCTAGCCCTATTTTATATTTTTAATATGATGCGGGGATAAGGGAAAGAAGTTCTTTCTGAATTAAGGTGGTACCACGTGAAATACGTCCTTAGTCGAGATAGCTAGTTTAGCTGTTTGGACTAAGGACTTTTTTATTGAAAAAATAGGAAAATGAAAAGGGGAAATAATGATGAAAAAATTGGTTAAATTAATTGGATTTACTTTAGGTGCTTCATTGCTTTTAGCTGCATGTGGTAGTGGGGAAGATACCACCGTAAAAGTTGGCCTTGTAGGTGATGATACAACAGTTTGGGATAGCGTCGCTGAACGAGCTAAAGAAGAATACGATATAGATATTGAGTTGGTTAAATTTAATGACTATAATACACCCAATGACGCATTAGCAGACGGTTCAGTTGATTTGAATTCATTTCAAACAATCATCTTCATGAATAACTATGAGGAAGCTTCTGGGAATGATTTCACTCCAATCGGTAATACAATCATTACACCTCTAGGGATTTATTCTGAAAAACATGAATCAATTGAAGGAATTGGTAAAGGACAATCAGTGGCCATTCCAAATGATGTAACGAATGGTGGTCGTTCTTTAAACTTATTACAAGAGGCTGGCTTTATCACACTTGATGAAGAAGCGTCTGCATCATTTACACCAACTGTTGATGATATTACAGAGAATCCGTATAATTTAGATATTCAAGAAGTTGATGCAGCACAAACTGCCCGTTCAGTTAACGATGTTGACTTCTCAGTGATTAATGGTGGTTATGCAGTGGACGCAGGTTACTATCCTCAAGAGGATGCCTTATTCTTAGAGCCAAATTCTGAATCAGCTCAACAATATATTAATGTAATTGCTGCTAGAACAGATGAAGCTGATAGTGAAACATTTAAACAAATTGTAGAAATATACCAAACAGAAGAAACGGCAACTTTAATTGACGAGGTATATCACGGTGGTCAAGTACCTGCATGGGATGACTACGGTTTTGCACCAGTTGAATAATATCTGACCTATCTGCAGTTATATAGAAATATTCGTCAATTCGTGAACTTTATCAAAAAAACGAGCTACTTGAATTAAAAAATTCATGAGCTCGTTTTTTCTTGTTTGTTATGATACATTTTTAAACATTTTCGGCGATGTAACGTACTAATTGTTCTGATTTTTCCCAACCTAGACATGGATCAGTGATTGATTGACCAAATACGTCGCCACCTGGTTCTTGACGGCCATCTTGTAAGTATGATTCGATCATGAAACCGCGAACGTAAGCTTTGATGTCTTCGTTCCATTGACGGTTTTGTAAGACTTCTTGAACTATTCGGATTTGATCCAAGTAGTTTTTACCAGAGTTGTCATGGTTTGTGTCGATCACAACAAATGGGTTATGGTAGTCTTCTTTTTTGTAGTTATTGATGGTTTTTATTAGGTCTTCGTAGTGGTAGTTTGGCACTACTTCTTTATTTTCAAGTGTACCCCCACGCAAGATAATATGGGCATAAGGGTTACCACTTGTTAATACTTCTTGACCTGAATACATTAACTCTTGTGGTTTTTGCGCCGCATGTAGGGCGTTAAAGGTCACAGTTAGGTTACCTGATGTCGGGTTTTTTAAACCAACAGGGCAGTCTAAACCAGAAGCAACGAAACGGTGTTGTTGGTTTTCAACAGAACGAGCACCTACAGCGTGATAAGATACTAAGTCTTCAACAAATTGTAAGTTATCTGGGTATAACATTTCGTCTGCAGTTGTCATGCCTGTTTCAGTGATAACACGACGGTGCATGTTACGAACAGCTTTCATACCGCGGATTAAGCTTGTTTCACCAGTTGGATCTTGTTGGTGTAACATGCCTTTATAACCGTCACCATTTGTACGTGGTTTGTTGGTATAAACACGTTGTACAATAAAGACTTTATCTTTCACTTCTTCTTGTAATTTGGCTAAACGGTGTGCATATTCAACTACTGCTTCCTCGTTATCAGCGGAACATGGTCCGATAATTAATAAGAAACGATCGTCCTCACCAGACATAATTGCACGTAATTCTTCATCGCGCGCTTCTTTAATTGCATTCTCTTCATCAGTTAACTTTGCATGTGACTTGATCACATCAAAATCAACAGTTTCACTTATTGGTTTAAAGCTCATCATTTACCCTCCTGTAATCATAGCTCTAAGTATATTCTAACAAATTTGTAACCAAATAGCATTGTTTATCAACATTTCTTGTTAATTCTGCAGTTATCCTTTTAGTGAAATAATTGAAAACGCATTCCTAATCTATTATTATCATGATATACGACATTTTGAACGGGGGACGAGTAACTATGACAACAAAAATATACTTAATGCGCCACGGGCAAACATTATTTAACAAGCTGCATAAGATCCAAGGGGCATCGGATTCACCACTAACTGCTAAGGGTATTCGCCAAGCTGAAATTGCGCGCGATCATTTTGAACGTGAAGGGATTACTTTTGACGTAGCCTACGCATCAACATCAGAACGTGCCAGTGATACATTAGAAATTGTTTTTGGACAAAATAAAGACTACCACCGCTTGAAGTCATTGAAAGAATGGGACTTTGGTACATTTGAGGCAGAATCAGAACATTTAAACCCGCCTTTGCCATATGGAGATTTTTTTGCGGGTTATCAAGGTGAAAGAGAAGTAGATTTTAGAAAACGAATTAGCCAAGCCGTTCAAGAAATTGCGGACAACCATCCCGACCAAACGGTCTTAATTGTTAGTCACGGAGCTGCCATCGCACAATTCTTTAAAGATAAAACTAACTTTGAAGGCTCTATTTCAAAAGAAATTGGCTTTACAAACTGTTCAGCTTTGATTTTCGATTACCAGGATGGGGCTTTTGAGTACGTCGATGTTCTAAATCATGACTATAGTGAGTTAGCAGATTAAGGAAGCAGAAAAATTATCAATATTTTTGTAGGTTTAAGGCTTGTAGGATAAGACTACAGGTCTTTTTTTGCAATTAAATCTTGAAAATATTTTTAATATGTAAGCGATTTCTATTGACTGAATCATTTTGTACCCTTATAATTGTTTTCAGAGATGACAATTCGTTTGTTTGTGTAGATAGAATTATTGAGGGAATATTTTTTTCTCAAAATGTGTAAGCGGTGTCATCGAAAGAAGGGTGGAGATGGTTGAATGAATAATGGCAGTATTAAGTTTCCGGAAACGTTTTTCTGGGGTGCATCTACGTCAGCATATCAAGTTGAGGGTGCGAGTTTAACGAATGGGAAAGGACCTTCTAGTCAAGATACGAAAGAATTGCCTGAAGGGACAGCAGATTTAACAGTATCAGTGGACCACTATCATAAATTTAAAGAAGATATCGCTTTGATGGCAGAAATGGGCTTTAAGTCATACCGATTCTCCATCTCATGGTCACGAGTGATTCCTGAAGGTACAGGACAAGTGAACCAAGAAGGCTTAGACTTCTATTCAGACTTAATCGATGAATGTTTGAAATATGGCATTGAACCGATTATCACCATGTTCCATTTTGATATGCCAGCTGCCTTAGATGCACGTGGATCATGGGGTAACCGTGATTCAGTTGAATGGTTTGTCGACTATGCCAAGCTACTCTTCGATAATTATGGGGACCGAGTGAAATACTGGTTAACTATTAACGAACAAAATATGTTAACACTAGTTGGTAATGTGATTGGTACTTTACGTGTTCCTGAAGGTACTGAGAATGTGACCAAAGAAATTTACCAACAAAACCACCATATGTTGGTTGCTCAAGCCAAGGCAATGGAAATTTGTCACCAGCAGTTACCAGAAGCGAAAATTGCGCCAGCACCAAATATCGCCATCGCTTATGCAGCCAGCATGAACCCTGAAGATACACTTGCAGCGCAAAATGCCAATGCCATCAGAAACTGGTTATACCTTGATATGGCCGTTTACGGTAAGTATAACAACTTAGTTTGGACTTGGTTAGAAAGCCAAGACGCCTTACCAGATATAGTAGAGGGGGATTTTGAATCCTTAGCCAACGCTAAACCGGACTTCTTAGGGATTAATTACTACAATACATTAACAGTGAAAGCTTATGAAGCACCTGAATCTGGTAAAGTTGAATTCAAGAGTCAACAAGAAAATTCTGGTTTAGAAAACATGTTCCTTGGGGTAGACAACGAATTCTTACCAAAAACTGAATTTGGCTGGGAAATTGATCCAATCGGCTTTAGAGCAACCCTTCGTGAGATTTACTCACGCTACCATTTACCGATTTTAATTACGGAAAATGGCCTGGGTGCTTATGATGAGCTGACAGCAGATGGCAAGATTCACGATGACTACCGAATCAACTACCTACGTACCCACATTGAGCAAATGAAATTAGCTGTTGGAGATGGGGTAGAGATGCTAGGTTACAATCCTTGGTCAGCCATTGACTTGATTTCAACCCACGAAGGGATTCGTAAACGTTACGGCTTCATCTATGTAGACCGTGATGATGAACAAGTGGGCACTTTAACCCGTTACCGAAAAGATTCATTCTTCTGGTACCAAGGGGTGATTGCGAATAACGGTAGTGATTTAACTTAATAATTGGGAGGTGGTTTCATGGTTAAATATAAAAAAATAGCACAGGAAATCACCAACTACATTGTAGACAACCAGATGAAACGACACGATAAATTACCAGTGATTGATGAGATGGCCATTGATTTCAATGCCAGCAAGTCAACCATCGTCAAGGCTCTAGATATTCTAGAAGCCAAGGGGCAAATTTATCAGGTCCAAGGGTCGGGGATATTTGTACGAGATGTCCATATTCCTGGAAAAATCAACTTAAACCGTCCTGAAGGGCTGAGTCGAACCCTAGTCGGTGCGACCATTGTGAGTCGGGTGGTTAAGGTTGAAATCATTAAACCGAATGCTACTATTCAAGAATATCTTGAATGTGACCCAGATGAAGATATTTATATGGTAGAACGGACCCGATATATTAAAGGGGAGATTCATTCCTATGAAAAGTCTTACTTTAGAAAGAAATACGTCCGTTATATGAACGAGCAGATTGCTAGAGGATCTATTTTTACCTATTTGGAAGATAACTTAGATCTGACGCCTAGCTTTTCAAACGCCTTCTTCCAGGTGAAGCAAATGGGCGTTGAAGTTGCTAGCTACCTGGAGTGTTCGCCCGAAACATATGGCTTAGAATTGATTAACCAGTTTTTCCTATCTAATGGGGCCATATTCGACTATAGCGTCTTGTGGTACAGCCCAGACCATGCCCAGTTCTTCGTACCATCTAACTTTTACTAAAACAATTTAATTTATATTGGAGGAATTATTATGAAAAAAGCACTTATCATTTGTAACGCAGGGATGTCATCATCATTAATGGCGAAGAAGGCAACTGACTTCTTTAAAACGAAAAATGTGCCAATTGAACTCGACGCAACCACTGTAAGTAAGTCATCTGAATTCTTTAAAAAAGGCGAGTTTGACTTATACCTAGTGTCACCGCAAATCAAAATGTACTATGACCAAATCGCCAAAGAAGCAGAAGCAGCGAATAAATTAGTTGCCAATATCCCACCACAAGCATATATCCCAACAGAAGATGGGGTATCTAACTTAGCCAAATTGACCTTCACTGAATTGAAACCTTTGTTACAAGCTGAAAAGAACGGATAAGAGGGGAGGATAAGCAATGGAATCAGCAGAAATTCAAACAATCGCATTTACCATCATTTTACATGCGGGAAATGGTCGGACATTAGTCCATGAAAGTTTCCCATTAATGCGTGCTGGTAAGTATGAAGAGGCAGAGGCGAAATTAAAGGAAGCGAATGATGCATTAGTTGAAGCGCATAATGCGCAAACTGACTTATTACATCAATACGCGAATGGTGAAGATATCAATATGGAAATTATCATGGTACATGCACAGGATCATTTGATGACCTCAACGACCCTGCGTGAAATGGCAGTTGAAATGTTGGAAATGTATAAGGTAATGAAGGCTTAAAGTTAGGATAACTAGAGAAAAGGATGCGGTTGACGTGGCAAGAAGTAAAGAAATTAAGAAACATGAAAAAGAATTGGCTTTGCGGAATTTTAGGTTTAATCGTTTCCTCTTTATTCGTTATGCTTTAGCCTTTAGTGTCATTGCTAATTTATATTGGCTGTTTATGAACTTGTTTACCCAAGTTTCATCAATCATCCTACCGGGTGCGATGGTGGTACTTGGTGGTATGGCCGCATTTGAATACTTGCGGATTTACTGGACCCATCAAAATACATTGAAGTTTTCAAAAATCTATTTCCAAACACAAATTGTTGTAAATGTCCTTTTATTTTTTGCAACTTTTAATGAATCCGTATTCAGTTATTTATATCCCTTCTTAGGGGTGTCAAACGAAGCAATATTACTTGTTTACATTATCCTGGGAGTGGGGTTAGTGGTAGCAGGTATATCTTTATTCAAAGTGCTACGAATCGCTAAAAATAAAGATAAGAAATATCAATATATTCAACGATATGAAAAATACACATCTTAACTGATGAAAAAATTTGAAGAAAAGAGTTGTTGAACATGTCTGAAGAAAATAAATCTACCGGCTTTTTTGGTATCTTAGAAAAATATATTATGAACCCCTTAGGTAAATTGGCGACAACTAAATTTGTACGTGCCATTATGAATACGGGTATTGCCGTTATTCCATTTACCATTGTTGGGTCAATGTTCTTGGTATTAAACGTTTTACCAACAGCTATTCCAGCTTTACAGGGTATTTATGACGCAACGATTGGTAACTTCACACAATTATACATGCTAGCCAATACAGCCACTATGGGTGTGCTTGCCTTATACTTCTCAGTAGTTTTAGGGTATGAGTTTACAAAAGTTTACGTTGACGACGATGGCATCGACATGAACCCAGTCAACGGTGCCTTACTATCACTTTTTGCCTTCTTAATGGCTATCCCACAATTGGTTTGGGAAGACGGCGCGATGGTTCGTACAACTGAAATTACTGATGCTTCAACTATTATTAATGGTTGGGCAATGGGTGGTGACGGGGTAACGCGTTTTGGTACCATTGGTATCTTTACAGCCATCATCATGGGTGTTTTAGCGGTTCAATTATACCGTCTATGTATTGTAAACAACTGGGTAATTAAAATGCCAGATGCAGTGCCGCAAGGTGTTGCTAACTCATTTACTGCCCTAGTACCTACTTTCGTTATTGCCTTCACAGTAATTATCTTAAACGGTGCCTTAGTAATGTTCGGTACTGACTTGTTCCAATTGATCCAAGCACCATTTGGATTCGTAACGCAAATCACGGGCACTTACATCGGGGTACTGGTTATCGTATTCTTAATCCATGCTTTGTGGAGCGTTGGTATTCACGGTTCTACCATCATTTCTTCCTTAGTTCAACCAATCTTATTAGCGAATATGGCTGAGAATGCTGCTGGTGGGAACCACGTCTTAGCGGGTGAGTTCTGGAACTCATACGTTATCGTCGGTGGTGCTGGTGCGACTTTAGGTTTAACTATTTTCCTTGCCTTCTTTGCTCGTTCAGAGCAATTGAAAGCTTTAGGTAAAACAGCTATCGTCCCAGCATTCTTCAACATTAACGAGCCGATTATCTTCGGGGTACCAATGATCTATAACCCATCGATGTTTATTCCGTTTATCGGTGCGCCAATGGTTGCCGCTACAATCGGTTACTTTGGTACACAACTAGGTTTCGTAAACAATATTATTGCACAATCACCATGGCCAATGCCTGTTGGTATCGCAGCATTTATCGGTACAACTGACTGGCGTGCAATTATTCTAGCAGTGATCTGTGTGGTTGCAGCCTTCGCTGTTTACTACCCATTCGTTACTAAATACGACAAAGCCTTATTTGTAGAAGAGCAAGAGCGTGAAGCTGCAGCAGAAGGCGATGATGACGACTTCTTTAGCTTCTAATATGGCTTAATGCATTTAAATATAAGAAAAAGAAAGGTGATTGCGCTTGACGCAATCACCTTTTTGAATACAATATTTTAATTGTTGTTAGCCATCACACCAACTAGTGGATGGGGTGAATACAATTCTTCTAAATAGTGAATGTCTTCAGCTGTCAACTTTAAGTTGACAGCAGCTACGGCACCATCAATATGGTGGACTTTGGTTGCCCCAACAACAGGGGCAGTGGCCTTGGTCAATAGCCAGGCAAGGGATACTTCGGTCATAGTGACCTGGTATTTTTCCGCGATTTCATGGACGCGTTGGATAATCTCCTGATCTTGAACAGCAGTATCTTGGTACTTACTTTTAGCGAAGTTGTCCAGGTTCATTCGCTGGCTACTATTGTCCCCTGCTAGTCTTGATAGACGGCCAGAAGCAAGGGCAGAGTAGGGTGTGAGTGCAATATTATTTTCATTTGCGAACCGGTTCATTTCCCGTTCTTCTTCTCTGAAAATCAAATTGTAATGGCCTTGGATAGACACAAATTCGGTCAGTTTATGCGCACGGGCGTAGGCGTTAGCGGTGGCAATCTGGTAGGCATAGGCGTTAGAAATACCGATATATCTGGTTTTGCCAGCCTTAACCAAGCTGTCTAAGGCCTCCATAATGTCTTCCATGGGGGTGTGGTAGTCCCACATGTGGTAAATATAGAGGTCGACGTAATCCATGCCAAGGTTATTTAAACTGGCATTGAGTGACCCTTCGATATGGTCTCGGGCTGAAACCTTATTTTGGCGCTCTTCTTCTGTCCGGGGGAGGAATTTTGTGGCAATGACCACATCGCCTCGCTTGGCTAATTGACTGAGGGCCTTACCAACGTACTGTTCACTAGTCCCGCCTTGGTAGGCGATGGCCGTATCGAAAAAGTTAATGCCTTGGTCTAAGGCATGACTGATAATCGCGGTCGTGGCTTCTTGGTCTAAAGTCCAAGCGTGTCCGCCTTTGTTTGGGTCACCAAAGCCCATACAGCCAAGGCAAATACGGGAAACAGACAAGTTTGAATTACCTAATTGTACATAGTCCATGGTGGTTAGCTCCTTTTATAACTAGTCGAATAAAATAAATCAAATCAAACCGAAATGTTTGAAGGCATTGTATAAGCCGTTATCTTCAGCGGCATCTGTGATGTAGTCCGCAGCAGCCTTGATTTCACCGCCACCATTCCCCATAGCAACACCCGTTTCACAGATGTTAAACATAGGGATATCAATTTTAGCGTCACCGAATGCGAAGGTGTCTTTTGGATCGACATTTTCATGGGCCAATAAGTCTTGGATGGCCGTTTCCTTAGTGATGTTGGCTAGGGCCACGTCACCAAATAGGGCATGCTCACCGCGTCCACCCCAAGTGCCGACTTGGTAGTCTTTGAAAGCTTCTTTGGCATCTAAATAGTCTTGGTAAGATTCAAGGACGAAGGAGATCTTGTTGATATCATCTCTGTATAAGTTTTGATCAAACAACATGTCTGGGAAGATAGATTCTACTGACGCGTCTTGTGCATTATCTTTTCCTTTGTAAGCGACATAAGATTGGACAGTTTGACGGCCGCGTTCTCTAAAGTTTTTAGACCCATATAAGCCAGAATTTGATTCCAAATAAAATTCTAAATTACGGTCTAGTAACCAGTCGACGATTTTGCGGGTTTCTTCGCCTGTTAAATGCTTGTGGTAGATTACTTCATCCGCCAATTCGATGTAGTTACCGTTCCCGCCAACATAGCCGTCAAAGCCGATGTCTAGGATTTCTTTGTACATTTCGGCTTTGGACCGGCCAGTCACTGTGAATACCTTGTGGCCATTAGCTTGGGCTTGATGGATAGCTTCGACTGCGGATTCTGGAAGGACGTTTTCATAAGAAACTAAAGTCCCATCTACATCTAGAAAAATATACTTACTTGTCATAAATCATACTCCTTTTTCGATTATGTTTGATCGAATGTTGAAAGTAAAGCGTTTTCAAACTTTACATGCTAATGATAGCCGATAACGTTCATATAAGTCAAATTGTATGGTTCTAATTATTTGATTCAGTAAAGGTTGAAAAAGAAACCGGTAACATGATATATTACTCTACATAAGATAAAAATGTTTGGGGGTGGCAGCGTGCAAATTGTTCGTATATTTAATAACAATGCGGTACTAGCGCTTGATGAAGAGGACGACGAAGTGGTCGTAATGGGTAAAGGTCTAGGTTTTAGTCAACATGTGGGCAACGTGGTGGATGAAAGTAAGATTGAAAAGATTTTTAAAGAAAACGCGGTGGATATATCGGTTGAGGAATTATTTGTGACCTTGTCCACCCCTGAAATCGATAGTCTGCTAGCCATTATAGACCTAGCCACGACGAGTCTTGACGAGAAATACCAGGCCAACTTGTATATCACCTTGGCGGACCATATTCATTTTGCCTTGGAACGGTTTGAAAAAGGGCTCGTTATCACGAATCCACTGGCTTGGAATATTCGTCGGCTATTTCCAGATGAGTATCATATTGGTTTTAAAGCGCTAGATATTATTCAAGCCAATCTTGGCGTCAGGTTGCCGGATGATGAAGCCTCTTCAATTGCCTTGCATTTGGTGAACGCCCGGATGAACCAAGGTGAGATGAGTCAGACTATGGAAACGGTGAAAATTGTCCGGGGGATTTTAGAAGTGGTTACCCTCTTTTTCGGTCAGAAATTTGATACCGAATCTATTGCCTATAACCGGTTTATGACCCACTTGCAGTACTTTGCCTTGCGGGTGATTCAGGGGGAAGCGCAGAATGGGTCAGGTCAATTTCTCTATGACCAAGTCAAAGAAAATTATCCTAAAGCCATGGCTTGTGCAGAGAAAATCGATGACTACATTTACCATCAGTACGCCTATCGGATTACAGCGGAAGAGAAATCTTACTTGGCTATTCATGTAAACCGGCTGATTGAGTCTAATTAATAGCATCGAATGAATAATTGGGAAAAGAGCATACAAGGTCAATACAATGATCTCATTTTTTGAAACATATCGTCTAGTATTCTGATAGGCGAATGCTTTCAAACGGTGAGATTTTTTGTTTTTCAGAAATTATGACGAAATACTTTACAATAAAAACAAAAAAGTTGACAGGACGCCTTAAAAACAATAGAATTCTCATCATAATGTAATATATTTTTAATTTAAAAAAGCTTTGAAGAGAAGAGTAACTGAATTATTTTCTGATGCAGAGAACCCTTGGATGGTGAAAGAGGGACTGAAAATATAAGTGAAGATGAGCTCTGAGCAACCAAGCGGTTAACGCCTCTTGGTCGGTCGCAACCGTTATATTGCCGGGTTCTATTTGGAACCCTGGAGGTGCTATGTTCATAGCATAAATTTGGGTGGTAACACGAAAAGCATTTTCGTCCCTTCATTGTACGGATGACGTATGGTGGAGGGGCTTTTTTTTCAATCAGCGTAAATATAAGGACAAAAGCTAGGAAAGATTCGGAAAAGGAGTATTTCAATGACAAACAATTTTGCGAAACGAACTATCGGACTTCAGACGTCTCCCTTAAGAGAGAACGCCAAAAAAGCAGGGACAGATCCCAACACAATTTCTTTCTCGTTTGGTTATCCATCAAAAGATGCCTACCCAATAGACACATTGAGACAGATATCTGATAATCTTTATGATAATGAAGAGCCAGATTCTTATTTACAATATGGTCAAACGGAAGGAGTCCCAGAACTAAGAGAAGCCTTAAAAGAAAGATTAGCGAAAAAAATCCAGTTAGAAACAGACGAAGATTTAATCATCACTTCCGGTGCTACCCAAGGGATTGCACTTTCGGTCAAGTTATTTTGTAATGAAGGGGATATAGTTTTATGTGAGGCGCAAACCTTTCACGGAGCAGTGACTTCTATCAAATCAAACGGCGCTATACCAGAAGGAATTCCGAGAACAACAAGCTCTAATATCGATTTTGATTATTTAGAAAAAAGACTTAGTGAAGATGTGGATAAACGGATTAAATTGCTGTACTTAATTCCGACCTTCCAAAATCCTTTAGGCACAAGTCTTACTTTAGAAGAGCGAAAGACCATCTATGAATTAGCTAAAAAATATGATGTCGTTATCATAGAAGACGATCCATACGGCGAATTACAGTATACAGGCGAAGTGATCCCGCGCATTAAGTCGCTTGATGAGGATGGTCGCGTAATCTATGTGGGTTCTTTTTCAAAAATCCTCGCACCTAGTACGCGTTTAGGTTTTATGATTGCTTCAAGTGACATTCTTGAAAAAGTGATCGTCTTAAAACAAGTGGCAGACTCCCATACCAACAACTATTGGCAACGAGTCTTACTGGGCTTTATCAAAGAATACGACTTTGAAGGCCATGTGGCTTTTTTGAAAGACTATTACGGTCAGAAATGCCAACTTATGGTCGACAAGTTAAATGAAATGCCATCAGAATATATTGATTTTACGGTACCAACAGGTGGTTATTTTATCAATTGTCAGCTTAAAGAAGATGTGGATATTGAGGCCTTCTACCAGTATTTGGCGGACCGTCATGTGGTGGTGATTCACGGTAATGTGATGAGCGTAGACCATGTTGGCTTCGAAGATAATTTTCGGTTGAATTTCACAAGACCGTCCACTGAGGATATTGAAAAAGGGATTGAAGTCATCAAAGAAGCTCTGATAGTAGCAAAAAAATAATGAATTACTACCTACCAGCTAAGGAGATAAACTTTGGCAGCATTAAAGCGATTTACCAACACCAATTTAAAGAAAAATACCTTAACCATTTAGGGTCTGGTGAATGATGATAGTATGGAATCGCCAATTTTTTAGAGACCTTATCACCTGTCAATAAGCGGGCTATGATCACTTTTGTATGCCACCGAGCATTTAATTTCCGCAAAAAGGATTGCCTTTTCCAAAAGACCGTGATAAACTAAAAGTATAGTTAAGCGCTTACATAAAAATAACATACATTCCACTACGGATTGTTACTGGTCAGCAGGCAAAACCTAAATGGAAACATAGTAGAGAGGGAGACTCTTTCTTTTTGGCTATGTTTTTGTTTGGGTTTTTTTATACGAAAAAAGCTATAAAAGAAAGAAAAGAGGGTTTAGAAATGGCAATAAAAGATTACAAAGCTCTTGCAAACGATATTGTAAAAAATGTCGGTGGCGAAGAGAATGTCGATGGGTTACGGCATTGTGTAACCCGGTTACGGTTCAATTTAAAGGATGAATCAAAGGCTAATACGGATACCATCAAAGGTTTAGATGGGGTCGTAACAGTCATGAAAGCATCCGGCCAATACCAAGTAGTCATTGGGAATGAAGTAGCAGATGTTTATGAAGCTATCGTTGATACCACTAAGCTTGGTGGAGACGAAGCGAGTGGAAGCAGTAACAATGCACCTGAAGACGATGACCGTAAACTTGCGGACAAAGCCATCGACTTCATCTCGGGTGTATTCCAACCCTTCTTGATGCCTCTTGCAGCAACAGGGATGATCAAGGGTATCGTGGCTATTTTAGGAACATTTGGCTTAAACGCTACCAACAGTGGTTTATATTTACTGCTTCAAGTAGCTGGGGACGGGTTCTTCCAGTATCTACCAGTTATGGTTGCCTTAACGACGGCTAGAAAATTGAAGATGAATGTATTTACGGCATTAGCCATCGCAGTAGCTTTCCTCCATCCGGCCCTATCAACTTCAATGACCAACGACGTTTTATACACCTTATTTGAAGGGACACCCTTTGCTTCAGATATTTATTCAACGGTCTTTGGCCTACCGGTTATCTTACCGTCAAATGGTTACTTCTCAGCAATCATTCCAATCATTGTTGCGGTATGGTTAGGGTCTCGTCTTGAAAAATGGTTCAAGCAACGCATTCCTTCTACAGTGAATTCATTCCTAACACCATTCTTTACGATTATCATCGCTGTACCAATCGCCTTGATGGTTGTTGGACCAGTTGCCACATGGGCAGCCAGCCTAATCGGCGTATTCTTCACTTGGTTACAAGGGGTATCACCATTAGTCTTCGGTGCTTTACTAGCCGCTTCTTGGCAGTTATTAGTGATCTTCGGGTTACACTGGGGTATCATCCCAATTACCTACTTACTATTAGCTGAAACGGGTTTAAACCCACTTGGGCCACTAATGCAAATTTCAACATTCGGTATCCTTGGGGTTCTATTAGCTATGTTAATTAAGGGTAATGAGAAGAAACTCAGAGATATCGCCATTCCTGGTGCGATTTCGACCTTATTCGGGGTGACTGAGCCAGTTATCTATGGGATTATGATTCCACTGAGACGTCCATTCATCTATGCCATTATCGCCAACATCTTTGCCGGTGCTTATGCAGGTGCCATGGATACCTTGGCTTACCGTACTGGTGGTTTAGGCATTTTCAGTTTAATGAACATGATCGACAACGAAGGGAACTTAGGGGCTAACTTCTGGAACGTGGCCATTTCTTATGCCATCGCCGTCGCCATTGGTTTTATCCTACAAATGGTTTTCCCAGTGAATCGTTTGGAAGAAGAGTTACCAGCCGAAGCATTAGCAGCAGGTGACGCTTCGGGAAATGAACCATCAGCATCTCAAGCTGTGGTTTCTGACGCTGAAATGGCAGCTTCTGCCAAGGAAGAAATTATCGCTAGCCCCTTAGTGGGTGACATTTTGCCATTAAGTGCGGTCGCTGACGAAGTATTCGCCAGTGGTGCTTTAGGCAAAGGGGTTGCTATTCAACCAAGCGAGGGGAAAGTCCTAGCACCAGCCAATGGAACAGTTTCTGTACTATTTCCAACGGGACACGCAGTCGGGATTACGACGGATACTGGGGTTGAATTGTTGATTCATATTGGCTTGGATACGGTGAATCTTGATGGTCGCGGTTATACAAGTCATGTGGAAAAAGGGCAAAAAGTTTCAGCTGGGGATTTACTGGTCGAGTTTGATATCGCTACCATCAATGAAGCTGGTTATGATACCATTACTCCTGTAATAGTGACCAATACGGATAACTTTACGGATGTATTAACTACGAATGAGCCGGTTGTCGCTCGAAATGATTATTTATTTACTATTGTTAAGTAAGAGAAAAGGAGTATGAATATGTCTAGAAAATTACCTGATGGATTCTTATGGGGTGGCGCTACAGCCGCAAATCAATTAGAAGGTGGCTACCTTGAAGGGGGCAAGGGGTTAACAAGTGTTGACTTAATTCCTCATGGCGCACAACGTTACGCGGTTACAGCTGGCGAAGTGCATTATTCGGAAGTAACTGAAGGATCACATTTCCCTTCTCATGAAGCGATTGACTTCTACCACCACTTCAAAGAAGATATCGCCTTGTTTGCTGAAATGGGGATGAAATCTTATCGTTTCTCAATGGCTTGGTCTCGTATCTTCCCAACTGGATTTGAATCAGAACCAAATGAAGAAGGGTTGAAATTCTACGAAGACGTGATTGATGAATTGTTGAAATACGGCATTGAACCTGTTGTAACAATCAACCACTTCGATGTACCCAAAACATTGATTGATGAATTGGGTTCTTGGCGTGACCGTCAGATGGTTGACCTATTCGTTAACTACGCGACAGCTTTATTCAATCGCTACAAGGGTAAAGTAAAATACTGGATTTCTTTCAATGAAATCAACATGTTACTACATTTACCATTTATGGGTGCAGGCATTTACCTTGGCGACTTAAGTGAAGAAGAACGTACCCAAGTCTTATACAAAGCAGCCCACCATGAATTATTAGCGAGTGCTAAAATTACCAAAGTGCTTCGTGAAATCGATCCAGAAGCTAAAATGGGTTCAATGTTGGCAGCTGGTGAGTACTATCCATACTCATCAAACCCAGAAGACGTTTGGGCAGCTAACTTAAGCAACCGCGATAACTACTTCTTTATCGACGTACAAGCGGGTGGTGAGTACCCTGAATGGGCGAAAATCATGTTTGAAAACGAAGGTATTGATATTGGTATCACAGAGGAAGATGAAGCGATTTTACGTGAAAATACTGTAGACTACATCACTTTCTCTTATTATTCAAGTCGTGTATCTAAAGGCCAAATCGCTGAAGATGATATTGTCACAGGTAATGCCTTCTCAGGTGTAAAAAACCCATACTTAGAAGAATCTGAATGGGGTTGGGCCATTGATCCACTAGGGTTGCGTACAACAATGAACGCCCTTTGGGACCGTTACCGCAAACCATTATTTATCGTTGAAAATGGTCTAGGTGCGATCGACACAGTTGAAGAAGATGGGACAATCAATGACGACTACCGGATTGAATACCTTAAAGCGCATATCAATAGCTTCATGGATGCTGTTGAAGAAGATGGTGTACCATTATGGGGTTACACACCATGGGGAATCATCGACTTAGTATCAGCTGGTACAGGTGAAATGTCTAAACGTTACGGTTTAATCTACGTTGACCGCCAAGACGACGGGACTGGTGACTTACACCGTTCTAAGAAAAAATCGTTTGACTGGTATAAAGAAGTTATCGAATCAAATGGACAAGCAGCCCGTTAATTATCCAAGTTATATTTGAATTTCCAAGCCACTCTTTCTATTTAAAGGTGGCTTTTTTATTTTAGAAAATAAAATGGTCATAGCAAGGGACAAAAATATATAAATCGCTCACATTAAAACTTAGTAAGATTATAAATAAGGAGGGGGCCTTTCCAGTAGAACGACACAACATCGTCATGAAACAGCTCTTGCTTTCCTCTCCAAAAGGCATCAATGTGACGGACTTGTATGACCCCTTTTATCTTGGCAAAAACCCCAACATTATTTGTACGGGCATAATCGTTTAAAGTGGTGATTATTTTACAAGAAAGCGTTTTAATGGTATGGTTAGGCTGTAAATAAATTGAACTATACAAGAATATGGAATGGAGCGAATTGTAGAATGAGTCAATATAGATTTCCAGATGGTTTCTTATGGGGCGGGGCTGCCGCGGCCAATCAATTTGAAGGTGCTTTTGATGTAGATGGTAAAGGTTTGTCTGTTCAAGACGTTACACCAAATGGTGGGATGGGTGAGATTACTGATGGCCCGACAGAAGATAACTTGAAGTTAGTGGGTATTGACTTCTATAACCGTTATAAAGAAGATGTGGCTTTATTCGCTGAAATGGGCTTTAAAGTTTTTCGTACATCTATTGCTTGGTCTCGTATTTTTCCAAACGGAGATGACGCAGAACCAAACGAGGCCGGACTACAATTCTATGATGACTTGTTCGACGAGCTCCATAAATATGGGATTGAACCTTTGGTGACTTTGTCTCATTATGAAACCCCATTAAACTTAACCAAACAATACAACGGTTGGACCAACCGTAAATTGATTGGTTTCTTTGAGAAATATGCCACAACTGTATTTACGCGTTACAAAGACAAGGTCAAATACTGGTTAACTTTCAATGAAGTGAACTCTGTTTTACATGCGCCATTCATGTCTGGTGGGATCGATACACCACCTGAAGAATTGTCGAAACAAGACTTATACCAAGCTGTTCACCATGAGTTAGTGGCCTCTGCATCAGTAACGAAAATCGCCCACGAAATCAATCCAGACTTTCAAGTGGGTTGTATGGTGCTTGCCATGCCAACGTACCCAATTACACCTAATCCGGATGATGTAATGGCTGCACACTTAGCTGAAAACCAAAACTACTTATTCTCAGATATCCATGCACGCGGGGAATACCCAGCATATATCAACCGTTATTTTGCGGAAAATAGTATTGAGATTCAATTCGCTGACGGGGATAAAGAGTTATTGAAAGAAAATACAGTGGACTTTATTTCCTTCTCTTACTACATGTCGATTGCTGAAGCGGCTGACCACAGCCAATATGAAGCTGGTGAAGGGAACATTATGGGGGGGATTCCAAACCCATACCTAGAAGCATCAGAATGGGGATGGCAAGTGGACCCTGTTGGTTTGCGTTTAATCTTAAACCAATTCTATGACCGCTACCAATTACCATTATTTATTGTAGAAAATGGTTTAGGCGCCAAAGATGTCTTAGTTGATGGCCCAAACGGCGAGAAGACCGTCGAAGATGACTACCGAATCAAATACATGAACGACCACTTAGCCCAAGTTGGTGAAGCCTTATTAGATGGCGTGGACATCATGGGTTACACAAGTTGGGGTTGTATCGACTTGGTGTCAGCATCAACTGCCCAAATGTCTAAACGGTATGGTTTTATCTATGTTGACCGTAACGACGATGGTAGTGGTACGCTAGACCGTTACAAGAAGAAATCATTTAGCTGGTACAAAGACGTGATTGCAACAAATGGTGGCAACTTAAACTAATCCCTAGATTAAGGCTGGATAGTCGAGGAAAACGGCTATCCGGTTTTTTTATTTGGCTGACATTATTCAGAAAGAAATTTTTTAATTGACGTTAGTGAAAGAAATGCGGGTGTTTTCTGGGAAAGATTTTAAAAGACCGGTTTCGAGGTAAATTGGACTTTCTTTCTATTAAAGTTATATAATGCAGTCAATCGCACAAGACTGAATTGTTAAAAACTAGTAAAGTAGGGCAATGTTTGGAGGGTAAACGATGAATAAACATGATGTAAACCGTAAAGGGACTGAGGACGATCATTCATTTCGAAATGTCTATAAAATTGAAATCAGTGGCTTACATGGGAATAACTACGACGAATTAGACGACAATAATTTGAAAATCAGTATTAAAAGTATCCTATTGAAGGTTGTCGTATCCCTGCTTGTGGGTGTCATTACTTTCTTTATTTTTAAAGAAGATATGTGGTCTACAGATACCAAGGCAGCTTCCTTGGCTAGCATCTATTTTATTGTGACAACGCTGGTTGTGAGCTATTTAGGCACAATCTTAGTGGACCTATTATTCGGTCGGAAAAAGAAAAGCAAGAAATAAGCTGACTGAGTGATTGACTAGTTTTTTATAGTCAAAGGGGTGGCTATGTCGCCAATGAGGGGCTTGTCAATTGGGGGTGATTTTTAAAAATATGATAAATTTATTAATGTTACAGAAATGTTACAAGAAATAAGGTACAATAGGTGAAAGCTTTAAAAGAGTCAATTGGGAAGGGAGATAATTGAATGAAGAAAGTTTCGATGTGGGTATTGGGGGTAGTCTTAGCATTATTAATAGTGGGCTACGGTGTAGGTGTGTATTATTATCAATCACATTTCTTACCGGCGACGACTGTTTCTAATGTAAATGTCAGTGGGATGACAAAGTCTGACGCGGAAGCTGCAGTAGCCAAGGCCAATAATGAACGTACCATGAAAATTACAGACCAAGGTCAAGAAGTGGCTACGATGAATTTACAAGAAGCCGGCTTTCAACCAGCAGAAAATGACTCGTTTGATACGCTGCTAAAACAACAAACGACTTTCACATGGCCAGTAGAATTTGTTAGCAATGCTTTAAAATCAGTAGATGCTAATGAGAATAATGAATGGACAGTTGATCGTGATACCTTTAAGGCATATTTTAATCAATTAAATATTGAGCAAGAAGAGAGAAAACCGTCAACTAATGCGCAAGTCGTGATTAATGATGATACTAAGGCTGTGGAAGTAGTTCCTGAAACTCAAGGAACGGAGGTTTCAGCAGATTCGTTAGCGGATGCTATCTTATCAAAAGTTAAATCGGGCGCAAGTGAATTGGCCTTATCTGATGCCTATGTGAAGCCATCAGTGACAAGCGATGATGAAGCTATTCAAACGACGAAAGCTAAATTGGAAAATATTTTATCAGCGACAATTGGATTACAAATTGAAGATGAAGTGGTGAATATTCCAAGTGAAACGCTGGCTGCATGGGTAAGTACGAATGATCAAGGAGAAGTTCAAGTAGATGAAGAGGCAATTGATCAATACTTGTATGAATGGAACGTTGAAAATGCTGGTTTAAATCAAGACCATCAATTCCAATCTACTGAATCAGGTGAAGTTACGGTGACATCTGGTATTTATGGTTGGTATATTGAGCGTGAAATGACTACACAATTGGTTTCTGAAGCTGTTCTTTCTGGTGAAGATACAGTCGTTGAACCAAATATTTGGGGTGGCGGCTATAATCAAGATGATTTCTTCGGTACATCTTATATTGAAGTAGATTTAAGTAAACAAAAGATGTTTGTTTATATTGATGGTGAACAAAAAATTGCTACTGATATCGTAAGTGGGAATACAGGTACTGACACGGTGCCAGGCGCTTATGAAATCTGGAACATGGAAAATCCATCTGTTTTAAAAGGGTACAATCCAAGAACGCAAAAAGATTATGCACAACCAGTAGATTATTGGATGGCCTTTGACTTTACGGGACAAGGAATCCATGACGCCGACTGGCAATCAAACTTTGGTGGAGATGCTTACCAACAAAATGGTTCTCTAGGTTGTATTAATACACCGCCAACAACAATGGCAGAAGTTTACGAATTAGCTTATATTGGCTTACCAGTTATCGTATTTTAAAAAGAATAGCCTATAAACTACTAAGGTCGAGAAATTATTTTCTCGACCTTTTTTCTATCTGTATAAATAGTTATATAACAGAATGCCCACAAAAGTATAACAGTAAAATGTGCTAGACAGCAATAAAAAATGCTGGTAATATGAAACACAAGATGTAGAAGAAGGTGAAAGATACATGATTGAATTTAAGCAAGTAGCGAAAGAATTTATGAATAGTGGTAACCGCATACAAGCGCTCGACCAAGTGACACTAACCATTCAAGATCAAGAAATATTTGGTTTGGTTGGCGAGAGTGGTGCGGGTAAGTCAACTTTGCTACGATTCATTAATGCTTTAGAAAGACCCACTTCGGGGCAGGTAGTTGTAGACGATGTCTCGGTGAATGAATTATCTGCTAAAGAACTACGGACCTTTCGAAAAGATATCAGCATGGTCTTTCAACAATTCAATCTTCTCAATAACAAAACAGTGGCTGAGAATGTGGCTTTACCCTTGAGTCTACATAAATATGATAATCCCTTAACGGTAGATGAAGTGCTAGGGTTTGTGGGTTTGGCAGATAAGGGTAACCATTATCCAAGTCAATTGTCAGGTGGGCAGAAGCAACGAGTTGGTATTGCTCGAGCTTTAATAACACGTCCTAAATTCTTATTAGCTGACGAGCCTACATCGGCTTTAGATACGCGAACTACGGGTGAAATTGTTAAGGTTTTAAAGGCAGCTTATGATGCTTATCCTATGACCATGATTGTGGTGACACATGAGTTAGAAGTGATTAAGGCATTGTGTCAAAGAGCAGCTATATTAGAAAATGGACAAGTCAGTCAAGTGCTAGCAGTTCAATCAGATATACAAGCTGTTTCTGACAATAGCCAATCTTACGCTCAACAGGTCTTGGAGGTGCTAGCAGGTCATGAATAACTTACAAGTTTATTGGGAACGGTTGCTTGATTTTATGCCTGATATCATTGAAAGTCTTGGCGAGACAGGTATTATGATGGGATTCGCTATGATAGCGGCGATTATTTTAGGTTTGCCTTTAGGTACCTTTTTATTTTTAACTAATGAGGGTAATCCACGAGCAAATAAAGTTGTCTATCAGATTTTGTCCTTCATCGTTAATATTATCCGGTCATTTCCCTTCTTACTTTTGGTGGTATCTATGCAACCATTAATTCGAGCGACTTATGGTCGTGCGACAGGGGACCCAGTAGCTGCATCATTTCCGATGATGGTGATTGCCATCGCGCTCTATGCCCGATTTGTTGAGCAGTCTTTAATGGATGTAGACCGGGGCGTCTTGGAAACAGCGGATGCTTTAGGGGCTAATACTTGGCAATTGGTAACCAAATTCTTATTCGTGGAAGCCAAGTCATCCTTGATTATTGGCTATACAACGGCTTTTGTGTCTTTCATTTCCTACTCAACGATTATGGGGGTTGTCGGCGGAGGGGGTATAGGTGACTTCGCCATTCGCTATGGCTACCAGCGTTATGAAACCGACATGATGTACACGGCTATCGTTTTGATTATTGTGATCGTACAAGTTTGTCAGTGGTTAGGACTTAAACTAGCTAAGAAAGTCGACCACCGTTAAGTTAGTGGTTGTTGAGGCACCATTCATTGGAAAATAGTTTTATTTTCCTTAAGTTAGCGCCAGCTTAAAATATGGTAATCTTTTTTACAAAAAAATTTGGAGGTAAGGTTTATGAAGAAAGGTTTATTGTTTACAGGGGTATTTTCAGCAGGTTTGTTGCTTGCGGCATGTGGGAACGGGAGTGAAAGCGCTGAGTCAACGGCGACTGAATCAGCAGCTTCAAGTGAAGATACAGTAATCAAAGTGGCGTCTCATACGACACCAATGACTGATATCGTGGAATTAGCTGCTGAAGTGGTGGAAGAACCCTACACAATTGAATTGGTAGAAGTGTCCGATAATATTCAATACAACGAAGCGGTTTTAAATGATGAAGCGGATGCATCTTTTGCCCAACATGAACCATTTATGGAAGTTTTTAATGAAGAACGTAACGGTGACTTAGTAGCTATTCAACCGATTTACAATGCTGTCGTTGGTTTCTATGCACCAGCATATGAAAGTATTGAGGATATTGAAGATGGCGCAGAAGTGGCTATTCCAAGTGATATGACCAATGAAGCGCGTGCTTTACATATTTTAGACGCTCAAGGTTTGATTGACGTACCGGATGAAACTTTTGTAACAGTTGATGATATTACGGAAAATGACAAAAACCTAAACTTTACCCATGTCGACTTGTTGAATTTAAATGCTTCGTATCAAGATGGTGTGGACTTAGTCTTTAACTACCCAACTTATATTTCAGAAATTGGTTTAACACCAGAAGAGGCGTTATTCCTTGAAGAAGACGATTCTAACCGTTTCGCCTTACAAATCGTAACTCGTGAAGGCAATGCAGATTTAGAAAAAATACAAGCATTGAAAGCAGCCTTTACCTCACAAGAAGTCTATGACTATTTAGAAGAACTAGCTGCAAGTGGTCACTTAGAACCAGCCTTCGAAAATCCTTCAGAACAATAATTTGAACCAGTAATTAAGTAAGATTTCGGCTTATACTTTATCTATCATTGCCTTAAAAAGCAGTGGGCATGCTAGGTAAGCTCCGTCTGAAACTCTTTCTAGTAGAGATTAATAGGCTAACTTAATAAGTAAAAGCTATTAATGGCACGTTACTTATTATTGTTCAAGGCATTCTTCAATTATGAGAAACAAATATTTTGTAACATAGGCGTGATCATCAATTGGTCATGTCTTTTTTTAGGTCATTTTTGATAGGTGCTTACTATTGATCGCTTATTCAGGTCAAATGATAACCGGAAAAGTTTATCAAGTTTTTTGTCAAAAGTCTGACAAATACTGATATTAGGGTGTTTTTTAATGAATATGATTTGCTTAAAAGGCACATAAAATACAATAATTGTGTTTTATGTACCTTTTTTTGATCGCTATTTTTGCCACTTCTATATCAGTGATGATAGCGGTTAACGATTAAAAGAAGATGATAATTAGATGAAAACCTAAGAGGGATAAAGGGTTTTGTCCTTTTTTCAAAAAAAGGCGATCAGACGAAAGTGAATTCATTGATTGTTTTTCCTAGGCAGTAATATTGATGTAGATGCATGAGATTTGTTAAATTTACTGCAAGCAAAAGTTGCAAATCTTTTTTATAACCAATTGCTTTGATGAGTAGAGTAATTATGCAGGTAATCCACAGCGAGTCTGAATTTGGTGAAATCAGATGTTTACCGGTAATGAAAATGAGCTCTGAGCATCTAGTCAGTGAAAGCTGGTTAGACGGGTGGGACCGTTATTTCTTTCAGTATGTAAGGTATTTACTGGATAAGAGATTGCTCGCGAGGGCAATTTGAATAAGGGTGGCACCGCGATTGTTAACCAATCGCCCCTTCCTAATAGACAAGGTTGTTTATTAGGGAGGGGTTTTTATTTTTCAAAAAATGTCTAGACGTATGAAATCAGTGAAAGCAATCACCAAAGAAAGAGGTAAGAATATGACAAAAGTAACTTTAATTGTAGGCGCAAATTCATTATCTTCACGACTGAATGGTTTGGTGGCCTATGCCCAGCAGGTGTTATTCGAATATAAGATTCAAACGCAGGTGATTCAGGTCCATATGTTACCAGCTGAAGCTTTGATGACGGCGGACTATACGGATAAGACGATTCAAGCGGTCAACCAACAGGTATTGAATTCAGATGGGGTTTTGGTATTTACGCCAATCTTTCAAGGAAGCTACTCAGGGATTTTAAAGGCATATCTTGATGTATTGCCGCCAAAGGCGCTGCAGGACAAGGTGGTTTATGGCTTGGGATTAGGTGGGTCGAAACACCACTTGTTGGCCTTACAATATGCTTTGGAGCCTGTCTTGAAGGAACTGGGTACAGAAGAATTGTTACAGTCAACCTTTGCAACGCAAGACCAAGTAGTGAAAGATGGTAGAGATTTTATTATCGAAGACAGTGTAACCAATCGAATAGATGAACAACTTTATAGATTTACCAGCCGTATCGGCCATGAGGTTATTAAGGAGGAAGCAAGATGGGAAAAGATCGTATAAGAATTGCTACTAAAGAGGACGCACCAGCATATTTAGCCCTTATTCAAGAGTCATTCCAAGAGGTGAAGGATTTAGGTATTGATTGGCCGTCAACAAACGCTACGTTAGAATCGGTCACTGAAAATATTGAAACGGGGATTGCTTTAGTCTTAGAGCGGGATGACCAGTTAATTTCAACCATCACGATTCGACAACCCTGGGAAAATAACAGCCCCATTTCACATTATCCTTTCTTGTGGTGGTTTGCGACTGCGAACGAATTTAAGGGACAAGGGATTGGGAAGAAATTCCTGAAACAAGTGGAAGAGGAATTCTTGGTGAAAACCTTAAAAGCACCAGCCTATGTCTTAGGAACTTCTGGTAAGAGACATCCATGGTTACTGGATATGTATTTGAGAAATGGCTACCAAGTCTTAGGCACAAGAGAAGATTCGAATGATATCGGGGTTTCCTTGTATAAGGTCTTGATTCCCGAACGGTTTGATGAAAGCGTCCTTCGGGTTGAAGCACCTTATTATGAGTACCAAGATTTGACCATTTAATGATTTTAAATTTTAGTGAATGAAATGATAGTGATGGCTGAATAGCCGACTTAACAGTTCCAACAAATAGGAGGAGAAAACTCATGTCAGAATTTTTTAAATGGGAATATGTTGTATCATTTTTCCCGAAAATATTATCCGCACTCCCTACGACACTAGCCATTGTGGCAGTTGCCACTGCAGTCGGAATGGTACTCGGCTTGGCCATTGCTTTTGTGAGAATTGAAAAAGTGCCAGTCTTGTCACAAATTAGTCAGGTGTTCGTGTCTTTCATCAGAGGTACGCCAATTCTAGTGCAATTGTTCTTAATTTATTACGGGCTACCGATTGTCTTTACGGCTTTAGCCAATATTGAAAAGATTGACTATGTTTACATTACATACGGTTTGAGTACGGCGGCCTTTTTCTCAGAAATCTTTCGGTCAGCGATTTCAAGTGTCGCAACCGACCAGAAGGAAGCGGCAGCCTCTGTTGGCTTGACCAAACTGCAAACCTACCGCCGAATCATTTTGCCACAAGCAGTACGGATCGCTATTCCTGCTACAGGAACCATGATTGTAAGCCTATTGCAAGATACATCACTGGCCTTCTCACTAGGGGTTATCGATGTGATCGGGAAGGTTCGGGCCCTAGCAGCCTTAACGTATCGGTCGCTTGAAGGGTATTTCGTGGCAGCCATCATCTTCATCGTCTTATCTATCGTCTTGGAGCGGGTATTTGCTTGGTTAACCAAACGATTCCAATTCCAATCAAAAGCGAAAACAGAAGTGGCACAAGCTGGACTTGATCCAGAGATTTTAATTAAAAATGATGAACTATTTAATACATATACACTTAAAAGTGGAAAAGGGGAGACCTACTAATGAAGAAGAAACCAACTTTTTTACGATGGGGATTATTAACTTTTGCAGCAACAGCAGTCCTTGCAGCTTGCGGGTCAGCTGAAGCAACGGATGAAGACGCAGCAGCATCCTCTAATCCAGATGCAGAGACAGTTGTCGTTGGGACAGGGAATGCCTACCAACCATTTGTTTACTTAGATGAAAATGGCGAATTAACAGGATATGATGTGGCTGTCCTTGAAGCAATTGACGAAAAATTAGACGACTACAATTTTGAATATGAATCTTCTGATTTCAAGAATATCTTGACCTCATTGTCAGCTGGGAAGATTGATTTAGCGGCCCACCAATATGAATACAATGATGAACGAGCGGAGAAATACCTGTACGGGGAGGTGGGCTATACCGACTATACCCTATATATTGTCAATATTGCAGGTGACAAGCAATATGCAACTTTAGATGACCTACAAGGGAAGAAAGTATTCGCTTCACCAGGATCTAACGTGGCTTACTTATTGGAACAATATAACAGTGAACATGAAAATGCAGACGAACAAATCTCCATTATTTATAACGAAGGTGCCAATGAAATCTTTGTTTCAGGCTTACAAAACGGGACCGCTGATGCAGGGATTTTAACTAAATACGATACCAACAAATACAATGAACAATTCGACGCCAACTTAGAAATTGCCTCTGAACCGATTTCGGTATCAAAAACCTATTTCTTGTATGACAAGGTTGACGAAGAGTTGAAAGAGGCTGTTGACGGTGCCTTACAAGAGTTGATTGATGACGGGACTTTGGCAGAATTATCGGTTGAATACTTAGGTGACGATTACACCAAATAGAAGAGGAAAAGGTGGACAGCACAGTATGCAGAAAATTTTTGGCAATAAAATTAAAAAACGGTTTGTGTTAACGGGTATTGCCTCAGCCTTATTACTTGGGGCTTGCGGGAATGCGGATGCTTCAGAAGACGACCAAGAATCGGCGGCCAATCCGGATGCAGAAACGATTGTTGTTGGGACTGGGAATGCCTACCAACCATTTGTTTACTTAGATGAAAATGGCGAATTAGAAGGTTATGACGTGGCCGTTTTGAAGGCCGTCGATGAAAAATTAGACCAATATAACTTTGAATACGAGTCGTCAGACTTCAAGAATATCTTGACTTCCCTACAAGCTGGGAAAGTTGATTTAGCGGCCCACCAATACCAATACAATGATGAACGAGCGGAAAAATATCTCTTTGGTGAAGTTGGCTATAACAATATCACCTTACATATTATTTCGATTGAAGGTGAGGGCGAATACAACAGCTTAGACGACCTACAAGGGAAAAATGTGATCGCCTCACCAGGAGCTAATGAAGCCCATGTTGTTGAAGAATACAATAGCGAACACGGGGAAGATGAACAAATCAACATCGTCTATAACGAAGGTGGTAGTGAAATCTTTATCTCCAGCCTACAAAACGGTACGGCTGATGCAGGAATCCTAAAAGAATATGACGGTAACAAATACAACGAACAATTCGATGCCAACTTGGCCATCTCAGAAGAACCAGTTAGTGGTTCAAAAGCCAATTTCTTATATAGAAAAGGCGAGGAAGAATTACAGCAAGCCGTTGATGGCGCTGTCCAAGAGTTGATTGATGAAGGAACTTTAGCAGAATTATCCATCGAATATTTAGGCGATGATTATACACAATAAAAGTGAGAAAGTGGGATTTAGAATATTATGAAGAAAATGATACAAGCAAGATTCAAAAAACAGTTTATATTTACGGGTATTGCCTCAGCCTTTTTACTAGCAGCTTGCGGATCAGCTGAAGCAACTGATGAAGAAGCCACAGCTAATCCAGATGCAGAAACCATTATTGTGGGAACAGGAAATGCTTACCAACCCTTTGTTTACCTAGATGAAAATGAAGACTTACAAGGTTATGATATTGAAGTCTTGCGGGCAGTGGACGAAAAGTTAGACCAATACGACTTTGAATATGAATCTATGGACTTCAAAAATATCCTAACCTCACTTTCAGCCGACAAGGTCCAACTTGCAGCCCACAACTACGCTTATAACGACGAGCGCGGGGCCAAATACCTATACGGGGAAGAAGCCTACAACAATTACGCCCACCATATCGCAGCCGATGAATCTACCGGTCAAGTTTACCAATCTTTAGATGACCTTAAAGGCAAAAAGGTATTTGCATCCCCAGCTAGCGAGGTAGCCAATATTTTAGAGACCTATAACGCTGAAAATGACGATGCTATAGAAATTGTCTACAGTGAAGTGAATGGTGAATTATTGGTCTCTGGTCTACAAAATGGAACAGCAGACGCAGCCATTTTGACAAAATTTGACGTTGATAAATACAACGAGCAATTCGATATCAACCTACAAGCCTCAGATGAAGCCCTAAAAACTGCTGGTATCTACTACGTCTTCCAACAAGGTGATGAAGAATTACAAACAGCCGTAGACGGGGCTATCAAAGAATTACGAGAAGAAGGGACCTTATCAGATCTTTCAATCGAAATCCTTGGCGCTGACTACACCGAATAAAGAAAGGAGGGCGCCACAATGCCCATCGATTTTACAGCAATAGTAGAAGCCTTTAAAGCGGCCGTTCCATTTATCCCAGTCACCTTACGCTTGGCCTTCATTCCCTTATTCATCGGGATGATCTTTGGCCTACTCATCGCACTGGCACGTTTCTTCCAAGTGCCTGTCTTAAGCAAATTTCTCGCGGGTCTAATTACCATTGGAAAAGGGGTACCAGTTGTTCTAAGTTTAATGGTTGCTTACCTACTTTTCTCAGACTTGTTCGATCAAGTAGCCACTAGCTTAAGCTTGCCGATACGTTTTTCAGATATCAACCGTGAATACATTGGCATTTTTGTCCTTAGTTTCACGGCAACCATTTCCCTTTCGGAGATTTTTCGTGGTGCCTTATCTGCCATTCCAAAAGACCAATGGGATGCAGCGGCATCCATTGGTTTGACCCAATTTCAAACCATTGCCCGGGTCATTTTCCCACAAATGATCCCCATCGCATTACCCATGATTTGTAGTCAATTAATCGTCTTAATCAAGGCATCTTCATTGGTATCCTTGGTCTCAGTGGTCGATGTCTTGAACGGGGCTTTAATTACAGCGACAACAAGCTATACCTTCCTAGAATCTTATATCGCAGCAGCCGTCATTTATTGGGGGCTGTCGATTACAGTGGAACAAGCATCGCAATTATTTGAACGCAACTACACCAGAAAATTTGTGAAAGGAAGTGCCCTATGATACAAGTTGAAAACATCCACAAAAAATTTGATCAAAATGAAATCCTTAAAGGGATCGATTTAACCATTAACCAAGGTGAGGTGGTCGTAATTATTGGCCCATCTGGTTCAGGGAAGACCACCTTCCTTCGCTGCCTAAACTTTTTAGAGCGTGCGGATAAAGGACATCTGAAAATTGGTGACCAACAAGTAGACTTTGAAAAAGTTTCTAAGAAAGAAATTCTAGATATTCGTAAGAAAACGGCTATGGTTTTCCAACAATATGCACTATTTTCAAACCGGACGGCTTTAGAAAATGTCATTGAAGGTTTAGTGATTGCTCGTAAAGTGCCTAAGAAAGAAGCGACAGAAAAAGGGCGTGACCTCTTAGCTAAGGTTGGCTTGGAAGGGAAAGAGGACCACTATCCACATGAACTTTCAGGTGGGCAACAACAACGGGTGGGGATAGCGCGTGCTTTAGCCCTGAACCCAGAAGTTATTCTATTTGATGAACCAACATCGGCCTTAGACCCAGAATTAGTAGGGGAAACCCTGGAAGTCATTAAAGATGTAGCCCAAAGCGGGTCTACTTTAGTCATTGTGACCCATGAAATGCAATTTGCTTATGAAGTTGCAGATAGAGTCATCTTTATGGAAAATGGCGTCATTGTTGAACAAGGGACACCTGAAGAAGTATTTGATAATACTCAAGAAGAAAGAACGCAAAACTTCCTGAAAAGAACTGCTGTATTTGCACGTTAGACTTTTGATAAACAGTTTGTAATGTCTAATGTGCATGCTAAAGATATCTTCCTTTTATATAGAATTATTTGCAATTGATTGTGTTAGTTCTTTGTGTTCAACGACTATGGTCCGTCTTGAATAGGCAGGGGCAATCTTAAAAATGAACATCTGAAACGTAAGATTGCTTTCAACGCTATGTCACAGGTATGATCTGATATCTTGCCTAACTGTTTAATAATGGTCAAAAACGTTTTACGATACATATCTATCTCATAAGATGTGTGTGAATAGAATTTGCAAGCTTAATCAAATTTATCGATAACAAAAAACCGCTATCCTTTTCAGAGGTGGCGGTTTTTTGTTGCTGATAACAGCTTTAATTTATTTGTTTAGTAGGTCTTGGATTGGTGTGTAGTCACGGTTTTGTGATTCGGCTACACCTTCGTGGGTCAGGTGACCTTGGTAGGTGTTGATGCCTGTTAGAATAGTTTCGCTGTTTTTGGCAGCTGCCTCTACACCTTGGTTAATGATTTGGTTGGCAAATTTCATTGTGGCGTTTGTTAAGGCCAATGTTGAGGTACGTGGTACTGCACCCGGGATATTAGCTACTGTGTAGTGGGTTACCCCATGTTTTACATAGACTGGGTCTTGGTGGGTTGTTGGGTGAGAGGTTTCAAAGTTACCACCTTGGTCAACGGCGATATCCACCAATACTGATCCAGCTTTCATGGTCTGAACCATTTCTTCGGATACGAGTACCGGCGCGCGACGACCAGTGACTAATACAGACCCAACGACAACATCCGCGTCTTTGAGGACTTGACGGATATTTTCTTCGTTGGACATTAAGGTAGTAACTTTGCCGTTTAAGATGTCTTCTAGTTGAGCGAGGCGACCAGTATTGACGTCTAAAATCGTTACGCGAGCGCCCATGCCAACAGCTATTTTGGCTGCGTTGTAACCAACGGTACCACCACCAATGACAACGACATGACCGGATGCAACTCCTGGTACACCTGAAAGTAAGATTCCAGAACCGCCGTTTTGTTTTTCCAGATAATGGGCACCAATTTGGATAGCCATTCGTCCAGCAACTTCAGACATAGGTGTTAGTAGGGGCAGGCTGCCGTTTTCCACCATGGTTTCGTATGCGATAGCCGTCACTTTATGGTCTAACAGCGCGTCAGTTAGTTCAAGTTCTGGCGCTAAATGGAAGTAGGCAAACAGAATCAAGCCTTCGTGGAAGTAGTCGTATTCAGACGCTAACGGTTCTTTGACTTTGATAACCATCTCGCTGGCCCAAATTGTAGCTGGTTGATCTTCAATGCGCGCACCAGCTGCAGCATATTCGTCGTCTGTAAAGCCCGCGCCGTCACCAGCACCCGCTTCAACCAATACATCGTGACCATTATTGACCAAAGTTCGTACATTACCAGGCGTTAAACCAACGCGGTCCTCTTGCGCCTTAATCTCTCTTGGTATACCAATCTGCATGTAAACATCCTTCTTTCTATTTAATGTTTGTATCAAAATCATTATACCACGAAAAGAACAATTCCCAAATTCACCTATTATTTGGCTAATAGTCTAGTTAAAGCACGCCAAATCATCATAAACAAGAAAACAATCCCAAAATAACCAGCCACCACATAAACGATATTAACAAGTTGGTCAAAAGGTAGAAATAAGCCGATTGCCGTCGCGATGAAACCTAAAACGGCCGTCGCTAACTTATTACTTATTGTGCCATCAGACGTTACGGATGCTGCCACATTCCACAACATGGACACAACCGTCGAGTAAATCGCCAATAGGATGATCACGATGAAGGCATAGCCAAGCCAAGGATGAAGTTGGTTAGCGATGGTTAAAGTCGGTACTTGTACACCCGCAATCAGTGAGAATGCCCCCATAAAAGCCATGTATAGGATGAAAATTCCCAGGGCATAGATCCCAGATGAGAAAAGAGCTGCTGCCTTCGTTTCTGTCTGGTTATTGGCTTGAATACCAATTTGGGCAATAAAACCAGCGTTTAACATAATGATCAAGCCCACATAGTTTAAAGCGGACACCAACCAATTTCCAGAGGCAGCTTGAATAGTGCCTGAAGCTACGGCATTTTGGACCATAACAGAAGCTTGATCAAGGTCACCGTTATTGGTGAATAAACTGAGTAAACCTAATACAATGGCAAAACCGGCAATCGTCGGGCCAATATTTCCTAAAATCCTGGTGATTTTGTCCATACCCAACATCACGGTTAGGGCGGAAGCGATATACATGAAACCAGATCCTATATATACGGGGACACCAAATTGTTGTTGGATGGTGGCACCTGCGCCAGCAACCATTACGGCATAGGTTAAAAATAGGGTGATTAAGGCGATGTATTTATACAAGCCACCGATCTTATCACCGGCAAATACCTTGAAAACGTCATTTGGACTATCTAGGTTTTCTTTGCTGGCTAAACCTGCTTTAAAGAAGGCATCGCATGAAAAGCCTACTGTTAGGAAGGTGGCGATGACCCCTAAAATACCTGTCCATTCGTGGGCTACAAAGTATTGCATAATTTCCTGACCGGTCGCAAATCCTGAACCGATTAAGGTCGCAGTCATCGCGCCAGCCATCACAAAGACTAGCCCCCAATTGGTCGTACTAGTGTGTTTTTTATTGTCTTTCATAGTCAATCCTTTCAAACCGATTTAGATGTAATTACATCTAACGGCGATGATTTTTCTTTTTTACTAATAAATATCATAACAAAATTTAGGACCGGTGTAGATAAAAAGGCAATGAAGGCAATCATTAGAAGGGACCGAATAACTTTCAAATATGATATAATTAATGGGCGAAAGAAGCCATTTGGTTTCATATACGTGATGAAAACAGTATTTATATAGAAAGAAGCGACATAATGACTAACCATATTGTATTATTTGAACCAGAAATTCCAGCAAATACAGGAAATATTGCCCGTACTTGTGCAGCGACTGATACCCACCTACATTTGATTGAGCCTTTAGGGTTTAAAACAGATGACAAGCATTTAAAACGTGCTGGGTTGGACTATTGGAATGCTGTAGATATTACTTACCATGCGAATCTAGACGCCTTCATGGCATATCTAGGCGACAAGCAATTATATTTAGTAACAAAATTTGCTAACCATGTGTATTCAGATATTGACTACGGTAATAATGATCAAGACCAAGATATCTTCTTGATGTTTGGAAAAGAAACAACAGGATTGCCTGAAGAGTTTATGCGTGCGCATGAAGACAAATGCATTCGTATTCCAATGGATGATACCCATGTTCGTTCATTGAACTTATCGAATTGTGCGGCCTTGGTGATTTATGAAGTACAACGTCAACAATCTTTTAATAAGTTAGAGTTGACCCACCATTATGAAAATGACAAATTAGATTAATCCAACTAAGCGTGGTTAGGACAAACAAATCCTGATAACGCTTTTTTTTGTATCATAAGTTATCAAGAAAATTGGCGGTCTTTGGTTTCATGTCTTCTTTATCATTACCTTAAAATCAGGATGTGATTCAGGGCGTTCAGGCTGGTAACACTGGAAGGAATATGCCGTGGCAAGTTTACTTGCTACAAATATTCCTGAAGTGGAGACCTGCTTGCCCTGTAGAGCTCAACTTGCAGTGGCACCGCTAGGGCGTGATAGGAAATCCCTCACCTCGGGCTAAATGGCACTACTAAATTTTCCACCCCAAGTATCAGTAGTATTTTGATACTTTTCAAAGATATGTACTACTTATAAGGCTTACTATACTTAATTTCCAAAACAAACGTGGAAAAGAATCATCATTTAAACAAGGGTAAATACAGGCAAGTAAATGCATAAATTTCAATATTGATTTTACTGCAAGTTTTACTAATTACGTGTGCCTTGCTTTCCATGTAGAGTCACCGTTGAAATTATGAACCACTCCTAGTATCTCCCTTAGGTAGATTTACTAGCTTCAATAGGCATTATTTTCCCGATAATACTGATAATAGAGCCACTAAAATCCTGCTATAAACCAATTTTCTACCATATGATGCCTACTTCCTATAATCTTAATGATATAATAGATGGATAATAAAGTGATTTCAAAATCTATTTACCAATTTGGGAGGTGCTGATGATGCGGAGGTTTCAATCTCTAGATGAATGGAAGGGTAGTTTACTACGATTTCCAATGGTAGTCGTGTTCGGTTTTATTGCGGCTACACTATCCATGTACGTGGAACGTATGCCTTACGACCAGCCGACGATGATGGCTGAGGTGGGGATTTATGCTAGTACGGTCGGCATGTTGCTGGCGACTGTGGTCCAGGTGGCTTATGAGCGTTTTTTGAAAGATGGCAGTCGGGTTCAGGCGCTTGGCCTTCAAGGTGTGGCCGGCTTTGGGGCAGTCGTTTATTACCTCTTTGCCAGTCGGACGGGGGATTTCTACTCTAGCCACCTGTTTACCCGAACCAATATTGCCATGTTCTTGCTAACTTTATTGATTATTTGGCTACCATCGATTAAGAATGAAGGGCTGGATTTTGCCCAGAGTTTCCGGATTTGGTTTAAGTCTTTCTTCGTGTCGGCGGTTTATACCGGTATCTTAATGATCGGCATTAGCTTGGTCTTGGCTGGTTGGTCCATCCTAATCTCTAATGTTGAGGGTGAATTGTATTGGGATATCTTTTCGGTACTTATATACATTTTCTTCCCTTGGTACATCTTGTCTCAGCAGTCAGTATTCTCCCGACCTTTTGTCGAAGAAGAAGGTAAGATGTCATCTGATGTCAGCAAATTCTTAGATGTCCTTTTAACCAAAATATTTATCCCAATTGTAACGGTGTATACGGTGATTATTTTCATCTATTTCTTCTCGACATTGGGTAATTGGACGGATATTACGATTGAAATTGTGATGGTGTCCTACTTGGTGGTGGGCTGGATGGTTCTCTTCTTAGTAGCAGCGATTGAACGGGCTTTTGTGGTCCGGTTTACTCAGATTTATGCGGTGGCAGTTCTGATTGCCTCGGTATTTCAAATTTACCGGTCAGTCATCTATTCTAATGTATATGGGGTGACCATGAGTCGGTATATGTTGATTCTCTTCTGCTCGATTTCAGCTGTTGGGGCGATTTTATACCTGATGAAAAATGAGTGGTTGCCGCTGGTGCTTGCGGCCGGTTTATTTGTGGCTATGATGCCACCTGTTGATGCGATTTCTGTGTCAGCAGCTAGCCAAGGGGAAATAGTCAATGATATTATTACTGACTATCCTGATTTGATAACGGACGGCCAATTGCAATTAACCCCGGAAAATGTAGACCAGTTGGATGAAACGACGGCCCAGAAAATGAAGCAATCGCTGAGATATTTAGATAAGTACAATGAATTAGGGCGGGTGTCGTCAATACCAGAAGATTTTGATGTCTACCAGGACTTGCGGGCCTTTGACGGGGTTCATACGGACGATGACTATGACTATTCAGATAGTTATTATTTCTCAGCCCACTTAAACTTTGACGAAGGGTCTTCAACTGCCTTTGCAAGTAGTGGTGGCGGTGAATTGGTCTTATTGAATGCTAACGATAGCCCGGTGACTTTCACTGCTTTAGGTAAAAATTTTAACCATGAAATGGTGGACGTGACTAGGTTACAAGTGACCGATAAGGATAGCGGTGAAGCCTTAACCTTTGACCTATCTGGTCTTGAGGATTTAACGGAAGCGGAGAATATTTCTTTAACGATTGACCAAGCGACATTTAGCCAAGAATCTGATTCTTATACGGCTACCTTGGTGGTCCAAGACTTCTCTATCTATTCGTCAAGTGGTGTGGACAGTGACCGGACGGGGTCAGGCTATTTTATCTTGATACTGTCTGAAAAATAAATGTTAATTTGAATGAGGGCAAGTAGCTGGCAATTTTTGTAAAAGAAAATGCTGGTTACTTTTTTTGCTATCTTACTAAATTTATGTTAATAATCGCTTTATCCTATTGTGCTTTGTTTTGCAGCGTGCGAGAATAGGTTAAAATGTCCGGCTGATCGCTTTTTAGGGCAGACATTTTTTGCAATATCCAACCAGAGTCTGAGTGATTGTATGGGATTTCTGGTAAAATAGTAATGAAAAATGGAAAATACTGTAGACAAATAAGATAGGAAGAAAACAATGCGAAATAATTTTGAATCGAATGATCGAGATATGTATTCGGATGATTCAAATCCCACTTTGTGGCAAAAGTTCCGCAGCTTGTGGCAACGATATCGGATTACCCGATGGTTGATTTTGATCATCTTGGCTTTTGGATTTGTCTTGGAATCCTATTTACTAATAGGGGCTAAAACGACTGATGTGAGTGACTTGCCGGCAAAACTGCAAGTGACAACGGAGTTTTATGACCAAGACGGCGAGTATGCTGGTGAAATATCCAATGATGCCGGTACCTATGTTGAATTGGCAGATATATCGACCAATATTCAAGATGCGGTCATTTCAACAGAGGATAAACGATTTTATGACCACCAGGGATTTGATCCTATTGGGATTGCCCGTGCGGCTTTTGGTTATTTAACAAGTGGACAAATTGTCGGAGGTGGGTCAACCATTACCCAGCAATTAGTGAAGAATGCCTTTTTGGACAATGACCAGTCCTTGATGCGTAAGTTAAAAGAGTTATTCTTGGCATTTGAAATCGAGAAGAATTATACAAAAGATGAAATTTTAGAAATGTATTTAAATAATGCCTACTTCGGTAACGGTGCTTATGGAGTAGAGGATGCCAGCTTGAAATACTTTGGGGTGTCAGCATCCGAGGTGACTGTTGATAATGCAGCGGTCATTGCCGGTGCCTTGAAAGGACCAACCCTGTATAACCCAGTGGATGATTATGATGCGACGGTGGAACGCCGTAATACCATTTTACAATTAATGGCCGATAATGAATTCATCACACAAGAGGAAGTCGATGCCGCGATCAATACAGAATTGGTGCAAATGAACAATGACACCTCTAGCGATACCTATGCTTATCCTTATTACTTCGATGCGGTAATCAATGAGGCAATCGATAAATACGGCTTATCTGAAGAAGATATTATGAACGGTAATTACAAGATTTATACCAACTTAAATCAAGCTTACCAAACGGGACTAGAGGCTTCATATGAGAATACATCGCTATTCCCAACGTCGCCATCTGGTGAATTGGCCCAATCAGCGTCCGTTGTGATGGACCCAGCAACTGGTGGGGTAATGGCCTCAGTCGGTGGTACCGGTGACTATTCATTTAGGGGCTTTAACCGGGCGACACAAATTTCAAGAAGCCCAGCCTCAACCATCAAACCATTATTGGTTTATGCCCTAGCCTTGGAAAAGGGCTACACTGCTCAATCTGTCATCCCTGATGAAGAACTGTCATACGGAACAGAAAACTATACGCCACAAAACTGGAACTTTGAATCTGTGGGGGAAATTCTACTATGGGATGCCGTGGCTAAGTCGAAAAATACGTCAGCTGTTTGGTTGATGAATGAACTTGGTGTGAATGCGGCCGTATCCAAATTAGATGACTTTGGGATTCCATATAGTGATGCCGATAAGAACTTGAGTTTAGCTTTAGGTTCATTCACGGATGGCGGGGTATCGCCACTGCAAATGGCCTCTGCCTATTCTGCTTTCGCTAACGGTGGGGTGCGTTCTGAAGGTCAATATATTACCCGAATTGAAGACCAACAAGGGAATGTGGTTGTTGAAGAACAAGAACCGGTTCAAAACCAAGCAGTATCAGAAGAAGTAGCAGACGAGATGACTGCTATTCTAATGTCTGTTTACGATGAAGGTGGTACTGGTTCGACTATGGAACCTGAAGGATACGAGATTGCTGGTAAGACAGGTTCAGCTGAATCTGCAAACTTCTCTTCAGGAAACAAAGATGAATGGGATATTGCCTATACACCAGATGTGGTCATTGCCACATGGTTTGGATTTGATGATACCGATGAAGATACTTACTTATGGTATCAGTCAGAAGGGTCATCTAAATTGGCCTTCTCAGACATCCTAGAGGGTATCTTGAATGCCAGCCCAGGAACTGAACTTACGGTGCAATCAGCTTATGATGAGTACAACCAAATTCAATCTGAAGAAGCTGCAGCATCTGAAGAGTCATCGTCTGAGGAATCAACTTCTGACAGTGAATCAACAGGGGGATCAGTCTTTGATTCTGTACAAGAATTCTTCCAAGGATTATTTGGCGGACAATAGGCCACCCCCCTTTGGCTTTCAATGATTCTGAAAGCATGTTATATTGGAAAATGTAGTTGAAAAGAAGCGGCGCGACATTAAGTCGCCTGACGCTCGATTTGATAACTATTGTTAAATAGCAACTAAGGACGTGACCCAGTTGTCACATACCTAAGAACATTTTTGAGGAGTGAACATTTTGTCAAATATTTACGATACAATTAACCAATTAGAACGCGACATTCGTGAAGAAGCAGCTTATAAAGATTTAGTAGCAGCTGTTGAAGCATTAAAAAATGACCAAGAAGCATTCGATATCTACACTGAATTCCGTGCGTTACAATCAAGCTTCCAATTCAAGGCTCAATTAGGGCAAGAAATTACTGAAGAAGATGAAAAAAATGCTAACGAATTACAAGAGAAATTAGCGAACAACGAAGTAATTTCTAGCTTGATGGATAAAGAGCGTGCTTTAAACACTTTAGTTGAAGACATTAACAAAGGTGTTTCTGGTCCAATCAACGAAGTATACCAATCATTAGCAGAACAAGCAGAAGGACAAACAGAAGCGTAGTTCTAGTTGATTGGCAAAAATTAAATTAAAAGCGAAGCTAGTTTAACAGAGGCTTCAAGCTTAAAAGAGGGCGAGATGATCATCTCGCTCTTTTTTTATGGTTATTTTGCCAAGTTTTAGATTCTTTAAAATCCTTTAAGACGGCGTCATCTTTCACAAGTTTCTGGTCTGTATGTTAAAATAAGAATAAGGCAATTTAACAATTTCTAAGCAAAATGCCAATAAATTTATGAACGGAGTAATCAATATGGTGAGATTTATACACACAGCAGATTTGCATTTGGACCAGACCTTCAAAAATTTACCAATCAAAGACGATTACTTGCAATATGCTTTATCAGAAGCAACTTTAAATTCATTCGACAACTTAATTCAAACAGCGATTAATGAACAAGTAGACTTTTTCTTAATTGCCGGTGATATCTACCATGGGGCGCGTGCTACTTTGCGTGCGCAATTTGCCTTTTCCAACGGGATGCAACGGTTAGCTGACGCGGATATTCCAGTATACATGATTTACGGTAACCACGACTTCGATGCTGACGCTGATCACCGCTTGAAATTACCTAAGAATGTCTATATTTTCGGGGCTGAACCTGAAACGAAATACCTATCAACACCAGCTGGGGAAAGTGTGGCTATCACAGGTTTCTCTTATGACCAGCAATGGATTTCAGAAGACCGTTCAGAGGCCTATCCGAATCGTGACACCTTAGTCGACTACCACATCGGGTTGCTACACGGAGACAATTCATCTACTGATGGGCAAAAGCGGTATGCACCTTTTAACCCAAGTCAATTAGCTAGCCACGGCTATGACTACTGGGCGCTTGGTCACATTCATAAAGGACAAGTGATCTATGAAAATCCTGCTATGGTGTACCCAGGAAACATTCAAGGGGCTAGCTTCAAGGAAGACGGGGCTAAAGGCGCCTTAATCGTTAACTTAGCTAAGGGCGTCCCAGCTGAATTAGAATTTATTGAAACAGCTGAATGGCAATTTCAACATTCAACTCGTGATCTAGGTCCAGTTAACAGTCTAGATACCTTACGTAACAACATTGAAACGGCCTTGCATGAACATATCATGTTCGCAAAAGATGAGGCAGTCAATGTAATTTCTCGCATGACCTTCCTGACAGACGGAAATGAAGAGGCGCTTTACTGGTGGAATACCTATGCGGAAGAGTTATTGGAACAATTACAATGGTCTCTTCGCAATCAAAATGCCAGTCGTGAACAGAAAGTCTACTTGGTTTCACTTGATATTGAGGTGAAAGATCAGGCTGTATGGTCACCTTCACCAGTCTTCAACGAGAGCATGAAACAAGCCTTCAAAAATATTGTCGAAGACACTGACCAATACCAAAAAGTCATTGAAGACCTTGAGAAGAACGGACAATGGCAGCGACTAATTGGTTCTGCAATCGACCCAGACCAATTCAAGGCAGATATTTTGGCCAAGGCGAAAGAGAAAATCATTTTAGAGCAAGCAAGTTATAGCCAGGAACAAAGGAGATTTTAGCCATGCATATTCAACGCTTTGAGATTTTTGGGTATGGAAAATGGGTTGACCAATCCTTCCAGCTAACACCCAATTTAAATATTTTTTCTGGTTTGAATGGGTCAGGAAAAACCACCCTAATGTCATTTCTATTAAGTGTCATGTTTGGTTTCCCAAACACACGCCGTAAAAATGCTAGAAATTATGATACCAATGATAATATCAAATACGGTGGCCGTTTATACCTTACAAATACTAAATACGGGGATGTCATGATTGAACGAACCAAAACAAATGGCAAACAACAACTGACTTACACAATTAACGAAGGGGAGAAACAAGTCACAAACGATGTTTCTTTCTTGTGGAATGATTTAAGTAAGACAGATTACCTTGCCTACTTCGGTTTTTCAGAAGAAGATTTAATGGACTTTGTGTGGGATGATGAAGAAGACTTTGCTAAAAGTTTGATGTCAATTGGGATGTCGGGACGCCAAGTCTTAACCGATATCACTCCTCATATGGCTAAACAGGCTGAAGAAATCTACAAGCCAAACGGTAAGAACCCAGTCTTAAACCAAAAGATCCAAGAGATTGAAACAGCTGAAGGCAGACTAACAAAGGCGCAAGATAAGGAAGCAGCTTACTTTGATTTACGCCAATCCTATGAGCAAGAAGCTAGTCGTTTAAGCCGTCTGCAAACCAGCTTAAAGGACGCAACAAGTGGTGAAATTCAACTGGAATTAGCCAACCAACAGTCTACATCAATGAACGAATATCTACAATTGCATGATGAACTGGAATCATTTGAATTTGTGGACTTTGAACCTGAATTGGCCAATAAATGGTTACAACATGAAAATCAAAGCCAACACATTACCCAACAATTGGCCGAATTAACGGACGAAAATGATGGGCTAGCAGCAGATGATCAAACTGCTGCAGGCAATTCTTCTGGTATGGACTGGATTTTGAACCATCCAAATGTCAGTGAACAAATGGTGGTTGAAGCCCGTGCCTTTAGAGACCGTATGCGTCAGAACGAAGAATTCAGTCAAGAATTGATTGAACGTCGTTATGAGAAGCAACGGTTAATGTCCTTACTTGGTGCTGAAGAAATGGCCGAGTTACCGGATGAATTATCCGCAGATGAAAGATCTTATTGGCAACAACGATACAAAGAATTAGAAAACAAACGCATTTTCTATAACCATAGCCAAAGTGATATGACAAACTTATCTGAAAAGGCTAGCTCTTTGGAAAATGAATACACTCAGTTATCTTATGAACGGGATGAACTTGAGGCTAATGGCCGACAAGATGACCGTTGGATCCGCTTATTTGGTAGTGTCCTTGCAGGAATGGGGATTGTCTTACTCGTTGCTTACTTTGTGACGTCAATGACCTTCCTATTTGGTGCTGGTGTGACAGCGACTATCGCAGGTATTATTATTTTGATTATTGGTATGATGGTACAAAATGCCAAGTTAAAACAATATGAAGATAAACTTGAAGCCTATGATTTAGATTTAGAAGACATTCAATCTGAATTAAACGAAGTCCACCGCAACAAAGAAATTCAAGAAGAACAATTAGTCCATTTATCTGATGAATCAACCGATATTGTGACTGAATTAGATAAATTATTAGCAGAAAAAGGTGGTTCTTCAAATATTTCTTCTCAAGTATGGTTAGAAGATACTTATGTAGATGAAATATTTAACCTAGACCACAAAATCCAACAGTTAGAAATGACCCTTGGTGTCTCTAACTTTGGTAAAGCCCACGAACAACAATGGGCTGAATATGCTAATTCACTAGAAGTTGGGGAAATCAGCGAAGATGCCTACTTCCAACAATTTGAAGATGACTATTTAGCTTTAAGACGTCAACAAGCGGACCAAGACTATGCTTCATATGAAGAACAAAGTCGCGCCAACCGTCGTCAACAATTACAAGCAGAATTATCTGCTATTAAGGCTGACCAAGAGCGAATCCTTGATCAATATAATTACCGGTCTGGTGACGAGTTACTAGCAGCCATTGACCAGCAAAAACAAATGAAACAAAAACAAAATCGTCATGATATCTTAGCTAACCACTTAGACTTAAACTTGGCCATCTACTTACAACAAGACCGTCCAGTCGACCAACAATTAACTGACTTACGTCAAAAGATTGCGGACATGGAAACAGAAATTGCGGACCTAACTCGGTCAACTGCTGACAAACGTAGCCAAATCCAGGAGATTGCTAGCGAGGGTATGGCACCAGATTTATTGCAAGCTTATCAAGCACAAGTGGATGAAGCTTATCAAATGTCTGTTGAATGGGCAGCCAACAAGTTGGCCATTGCGACCTTTGAAAAGGCCACTGTTGGGGAATCGTCAGATGTCAAAGAACGTGTTTTAACAAACGCATCGCGGTTCTTGGTTGATTTATCGGATAGCCGTTTGACCAATTTAGCCTTTAGTGAAGAGGGGATGACGGTTCGTCTAGCGGATGATTCTGAAGTGTCTGTAAACCAATTGTCTCGCGGTGAGAAAGCCTTATTATTCGTAGCTATGCGGTTCGCCTTTATGGATGCACAGCTTGGTAACATTGAATTACCGATCATTATTGATGAAGCCTTCTCACATTTAGACCGTAAATACCGGTCAAACATTTACCGCTTCTTACAAAAATTCGCGGCATCGCACCAAATTATTTTCTTCACGGTTGATGACACCTTGTTAGACCTTGTAGAAGCGCCAGCGCAACACGTACTCTAGACGTGTGCGATAGAAAGGATACACATGGACAACTTACAACTTTTTGATGTGGCTTTAGACCAAAATTTCGATATCTTTGTATTGATTAAAGTTGCCGAAGTACGGGAAGACCGTAACGGTAAAAAGTACATCTCATTCACATTCCAAGACCGGTCTGGCTCAATCGAGGGCAAGTTTTGGGGAGCAACTGACGAAGATATTGAACAATATACTTCTGGCCAAGTAGTTGCCTTAGCGGGTAAACGAGAACTTTATAACGGGAAACCACAAGTTCGTATTAATGGTCTTCGCCTAGCCACTGACGGGGAACCCAATGATCCCTCTGACTATGTTGAACGTGGGCCAATGACCAGAACGGAAATGGTGAACGAAGTATTGGCTGCAGTGGAAGGTTTTGAAAATACCACCATTGACGCCATCGTTCGTTACTTATTACGTGAAGTGTCATGGGATTTCTTTACCTACCCAGCAGCGAAGAAGAACCACCACGCCTATGTAGGTGGTTTAGGCTTTCATACCATTTCAATGCTTCGCTTAGCCCAAGCCGTTGTCAGCCAATACGATAACATCAACAAAGACTTATTGTATGCTGGTGTGATTATTCATGATATCGGCAAAACAGTTGAATTCACTGATCCGATGTCTACTGAATATACTGTTGAGGGGAATCTTATTGGACATATCTCAATTGTCGAAGAGATGATAACTCTTGCCGTTGATAAATTAGGGTTCGACCAGTACAGCGAAGACGTTGTCTTGTTGAAACATATGGTATTAGCCCACCACGGTAAACAAGAATGGGGTAGCCCAGTGTCACCGCATTTATTAGAAGCTGAAATCCTACATCATTTAGACAACTTAGATGCTTCTATTCAAATGATGACAACTGCATTGGACCATACAGAACCTGGCGAATTTTCAGCCCGCATTTTCGGTATGGACAACCGGGCTTTCTATAAACCTAAAGGGCAAGTTGCTAGCGAAAAAAATCAAAATCAAGAGACAGAAAACGAGGAAATTACCCTAGATTTCCAAGGGTCAAATGATGACCTACCATTTTTTGAATAAAGCATTATAATAAGAGAACCAAGTCTTTACCTGCAAGCAATCAGGTAAAGACTTGGTTTCTTTTTTTGCATAAATTTCCTGTAAATTTCGAATTTACGCAAACAATATCCCAATTCTACAGAAATTAACATGGGCGTGATATTCTGTACTACTGCGAAGAAAATGTACTTTATGATGCCTTGATTGAGTTAGGCGATGAAGTGGCGCCAGTAGCCAAGTTACATGGAGCGACTACGGGTAAATAGTGACGATTGGGGATATCCAAGTTTTTTCCAATAGTCAGACCACGAGATTAAAGGTATTGCGAGCATTTTTATCCAAACGCCTGAAGCCAAATTTGTCCATACGGGCGACTTTCGTTTGACGGGCTACCATCCTGAAAAAGTCGATCAGTGAGAACGGGCTATCAATCAATTTGAACCAGCTTATGCTAAGGTCTACCATGCCTTTTACCCGGATGCGGATTTTCTGATATTGTTCGAGGATATGTCAAATGATGTGGGTTCTAGTCTGGAAAATAAACTGGACTATATCAACCTAAAAACACTGAAAAAAGACCCAGAATTGTATCTTTTACAAAATGCTTTTGAAAATATGTCAATCTTGGCAGCCTTAAAACCAGCGATTTATCTGCATACAAGAGGAGAACCAATTGGAGAATATATGCCAGCTTATAGCCAAAGGATTGCTTATTTAGAAAGTATAGACATCTCCTACGTGTCATTTAGGGTCAGTGGTCACGCTAGCCAGATGAATTTACTGTATATAGTCAATCAAATTCGAACCAACAATATCATTCTTTGGCATACATTCAAACCGGATTACTATGGTAAACTAATAGCAAATTTAGGGTTGCAAGTTGTATATCCAAAATATAAGAAAAGCTATATAGTTTAAGGGGGGATCCTCATCAAACAGGTGACAATTTTTCAAACGAGTGATATTCACGGGTATATCTATCCTACAAGTTACTTGACTAGAGAAGAAAACCAGCCATTTGGCCTGTTAAAGGTCAATGAAAACTACTTACGAGAGAAAGGTCGCTTGGCCGATAAAAGTAGTTTGCTGATTTCTACAGGAGATATAATTCAAGGATCGCCACTAACCCATTACCTACAAAAGCACCGCCATTCAGCGGCAGCCATTGTAGAAAATATGAATCGGATGGGTTACGACATAGCGGTGCCGGGAAACCATGAATTCAATTACGGGCAAGAATACCTGTTGAATTCATATCAAAACGCACAATTTCCCATTCTATGCGCCAATATTTTAGACGACACTGACCAACCATTTTTCGGTAAACCCTATAAAATATTTGAACGCAATGGGATTAAGATTGCCGTTTTGGGGCTAACCACTCAATACATTCCCAACTGGGAGCATCCTGCCCATATCACTGGCCTGCAGTTTAGGTCAGCTGTTGAAACAGCCAAGGAATACGTGCCCATGTTAAGCAGTATGGCTGACGTAGTCGTTGTCGCTTACCACGGAGGCTTTGAGTGTGAACTAGACACCCTTGAACCAGTAGAACAAGGCGCCGGGGAAAATGAGGGCTACGCTTTAACCCATGAAGTGCCAGGGATTGATGTCTTATTAACTGGCCACCAACATAATGAAATTGCCCGCGTCGTGAACGGTGTGGCAGTTGTCATGCCAGGAGACAAAGGCCGCCATCTTGGTAAAGTTACATTAGACTTAAACAAATACGATGGCGATGAGCACTGGACCTTAGTAGATGCAGTGCCTGAATTAATAAGCACGACCGTGGACACACCAATTCGAAAAGAAGCCGCCGCAAGATTAGCGGACCTACAAGCAGAAATTGAAAACTGGTTGGACCAACCGGTAGGGACCATTCAAGGGGACATGAAGATTGACAGTGTGGATATGGCTCGCATCCATGATCATCCATACGTCGAATTTGTCCACCGGGTACAGAACTATTACGGGCAAACAGAAATCTCGGCGGCAGCCTTATTTAATAATGATGCCAAGGGATTTCCAAACGCAGTAACCGTCCGTGACGTACTCAATAATTACCCATTCCCTAACACCTTAGCAGTGGTTAAAATCACCGGAGCAGAATTGAAAGCAGCTATCGAGCATTCAGCGGAATTTTTCATTTTGAATGAAGACCAAGAAATCGTCATGTCTAAAGATTGGCAATATCCCAAACCAAAACCCTATAATTATGACATGTATGAAGGAATTGACTACATCATTGATGTATCAAAACCAATTGGTCAACGGGTAACCAAATTAAACTACCACGACCAACCATTGGATTTAGAAGCTGAATTCGAAGTGACCCTCAACCAGTATCGAGCTATAGGCGGTGGCGACTATCACATGTTTGATTCATCAAAAATTGTCCGTGAAGTCAATATGGAGATGAACCAATTAATCTCTCACTACCTTGAAACACATCAAGAAATCAAAGCCACTTGTAACAACAATTTCCAAGTGGTGAACGGCAATAATTGGCCAGAATAGTAACAACGGGATACCTCGTTTAAGGGGTATTCCGTTTTTTTATGTCAGCTTAAAGTATGCGAATAAAACCTAAATATGATATAGAGGATTAATGAGTTTAGACTTATTCGACGCAGTTTACACGGCAGCAACACGTACAGAAAGCAGTTCCTTATTGATATCAACGATGAAGTAGCAGATTTAGGCAAAAAAGGGCAACCGACAGTCACGTTGAATTCTTCACGGCAGACAGTTGTCTACTTCAAAATAGTTTGCAAATATCATTACATAAAATTCTGCCGAAGGCTGATGAATAGATAAAAGAATTAGTCATCAAAAAAGCCCATCCGAAACCGGATGGACTTTCCATTTAGGTATGTCTATTAGCTTATTCAGCTGAAGATGATGCTTCGCTTGAAGTTGATTCTTCGTTAGAAGATTCAGTTGAAGAAGACTCTGTTGATGATTCCTCTGTGCTAGATTCTTCTGAAGTAGATTCTTCTGAAGTAGATTCTTCGCTTGATGCTGCAGATTCGCTAGCAGCTGATTCACTTGCTGCGGCAGCTGACTCAGCTTCAGCATCTAATGATTCTTGTTCTTCTTCAGTGATGATCACGTCATCTAGCGCAGTCTTCAAGTCATCGTCTTTAATGTCGATGTTGTGAGCTGTCATGATGTCAGAAACGATACCAGCAACTAAAGTAGAATCAGTTAATTTTTCAGCAATAATAGATTCTTTCAGTTGTTCAGTTTCGTCTTCTAGGGAACCTTTTTCAGGTTTTTCGTCCATCTTGATAATGTGGTAACCGAAGTCAGTTTCAACTGGTGTAGTTGTGTACTCGCCTTCAGCTAGTTCTTGTGCTGCTGCGAAGAATGTTTCATCTAAACCAGAATCAGCATTAACTTCACCTAATGAACCACCTTTTTCAGCAGATGCTGTATCTGTTGAGTTTTCAGTTGCTAATTCAGCAAAGTCCGCACCATCATCTAATTGAGCAATTAAGTCATTAGCAGTTTTTTCATCATCCACTAAGATATGTGAAACAGTGAATGAAGGTGTGTAATCATCGTAGGCTGTTTGAATTTCTTCGTCAGTCACTTCGATGTATTTAGATACAGATTCACTCATTAATTTGTAGTAGTAAACTTGGTGTTCGTAGTCTTCACGGTTTGAGAAACCAGAAGATGCCAATACAGTATTGAATTCGTCTTCTCCGCCATAAGCAGCGATTAGCGTTTCAACTTCAGTTGTTGCTTCTTCTTTTAATTCTTTAGCTCGGTCATCACCGACTTCGTTTACGAATACTTCTTCCATAATTAATTCTTGCAATACGGTGTTACCGTATGTTGATTTTAATTCGGCTTGTAGTTCTTCGTTGGTTACTTCAACACCATCACCAGTTGCAACGGCGCTTGAACCATCACTTGAGCCAGTTGAGCATGCTGCTAGGGCAACAGTACTTAATAAGGCAATTGAAGTAAGTTTGAATTTCTTACTAATCATCATTTTCTCGATTCACTCCTGTCAAATCTTCATAATACAAGTCTTAATATAGCATACCAAAAATGCTATACACAATGATTCAGAAGATTAATCAAGAAATCTTCATATTTAAAACATCATTAAAAATCAGTGTTTTTCTCGTTAGCACGGATATCCGCTGCTGATAAGTCATTTTGTAGTTTTGCCATTTGTTTTTGAATTTCTGAAATTTGTGGGACTGCTGATTGGTTGAAATCATTAATTGCTAGTGTGATTTCGTCGCGGGCAACTTTTGCAGAAGATAAGCCTTGTTGAGCTAAATCTGTAACTGCATTTTGTGCTTGAGCGATTGAGCCAGTTAGGTCATTGGCTGCAAAAGTGACATCGTCTAAATAGTTTTTCAAACGTTCTCTATTTTCAGTACCTGAGTGTGGTGTTTTTAACAGGGCGTAGCCTGCACCAGCAATGGCACCAAATAGAATACCAGTAATAAATTTTTTCATATTATCCCTCGATTTGTTGGTTGATTGTGTTGGTAATGTTCTTCAAGTCTTCATCAGAGTATGTGCCTTCTTGGGCTGGTTCCCATTTCAAACCAAAGCCGTCACTTTCCCCGTTGTATCTAGGGATTAAATGGACGTGTGAATGGAAAACAGATTGGTAGGCCATCTCGCCGTTGTTGTTTAAAATGTTTAAACCTTGCATATCTGAGAAGGCATCTTTTAATGCGTTGGCAACTAATGGGATGCGTTTGAAGACTGCGCCAGCGTCATTTGATGAGTAGCCGAAAATGTCTTGAATGTGTTTTTTAGGTACCAGTAAGGTATGGCCTTTTGTGACTTGGCTCATATCTAGGAAGGCTATCACCACTTCGTCTTCGTAGACTTTGTTTGTGGGGATTTCACCGTTTGCAATTTTACAGAAGATACAATTATCCATGAATAGTCCTCGCTTTCAATATTGGGTTAACTTTGGCCGTGTTAATTCATCGCATTTACTTGAAAATAATGTTAAATTAAAGCCTATAATTGTATTAATTTTAACATAAATGATGGGAAGGGAACAATTTCAGTGCTATGCTAGATTGGAAATGATTTCTTTATCATTAAACTTAAATGCTAGATTAAATCTAGATCAATAAAAGGATGAACAAAATGACATTAACAGTTAAAGGACTTACAGGGGGCTATTCTAGTCAACCTGTACTAAAAGATATTAATTTTGAAATTGCATCAGGTGAAATCGTTGGCCTGATTGGGTTAAATGGTGCGGGTAAATCGACTACCATTAAACATATTATTGGCCTGATGCGGGCAATGAAGGGTGAGATTGCTATTGATGGCCATCAGTTAACCGATGATACCAATGCATACCGTCAATCCTTTACTTATATTCCTGAAATGCCGGTACTATATGAAGCCTTAACTTTGAAGGAACATATTGAATTAACGGGTATGGCCTACGGTTTAGGGAAGGAAGAGGCACTAAGAAATGCCCAACCTTTACTAGAAACCTTTCGTTTAGATAAACGGTTAGATTGGCTGCCGATTCATTTTTCAAAAGGAATGAAGCAAAAGGTGATGATTGTCTGTGCCTTCCTAGTGGAGACGTCTTTATATGTAGTGGATGAACCGTTTCTTGGTTTGGACCCACTGGCTATCCATGATTTTATCGATACATTGAAAGCCAAACGTGATGCGGGTGCGTCGGTATTGATGACCACTCATGTCTTAGCGACAGCTGAACAGTATTGTGACCGATTCTTATTCTTGGCGGAAGGTGAGTTAGTGGCGGCAGGTACTTTAGATGAAATCCGAGTGCAATATCAACTGCCAGGAGCTACTTTAGATGACCTATATCTACACTTAGCGAAGGGGGCAGATGACCATGCGTCTGCTTGATACTTACCAGAAACGTCGGCAAGAAGGGCAAGATTTATTTCTGAAGAATGCTAAATATATTTTTAATGACCATGCCGTAATCGTCCTCTTCTTCCTATTTGGCGCATTGGCTTACCAGTATTCCAACTGGCTATCAGGCTTGTCACAAGGATTGGTCGGGGTTTGGGTCCACGTAATTTGGGCGGTTCTGATGACGGTTGGGGTATTTATTACCAGTGTGGCTTCACATATTGTGGCAGCAGACTTGGTCTTTCTCTTACCTATGGAGTCGAAATTTACGGACTGGTTCCGGTCAGCCTTGAACCATTCATTACTGTTACCGAGTGCTATGATTATCCTGTTGATTGCTGCTTCTTACCCACTGCTGATGGCTATGGTGGGCTATTCGATTTTTGAATTGATTGTCTTGGCCGTGATTTTGATTTGCTTTAAGACCGCCCACTTAAATACTATTTTGGAAAGCTGGCGTTATACCAGCGACCGGGTGATTAAAATTCACAAGGCAATCTTGTATCTAGCAGTTTTTATCACGCTATTATTGGCTTCCTTTGTGACACCATATCTCTGTTTAGGCGTTGCACTGCTGTATTTAATCGCCATTCATTTTACCGGGATTCGTCCTTTTTCAGATGGGAAAAAGGGTTGGCACTGGGATAAGATTGTCGCAGTGGAACAAGACCGTCAGCAACAAATAAAGCGCGGACTGGCCTTGTTTGTAAATATGCCACAAGATGCCGTTTCAAGTAAACGACGCAAGTATTTGGACGGCTTTATTAAAGGGATCAACCGTGGGGACAATCCTTACGCTTACTTATACAGTCGGGCCTTTTGGCGGGCGAGTGATTATTTCCCACTTTGGGGCCGGATGACTTTAGTAGGGATTTTGTATTTGGTCTTTGTAACCAATAGTCACTGGTTGAACTTAGTGGTGATTTTATTGATTCAATACTTCAGCCATTTCCAAATTTTACCTATGGCTAAGAAAATCAACCAACATGTCTTATTGCAAGTCTACCCAATGGATCAAAGTTCACAGGTGACTGGCTTTAAACAGATGATGGCTCAACCAATTTGTACGCAAATTGTATTATTTGCTGTAACGAGTTTGCTTACCCACGACTGGATTTTTGCCGGTGCAGTGTTACTTTCTACCATTATATTAGGCTTATTCTTTCTTTATCTCTATTTACCGCGTTTTATCCGCAAGAAAGAAAAAAAGGTTAGAATACGCTAAGTCTGTTGACTAAGTCCTGTTTTCCAACTAAAATAACTAGTACTCAAGAAAAAAGGAGTAAGCATCTCAAGGGGGAGTCGCTGCTCACTTTTTTCATTTATACAGTAAGTTGATACTACTTGGGCAAAAGAGAGGGGGAATGGTTTTGGAATACAAATTTGATCGCGAGTGGATTCTCGAACCCATTGGAGGGGATACGGGTCAAGCCTATGTTGGCTATAATGACGCCAACGATGAACGTGTATTTTTAAAACGTAATTCTTCACCCTTGTTAACCATCTTGTCGATGGAAGGCTTTGCGCCCAAGTTGAAATGGACCAAGCGTGAGTCTAGCGGGGACATAATGACAGCCCAAGATTGGGTGTCTGGTAATGTCTTGTCCCATTTTGAAGTGGCTCAATTGCCGGTAGTCAAATTGATGTACCGCTACCACCATTCGGATAATTTATATAACATGCTGGTTAAAATCGACGGCGAGGTTTACGAGCCAGACCGCTTTTTACAGGATTATGAAAGTGATTTGGCAAAAGAATTACGTCACCACCAGTTACTAGCCGAGGTGACTGCTTGTCTATGGGACACTCTTCATTTGGTTGATGGGGTCCGCAAAACGGTGTGTCACGGGGACTTGAACCGCCGGAACTTTATCCGAGCTGAGGACAATCAGTTATATCTAGTGGACTGGGAAATGGTGAAAATCGCTGATCCTATTCTAGATATCAGCCAATTGTTGGTGCAATATGTTGATTTTAAAAATTGGGATGCCTGGTTTGATTTATATGGCTTGCACATTACATACGATATTTACCAACGTATTGAATGGTATTCGATGTTGAATCTCTTGAATATGATCAAAAAAGACTTCAGAGAAAATCGGATGATTGCCATGAACCATAAAATCTTAAAATTAAAACATATCTACAACAACCGTTACTTACATCAAGTAGGGGAAATGTAAGGAAGGTGTGACAAAAGTCGTTAAAACTCGACGCTTCTATCGCATTTAGGAGAGTAAACGCTAAAGCGTAAACTCTCTCATAAGTTGGACCAAAATCGGGTTCGCCCTTCCAGAAAGGACTGCTTTTCAGATTAGATTGCAAAGTTTCCTTTCTTGGCGTCGGCTCTTACACCTTCAAAAGCCGAACAATTACTGCGAGTAATTGGCGCATTTTGGGTAGTGTCGGAAGAACTTGACTTATGAAGCCCAATATAAGACCGTTATTGGCCAAAAAAAGGGGGATGTGAACTTCATGTCACGTCTCTTTTTTCTTGGAACGACATCATTTATAAAACAAATCATTAGGAGGATATTATGCGCGTAAGAAATAAACCGTGGGCAAAGGACGCCATGGCAGAACATAGAGAGTATGTCATTTTAGAACCGGAAACGATGCAGGGGAAATGGCAATCTGAATTTAAAAACGACCATCCTGTTCATTTAGAAGTGGGAACTGGTAAGGGGCAATTCATTATTGAGATGGCCCGCCGTAATCCAGACGTGAACTTTATTGGTCTTGAATTACAAGATTCAGTATTAGTGATGGCGATGGAGAAAGCTTTGGAAGGTGAAGTGTTACCTAATTTACGCTTTATTTTAGGGAATGCCCTTGAACTATCTACTTATTTTGAAGAGGGTGAAGTGGCCAAGTTATTCTTAAACTTCTCTGATCCATGGCCAAAAGCGCGTCATGCGAAACGTCGTTTGACTTTTAAAACCTTCTTGGACCAATATAAACATGTCTTACAAACAGAAGGTTACCTGCAATTCAAAACGGATAACCAAGGATTATTTGAATATTCACTGACTTCAATGTCACAGTATGGCATGGATTTCTTAGAAATTTCGTTGAACTTGCATGAGTCGGATATTGAAGGCAATGTCCAAACAGAGTACGAAGAAAAATTCTCAGCCCGTGGCTTTAGAATTAACTATATGTTGGCTAAATTTAAATAGAAAAAATGAGGGACTGTGACTTCAATTGTCATAGTCCCTCAATTATTCTTACAGCTTATAAAAATCTAGAAAGTTGCCGGTACTTGGGTCTGCCATAAATTCGTATTGAACTAATTCGTTGTCTTCTGTACGAGAGATTCCGCCGTAGAAGACTTCTTGTTTTTGGCCAAAGCGTTCTGCTTGAATGGGTTGTAATTCAATCCAAGAACCTTCGATGGTACCTGGGTCGGTGAATAGGGCTTTGGCTTTTTGAAGGACGTCATTGCCGTCTACTTTTTTAGAATGGTCGGCTACTAATGCGCCCACAACGCCACCGATAACTAGTCCGCATCCAAATAGGAAACCTGCTAGTAGGACGTCATCACGTTTTGTTGGTTGTTGGTTGTATTGATTAGACATATAATCGCTCCTTTGTTGTCATAAGGGTGAATAAGTGAATCTATTTCGATAAGTGATCATGAACATATTATAACAATCATGGCTGGCAAAATATAGTTTTACCTATTCATAATTGTTTGGCGTATATGGCGGATTTGATTTTGTGAAGTGATTTCAAATAATGGCGGAACCATTTATGCCATTGTGGAAAGTCTTGGCTGTCGGGGAAAATGATTATTTTTCACAGTCTATTATTATTTGCACTTTTATGACTAGGAGTATATAATCGAGTAGAATATTATACGTTTTAATAGGACATTACCGGTCTAGTTGATGACTAGGCTTTTTTATTGGTTTATGTCGTAAGTTTTACTTAATTTTATTTTAAAAAAGAAATATGAAGGGGATTTTAACGAGTATGTGGATTAGTATATATAATCGAGATGGCGTCGGTGACGTTATCATGTTTTCCAAAGGGACATTAACGAGAGATCGTATTGCGACTTCAACAGTTGGAGATGTGACGCGTATTTTCAATAATGAAACGAAAGAAACAATGGGTTACAATATCCAAAATATTTCTAAAATGATTCAAATTGAAGGAAAGGGGCGTGTTCATTTAAGTCAAACACAATTAGACTTAATCAACCAATCCTTATATGAACAAGGTTTTGATACTATTCCTTTCAATGATAATCCGCGTTTAGTCGTGGCTGAAGTTTTAGAAGTGAAGGATTTAGAAGGTTCTGACCACTTGCATATTACGCAAACCAAAATTGGCCCAGATGAGGTTGTTCAAATTGTTTGTGGTGCGCCAAATGTCCGCGAAGGGATGTTTGTAGTGGCGGCCTTGCCAGGTGCTGTAATGCCAAATGGTCAAGTGATTTGGGAAGGTGAACTGCGTGGCGTTTCAAGCTACGGTATGTTAACTTCTGCATTTGAATTAGGTGTCGACCCTGAACATGTACGAAAAGGTATCCTTGAAATTAAAAATGGCGTGCCAGTTGGGACATCATTTGATAAAATTAACAGTGAACATTTCGTTGACGCTTAACAGATATTATACGGTCTGATTAGGCAAACTATACATGTATTGTGTTGGGGGTGAGTAGTTGAGTCGAGAGCATGACAAACTGAGACATTCTAAGGATAAATGGCAGCGATTTGAAGAGAAGTCCGCAAGTCAGCCTGAACAATTTGTCCCATTTTATCATAAGGAGAATGATTCTTTGTTACACGAGAAAAATGACAATCCAATTACTTTCCCCAATTACATGAACTGGTATAACCAGGGGGAGGATCAATCTTCTGGACGGCAAATTCCGCCTAAAAAGACCTATCAAAGAGAGGGTCAAGGAGACGACCGTCAGCAGATGGATTATTATCTAGCCGAAAAAGATCATAATCACCGCTACCAACCCTCATATGGCCATTTTAACTATGCCAACAACGAAGACCGGGACACAAGACCAGTCGAAGATTCAGGGGTGCAGGAGGTCTTTAAAGCGGCCTCTGTGGACGACAAACGCCAGCAAAAATTGGACCGTTTACGTCAAGAGTTGCAGGAATATCAAGATTACCAATTCCGCAGACCTTTTCAACCGAATGATTTGCCGACAAATTGGACCAGTAACCGCCAAGATGCCAAGGCTGCTCGGTTATCCAAACGCAGCCATTTTCATTTTGAAGAGGCGGTTTCTGAACCTAAAGGATTCCAAGAAAAACGGCAAGCAACACCGGTTTCTGAAACCACGCCTGCAAGGGCCACTGTCCCTAAACGAGGGCACTTAAACCGTGGTCTGCAGAGTATTATGGCGGATGAACCAGGGGTAAGCTTTAACCAGCCAGGAAGACAAGCTAAGTCGGGACATTATTCCTATTTTCCAGGCCAGGACAAGCCGTTATCGACCCCATACTTAAAAAATAAACAAGCGCAATCTAATCGAGGAAATGGAGATTTTAACGAGCATGAATAAAGAATTAACGTATCACTTCACAGGAATCAAAGGGTCAGGCATGAGTGCCTTAGCCTTAATCTTGCACAATATGGGCTATAAGGTTCAGGGTTCAGACCAAGAAACTTACTTCTTTACCCAACGGGGTTTAGAGAAAGCTGGTATTGAATTACTACCTTTTAACGCTGACAACATCCAAGAAGGTATGTTTATCATTTGTGGGAACGCTTTTGGCGATGACCATCCTGAAGTTGTCCGTGCGAAAGAATTAGGTCTTGACGTGATGCGCTACCATTTCTTCCTTGGTGAATTAATCAAAGACTACACTAGTGTAGCGATTACTGGTTCTCACGGGAAAACATCTACCACTGGTTTGATGGCACACGTGATGCGTGGTTTACAACCAACAAACTTCCTAATCGGTGATGGTACTGGTGCTGGTCAAGAAGACGCTGAATACTTTGTGTTAGAAGCGGACGAATACCGTAAACATTTCTTAGCTTACCACCCAGACTACGCGATTTTTACTAATATCGATTTTGACCACCCTGACTACTATGAAAACATTGACCAAGTATTTGCAGCGAATACGACTTTTGCTCACCAAGTGAAGAAAAAAGTCATTGCATACGGTGGCGATGCTTACTTACGTCAATTTGCTGACCAATCTGACTTGGATGTTTGGTACTACGGTCTTGAAGGTGGCGACAACCATATTGTGGCTTCAAATGTCGATCTAGCTACTGATGGCTCTCATTTCGATGTGCATGTAATGGGTGAATTCTATGGTCATTTTGACATTCCAACGTTCGGTGAACATAATGTGATGAATGCTTTATCTGTGATTGGTTTCTGCTACTTCGAAAACTTCCCAGCAGACCGTGTTGCAGAAGAATTACGTACTTTCGGTGGGGTTAAACGTCGTTTCTCTGAGAAGAAAATTGGCGATATGACTTTAATCGATGACTATGCTCACCATCCATCAGAAATTAAAGCGACGATTAATGCTGCCCGTCAAAAATACCCGAACAAGAAGATTGTTTCTGTCTTCCAACCACATACTTTCAGCCGTACCATTGCATTAATGGACGAATTTGCGGGTGCTTTGGACTTGTCAGATGACGTGTTCTTATGCGAAATTTTTGCCTCTGCGCGTGAGAAGGACAATAAGCAAGTATCTGTTTCTGACCTAGCTAATAAGGTAACAAAACCTGTGCAAGTATTACCATTGGAAAATGTATCACCATTATTAGACTATGATGATGCAGTCATGATCTTTATGGGTGCTGGCGATATCATGAAATTCGCTTACGCTTATGAAGACCTATTGGCAGACAGCCAATCTACTATCCACTAGAATAAAAGAATTGAAAGGTCGGCTTTGTGCTGGCCTTTTTGTGAAGAGAAAGATTTTTATCAGCCTTGAGAGGAGGATTAGATGGTTTACCAAAAAGTGATTCAATTTGACCAAGAGAACCAGTTTCAAGATGGCTTGGCCAATGAAATCAAGCAACTAACCTGGTTGCATTATGAAAATCCGGATAAGGGGGAAGTCCGGCAGGTGCTTGAAGACTACCACTTGCCAGTCCATTTCGGGGAGTATGTCTATGACCAGTTTGAAACGTCTTGGATTGAGTATTACCGAAATGATGCCGGCGAGCTATTTACCTATATCATTATCCAGTATCCCTTTGGTCATGAGGTAATTAGCGAGAATACCTATCATACAGCCCCGCTAGTGATTGTTATGGGCAAGGATTTGGTGATGACTTTTATGAACCATACCAACATGCCTTTTATGTTGGATATTCAGCGGTTAAATTTTCCTTCTGACTTTCCGATGACCTCTGCCTACGCATTTGTCATGTACATGTTTTATGAGGTGGCTCAGGCCCATATCGATGCGGTCACCATTATGCATGGCTTGATTAAGCAAGCTGAGGAGGAAGCCCGTCATTCTACTAAAAATAACGTGTCTTATGCCTTAATTAACGTCAATAAGGGGCTGGTATACTTATCCACTGCGGTCCATAATAATGCCAAGACTTTGAGCCGGATTAACCAATACTTTAACCAATTGGAAAACGACACCCGCTACCAGGAACGAGTCCTCAATAGGGTACAAATCGAGATGAACCAGGCAGTAACCATGATTGAAAACGACATGGCGGTCATTAATAAACTGAACGATATGCTGTCGAATGTCATTTCAAATAACTTGAACGATGTCATGAAACGGCTAACGGTTATTACCATTATTATGACTGTGCCGACGATTACAGCAGGTCTTTGGGGGATGAATGTGGCTTTACCACTTGAAGATAATGTCCACGGTTTTTCTATTATTTTAGTCGGTTCGATTATCTTGTCGGTTATTATTTACTTTATTATTGACCGGATCAATCTGTTTAAATGATTGCTTGGATTGTAAATTTTTTGAAAAATGACCGTTTACCTACCTAGTTGAAAGTAAATTATGCTAAGATAAAGATAGTATAATCAAGGAGGCTATTATGGCTAAACAACAGATTAAAAAAGCAGTAATTCCAGCTGGTGGTTTAGGAACGCGTTTCTTACCAGCGACTAAAGCGATGGCAAAAGAGATTATTCCAATCTTAGATAAACCATCCATTCAGTTTATTGTTGAAGAGGCAATTGAAAGTGGTATTGAAGAGATTTTAATTATTACCGGACGTAACAAACGTTCAGTGGAAGACCATTTTGATGCAAACTTTGATTTAGAAGACAACTTGAAGCAAAAACATAAAGATAAGTTGTTGAAGATGGTTGAAGACACATCATTATTGAATATTCAATTCAAACGCCAGCACTATCCAAAAGGATTAGGGGACGCTATTTTCCAAGCAAAATCATTCGTTGGTGACGAACCCTTCTTATTACTATTAGGAGACGACATCATGGTGAGTGCGCCAGGTGAAAAACCATTATCAAAACAAATGATTGATTGCTACCAAGAGCAACTAGATAATGACGTTGTATTGGTTGCCGGAGCAACTGTTTCAGCTAAAGAAACATCTTCTTTCGGGATTATGACGACATCTGGTGACGGCGAAGCGGGTATCTACAATATTGATAAATTTGAAGAAAAACCACAAAATGAAACCGAAGAAAAATTAGCGGCAGTAGGTCGTTACATTTTACCACCGGAAATTTTTGATGCCATTGAAGCCGTTCCAGAAAATGACTTCTCAGGTGAGTTTGAATTAACAGATGCCATCAACCACTTAGCTAAAGGCAACAAGTTAAAAGCCTATGACTATCAAGGTGAATGGTATGAAGTTGGCGAACCATTAGGTTTATTAAAAGCCAGCATTCAATTCGCCTTACGTCACGAAGAAACGGCAGACGGTTTCCGTGACTACTTGAAAAATGACATTATTCCTACGCTAAAATAATTGAACTTAAAAAACAGTAGCGCAACTTCAATCGCGCTACTGTTTTTTTCGATATTTTAATAGTTATCATCGTCTGGTGATAAGCCAGCGGCTAATATCTTCAGTAGTTGCCCGTTTTCCGCATTTTCATGCCAGCCTCTAAAGTAGTCAGACCCGGGTCCATAAGCATAGACATTGACGTCTTCACCCGTATGGTTACCTGTTGTCCACCCTGTATTAGAACGGCGGTCTACAATGTCTCGAATGGCTTGGGTCAAGCGGCTGACCTTTTCTTCGTAAGTATAGACATAAGTATGGTAGATAGACCGTAACTGGTTTTTCTCAGTAGAAGATAATTCGAATTGGATGTTACGACGAATTACTTCAACCCAGTCATTGGTTTCTTGGGTTAATTCAGCAATGTGTTCAGGAGTTGCTTTGACTTTTCGAATATAGTCAGGCAACCAGGAATCGATATTATTAGCCCCCATAGTCATCCCACCGGTTGCATGGTCAGACGTTGCAATGACAAGGGTATCTCCGTCTTGCTTGGCGAAATCAATGGCCACTTGAAAGGCGCCGGCGAAATCATCAATTTCACTCATGATCCCAACCACATCTTTATGGTGGGCAGCCCAGTCAATTTGACTCCCTTCAACCATTAGGAAGAAACCTTCATCACCAGTATCCAATCGGCGGATGGCAGAATGGACCATTTCACCAAGACTAGGGGTCACATTTGACCAACGATCAATAGCCATTGGAACCCCAAATTCGGAGAATAAACCAAGAATTTGTGGGTTGTGAGAATTGAAGAGTTCATGTTTGGTATGGACGATATCATAGCCAAGATTTTCAAATTCTTGGGCTAAATTTCGGTCTGGGCGGATAAAATGGTCACGCCCCCCGCCAAGCATGACATCAATTTTTTGCTTACCTTCAATGGTATCGTCTAGGTATTGATCAGCAATATCAAAATAATCTAAGCGGCTTTCTACATGGGCCGCAAAACCTGCAGGCGTTGCGTGGCTGATTTCAGCGGTCACGACAATCCCTGTCTTTTTATTGTTCAATTTGGCAATCTCTAAGGCAGAGTCTACCCGGCTCAATTGTTTGTCTAGGCCAATGACACCATTCATGGTTTTGACACCAGTAGCCATGGCTGTTGAAGAGGCGGCAGAATCGGTAATTGTCGCCCAAGGGTCAAAGGAATAAGTGGATTGTTGGCCAACCAAATACTTGTTAAAGATACTTGGGTTTCTAAAGTGACCAACGTCTTGATGAAGATATTCCCGGTAGGCTGAGGCGAGTGAAACGCTCATCCCGTCGGACACCATGAAAATAATGTTCTTCGGTTGGTGGGGAAATTGCTCAATACTAGCTACCATAATTTATGCTGCTTCCTTTCAGTAATCACTTGTCAAATTGATGGTATTTTTTCAAATCAATACCATCTTTTCTATCCTATAATCCTATTATAAGTTAAAATAGAAAGGAATGCTAAAGAAAGAGGGATACAACATGTTACGGATTGATGCCGCAGTTTTACATATCTTTGATACCAACACCAACGAAGCGGTCTTATCACAGACACTTTTAGACCATAAAGAACAATATATGATTGAATATATTGACAAAATGATGACCAAAATCATGTACACGGCACAGCAAAAAGTAGGCAAGCTACCCGACAGAAGTCCAGCTAAGGAAATTTTAGTGGGCATGAATCAAGCAGAAAACTTCCTACATGGCACACAAAAACTGACCAACCGATTTTTCAATTTCACTAAATTAAACCCGGATATCAAACCAGCGGATTTACTGTGGACAGGATTCTGGCTAGACGAAGCCTATTTTATCGGCATGTTCAAGTTAAACCACAACGAATCTTACACCCACTACGTAGAGTATGACCAGGACAACTTGAAGAATGACCTGATTATCAACCGGGCCATTCTACCTAGCCCAACCCAAGCTATCGACGAAGGGTTCTTATACTGCATCGATACAGAAGAGTACTTCTTAATTGAGAAGAAACACCTGATCGAAGAATATGGGGAGCGAATTAACTATTTAAGTGAAATCTTCTTGGATATCCAAACCAACCCAAGTATGAAAGAATCAGTGAATATTATCAAAAAGGCCATCGCTAAAACCGCCAAGAAGTTTGGGGAAGATGACTATCAAGACCTGGCCGAAGTAAAACAAATTCTGCATGACACTATTCATGAAACACGAGCGATTGATAACCAAGCCATTGCTGAAGTTATGTACGGGGACAATTTCTCTCGTAAGCAAGCCTACTTTGAAGAAACCAAAGAACAAGGTCTAGCTGATGAAACACCTTATATGCCGGAACTTTTGGGGAACAACATGCAACGCCAAAAATTCAAGTTTGAAAACGGGATTGAATTATCCATTCCCTTAGACTTGTTCAATGACCCAGAAGTGGTTGAAATCAAAAATAACCCGGATGGAACACTGTCAGTCGAAATCAAAAATATCGAAAAAATCAAAAACATGTTCTAGACTACCACCATTGTCTAAATGACGGATAATATTAGAAAGGTTTACCTATATGTGGCAAAAATTTAAAAACTTAGGTTGGCGTGCCGCCCTAATCGTCTTCTTCGTGGTTTATATGATCACGATTTTAACAGTACCAAACCCAGAACAATTCCAAACGCCATTCCGCTTCATCTTCGCGGCCATCATAATCGTTGGCTTTGTAATGGAATTAGAAAAGAAACGAAAAAAATAGAGAGCTGTAACCAAAGTCGTTAAGACCCAACATGCTGGGGAAAAAGCCGAAAAATTACTTCTGAGTAATTGGCGTATTTTGGGAAGCATCGGAAGCGTTTGACTTTTTGAACCCGATATTAAGACTATATGCATGATAAAAGGTCGCGAATTGTTTTTCGCGACCTTTTTACTTAGTTTTTCGTATGTGTCTTAATATAAGGCATGACTTCATCGGCGAATTTTTCCATCTGGGCATTTACCCGGTCTGGTTGATTGCCATTATCCACTTTTAAGGTTAACCGCTGGAAGTTAAAGGTTTCGTACTGGTACAAAATCTTATCTCGTAGTAACCGCTTGTCCCCAATCAACGTTCTTTTGCTTGCCTAAATTGAAGGACGAAGGTCTATGTGTACTGTATATTCTGAATGATTTGAATCAAACTGTAATCAAGAGTAAAATAGGAAAGAATAATGATAGCAAAAATAAAGCAAGAGGAGAGGGTTTTTAAATGAAATATAATGACACTTGGGATTTAGACGCCATGTATCAAGGCGGAGTGACAGGGTATGCCTTTCAAGAGGCATTAGAAACCCTAGTCCAAAAACGAGATGCCTTAATCAAAGACATGCAAGCATTTGATATCAATACAACAGGCGCACCAGCAACTTTTGCGGATATTATTGATCAAGCTGACCAATACCTGAACCACTTCACTACTTTAATTACCTACGCCCAAATGGCATCTGACGCAGACATGCGTGACGAGGCCGCTTCGGCAGCGATTAATAAGGTGGCGACTTTAAACCAAGCTTATGAGATTGCCCGCAAAGGGTTAGACAAACAATTGGCGACCCTAACAGATGCCGCATTCCAAGACTTTTTAGCGGAACCGCGCTTGGCTGAAATTGCCTTCACCCTTGAGGAAGACCGCCGCGATGCGAAACGCTTGTTAGATGATCAAGCGGAAGCGCTTTTATCTGAATTACAAATCGACGGTTTATCTGGTTGGTCAAATACCTATTCTACGACGGCTTCAGTGATGACGATTTCGGTCGATTTAGACGACGGCCACCACGACTATTCAGTGGGACAGGCCATGAACAACATGTACGCTGACCCAAATCCGGATAACCGGGCGAAAATTTTTGCTGCTTGGGAAGAGACTTTTGCTCAATACGGTCCAGTCTTCGCTGATGTCTTAAACCACTTAGCTGGCTACCGGTTAACCACTCAAAAAGCGCATGGATACAATGATTTCATGGAGGAGCCCCTAGAATATAACCGTATCAAGGCGGAAACTGTGGAAGCTATGTGGCAAGCTGTCGCAGCCAATAAAGATACCTTTGTCCAATTTTTAAACCGGAAAAAGGCTTTGCTTGGTTTAGACGAGTTGAACTGGCAAGATGTTGATGCGCCATTAGATTTCGAGGATACCAAACCAACGACCTTCACTTACGATGAGGCGGCAGACTTTGTGGTAGAAAACTTCAGAACCTTTGGTGACAAGCTAGCGGACTTCGCCCAATCAGCTATAGACAAGCGGTGGATTGAAGCAGAAGACCGTCCCGGTAAGCGTCCAGGTGGTTACTGTACTGAAACCATCAACCAAGATGAGACCCGTATCTTTATGACCTTTACAGGCTCTAGAAACGATACGTCAACCTTGGCCCACGAATTGGGTCACGCCTTCCACTCTGATGTGTTAACTAGTGAAGCACCGTCTAACCAAGCTTATGCTATGAATGTGGCTGAAACAGCGTCGACATTCGCTGAAACAATTGTGGCTAACGCCAATTTAAAACAGGCCAAAAGTAAGTCTGAGCGCCTACAATTATTGAACGCGAAAATGGAAAATGCCATTGCTATGTTTATGAACATCCGGTCTCGGTTCTTATTTGAAACAGCCTTTTATACTGAGCGCCAAGACGGTTTTGTATCAGAAAGTCGCTTGAATGAATTGATGACCCAAGCCCAAAAAGAAGCTTTTGGTGGGGCCATTAATGACCTACACCCACATTTCTGGGCCAGTAAGTTGCACTTCTTCATCGATGACGTGCCATTCTACAACTTCCCATATACATTCGGCTACATGTTTAGCTTAGGAATCTATGCGGAATACTTGAAGGCGCCAGAAGGATTTGAAGAGCGTTACATCGCCCTATTGAAAGATACAGGACGGATGACCACTGAAGAATTGGCCATGAAACATTTAGGCGCTGACCTAACTAAGCCAGATTTCTGGCAAGCTGCCATCGATTTAGCGGCAGCAGACGTGAAAGAATTCTTAGCTGAATCGGAAGATTTAGTTTAATGGAATATATAAACAAGTTGCTAAAGCAGGTAGGGATATATTTCCTTTACCTGCTTTTTACAATATGCACAAACTTTGCGTGCTATAATTGACCTAATAAGGAGTATGTGATTTTTATGACTAAATCAACCATTTTTGACGAAATCAAACAAGAGATTATTGCCGATCCTTATAACAAGGACTATACCGACCGTGGGATTAATCCTGTTTTCTATGCTTCAAAAAATGCCAGGGTTGCCATTATCGGCCAAGCACCTGGTAAGAAGGTAGAGGAGACACAAATTTTCTGGAATGACCAGTCGGGAGACCGGTTAAGAAATTGGATGGGGATTTCTAGGGAACTATTCTATGAAACTGATTTGATTGCCCAATTACCCATGGATTTCTATTATCCAGGCAAAGCCAAAACGGGGGACAAACCACCAAGAAAGGGATTCGCAGACAAGTTTCACCCGCAAATTCTAAAAGAAATGCCCAATATAGAAACCATTATCTTGATTGGTAATTATTCACAGAAACACTATTTGGGAAAAGACCGGCAGAAAAACCTGACCGAAACAGTTAGACATTACAAGGACTATTTACCAGAATATTTCCCCCTGGTCCATCCGTCCCCTTTAAACCAAAGGTGGATGAAGAAGAATCCTTGGTTTGAAACAGATGTACTACCTGATTTTAAAGAGATGATACAGACGTATATCAAGGAGGACTAGGTAATTGACCAGGTACTAGCAATCGATGACTATATTGCAGGTTATGTAAATGATGTCCAAGCTATTTTAATGAAGTTATGACATAAGCTAGCGTCGGCATTGCCTGCTTGTCAGGAGAAAAATTCCTATGGCATACCGAACCTTTTTGATAAGGAGATGGTTACCCACTAAGGGAGCAACAAGTGTTACCTTGGGATTTATCCCTTCCCGAAAACGATTCTTACTTTTGGGGACAAGGGGGCAGATCTTAGGTAAGCCAAGGGACCTTACAATTTCCCTATGATTCAGAAATTCCTTATGAATTAATTGTTGAATTAGCGGTTTACAACTACCATCAACAAAAATAAAAATACGGAGGCAAGTCATGGCAGAGATAGGTAAAAAAATTTGGGGTTACACCAAAGAAGAATGGTCGTGGGTTTTACAGGATACAGGGAATTCAGCTTATTCCTTAGTTATCACAGCAACATTATTTCCCTTGTTTTATAAGGCAATCGCAGAAGGGGCGGGAGTTGCGGACGCAGATTCAACCGCCTACTTGTCTTATGCCAATTCTATCGGAACGGCCTTAGTAGGCTTGATGGCACCGATTTTAGGGTCTATCGCTGAATACCGAGGTTTTAGAAAGCCTTTGTTTACGATGGGGACCTTGTTAGGTATTATTTCTATATTGTTGATGGCTTTTACACCAGGTGGGACTTGGGGAATGGCTTGGTTAATCTTATTAATTTTATATGTTTTATCCAATATCGGTTTTTCATCGTCAAATGTCTTTTATGATGCTTCACTGCTTGATGTAACGGTTAAAACCCGGATGTCTCGCGTATCTTCAATGGGTTACGGTATGGGCTATATCGGGTCTTGTGTACCATTCTTATTCTATTTAGTTTTTATGTTAAATATTGATGCTATGCCGTTTACCCTAGATTGGTTAACCAGAGCAGCCTTTGTATTAACCGCTATTTGGTGGTTTGCCTTTACTATTCCTTATTGGCAAAATGTCCAACAAAAATCTTGGATCAACCCAAGTCCAAGCCCCATTCGCGATTCCTTTAAACGGGTGAAAAATACCATCAAAGACATGGCCCAATACCGTCAGTTATTTATATTCCTATTGGCTTATTTCTTATATATCGACGGGGTAGGGACAATTATTTCAATGGCAACGGCTGTAGCAACTGACTTAGGGATTGAAGCGACAGTCCTTGTAGTGGTTTTATTGATCGTTCAAATTGTGGCCTTTCCATTCACAGTATTATACGGGCAGCTGGCCAAACGATTCGGAGATAAGAAAATTATCTATGTAGGGATTGTGACTTATATCATTATCTGTATCTATGCCTTGAGTATGGAAACAGCGACTGATTTCTTTATACTAGCTTGTATGGTTGGGACGGCTCAAGGTGGCTTACAAGCCTTGTCACGTTCGATGTTTGGAAAATTAGTACCAGAAGGCAAAACGAATGAATTCTTCGGCATCTATAATGTTTTCGGAAAGTTCTCTTCCATTATCGGGACAACCTTATTAGGGATTATCACCCAAATGACGGGTAATTCCTTGAATGGGGTCTTTGGTTTAATTATCCTCTTTATTATCGGGGGTGCCTTATTACTAGGCGTTAAAGAAGACGGGGTAAAAGGATAGGTAACTTGCTCATAACAAAAGGAAAAACTGGTGATCACTTTTTAATAGTGACCACCAGTTTTTTCGTATTGGCTTATTTAATTGTTTGCAGTCATCTTAGATATCTAAAGAGATTGCTGGCCCGGCTGGAATAATGCCGTTCGGGTTAATTGTCGGGTGGCTACCATAGTAGTGGTGTTGGATGTGGTAGAAATCAACTGTGTCAGAAATACCTGCCATGTTGTAGATTTCACGCGTATAACGCCATACATTTTCAAAGTCAGTTAAGTGTTTAATATTGCACTTGAAGTGACCGTAGTAGACATGCTCGAAACGAATTAATGTTGGGAACAAGCGGATGTCAGATGTTGTTAATTTGTCGCCTAATAAGAATTTTTTGTCAGCTAGGATACCGTCTAATTTTTCTAGGGCATCAAATACATGACCAACTTCTTCTTCATAAACAGCTTGATCTGTCGCAAAACCAGCTTTATAAACACCGTTGTTGATGTTTGGATAGACAAAGTCATCTATTTCTTTGATTTGGTCGCGCAATTCTTCAGGGTAGTAGTCACCTTCAATGGCACCTATTTCGTCAAAGGCTGAGTTTAACATCAACATAATATCAGATGATTCGTTGTTGACGATGGTATCTTTTTCCTTGTCATATAAAACAGGTACTGTTACACGGCCTGTGTAGTTAGGATCTGCGTGTGTATAGACTTGGTGTAAGAAGTCAGCATTTAGAATGGGGTCAGGAATTACACCTTGGTCTGGTGCAAATGTCCAACCGTTTTCCAACATAATTGGGTTCACGATAGAAATAGAAATCAGGTCTTCTAATCCTTTTAATTTACGCAACATTAAGGTACGGCTAGCCCATGGACACGCTAGTGAAACGTATAAGTGGTAGCGTCCTGCTTCTGCTTTAAAGCCACCTTCACCTGAAGGACCTGGTGCACCGTCAGTTGTGATCCAGTTTCTGAATTGTGAGTCTTTGCGGACGAAACGACCACCTGTTGACTCTGTGTCATACCATTGGTCCTTCCAAACGCCGTCTACTAATAATCCCATGTATTCATCTCCTTTTAGAAATAATAATTCGATTTCAAATTAATATATGTCTTATTGTAATATAGTTGACTGTATTTCTCAAGTGATAGGGGTTGAGGGGAGAGAGGATACTGCTATTAATGGCAGGTCTTCTGCATCCGCTTGCGCTATCATCTCCTGTCTGCCCTGCAGAACTCGACTTGCGGTGGGACCACCCAACATTGGGCGCGATATCCGGCTCCCTTCAAACGCATAGCCATCGCTTCAAACACGAACTATGTTTTTTTGAGTAATCGTTGATGACTAACAATTAAAAGTTAGCTATACTTAATGGGACTAGGTATGGCTATGGCAGGTCGGGGCATATGTTTTAAGAAAATACCGAATGTTGTTGGTGTTAAATGGTGCATCCACCTGCTAAATCCTACCTATAGACGTTTTAGAAGACGGTTTAAAGGTCTTCTACTCATAATAGATCACGAAAAGAGGCTTATCCATTGCGTTACGAATCACTTCAAGCAAAGTTGCCCCTAGCACCCGCCGGCGAAATGGTGTTAGGATTAGCGTCGATGAAACAATTAATGGCGCACTTTAACCATCCAGAAAATCAACTCCCAACCATTCATATCGCTGGGACAAACGGCAAAGGGTCAACCGCCAAAATGGTGGCCACTATCTTACAAGCAGCCGGCTACAAGGTTGGCTTATTCACTTCCCCGTCCTTAGTCGATTTTAATGAACGCATTCAAATCAATGGCCAGCAAATCACTGACACCCAGCTCATGGCACAAGTTGACCGGATGACGGCAGCATTAGGACCGGATGAATATTACACCGAGTTTGAAGTCTTTACCGGACTTGCTTGGTTGACCTTTGAGGCAAATCAAGTAGATTTTGTCGTCTTAGAAGTTGGCTTGGGCGGTAGATTGGATGCTACCAATATCATCAACCAACCACTGGTCACGGCAATCACGAAAATTGCCCTGGACCACCAGAAAATCCTCGGCGACACACTGGCTGAAATCGCAGGGGAGAAGGCCGGCATCTTGAAAGCAGGTGTGCCCTTGGTATTATATCCGCAAGTTGATGAGGCGAAAAGGGTCATCACTCAACAAGCTGACCGCCTTCAAGTGCCTATACATGAAGTCGTGCCAGGGGATATAGAACCGCTAGCTACCTACGCCCACGGATTACAGCCATTTAACTATAAGGGGCACAAGTATACACTCAATCTACAAGCCCCTTACCAGATCAATAATGCCGCCCTAGCCATTGAGATTATCCAAGTTTTGAAAGCACAAGGGATCGTCATTTCTGACCAGGCCATTGAAAAAGGACTCGCGACTGTTACTTGGCCAGCCCGCTTTGAAAGGGTAGCATCGGAGCCTACAATCATCATCGATGGGTCTCATAATATGGACGGGATTTTATCCTTAAAAGAGGCGATTTTAACCCATTACCCAGCTTCAAAAGTGGGCAAAAGGGTCGCTATTATGGGCATGTTAGCGGACAAGGACGTGGCCCCCGTGGTTGAGGCCATTGCCCCCATTTTTCAAAAAATCATTACCGTAACTCCGCATTCAAACCGGGCTTTAGCTGGTGACCAATTGGCAGCTATGATCAAAGCAACTGGGACAGCGGTTGAGTTTGCGGATTCAGACCAGGCAGCTTTAGAAATTGCGGAAGCGGATTTAAAGAAAGACGACCTCTTATGTATATTTGGGTCTTTCTACTTTGTGGGCTATTTAAGGTCCATCATCAAAAATCGGCTATAAGCATGATAAAGAGTTTTCAATATTAAATAAGAAAAGGTGACAATAATGGATATGGAAAGAATTGAAAAGGCAGTACGGGAGATATTGCTTGCAGTGGGCGAAAACCCGGACCGTGAAGGACTTGTTGAAACGCCAGAACGGGTAGCCAAAATGTATGCGGAAGTATTTGACGGGTTAAATAGAGACCCGAGAATCCACACAGAAAAAACCTTTTCTGAATCAGCATCAGAATTTGTATTGGTAAAGGATATTCCCTTCCACTCAACATGTGAACACCATCTATTACCAGTGATTGGGCAAGCGCATGTAGCCTATATTCCTAAAGACGGACAGGTTATCGGCCTATCTAAATTGGCACGGATTGTCGAAGATTTTGCTTTGAGACCGCAATTACAAGAACGGTTAACCAACCAAGTAGCGGACGTATTAGCGGAAGAATTAGGTGCAGAAGGCGTGTTTGTTGTGTTAGAAGCAGAACACATGTGCATGACTTTACGGGGCATCAAGAAACCAGGTGCTAAGACAGTCACTTACGCAACCCGTGGTGCTTATACTGACCGCGGTCGCCGTCAAGAAGTTTTAGATATGATGAATTTATAGTGGATGCAGTGACCATAGAAAGATTGTGACGAGATGTATATTAAACGATTAAATAAAACCTTCAATTTCCCAAGCGACCACACTTGGATCATGGGCATTTTAAATGTGACCCCTGATTCATTTTCAGATGGCGGAGCCTATGTTGCCACTGACGACATGATCGCCCAAGTAGAAAGAATGGTCGCTGAAGGGGTAGATATTATTGATGTGGGCGGCGAATCTACCCGTCCTGGCCACGCCCCAGTGACCCTTGAAGAAGAAATTAACCGGGTTGTTCCAGCAGTTCAAGCTATTCGTCAAGTTTCGGATGTCTTGATTTCAGTAGATACTTGGAAGGCTGAAGTAGCCAGTCAAGCTCTTGCAGCAGGTGCAGATATTATTAACGACCAGTGGGCTGCGACCCGTGAACCAGCAATTGCCAAAGTTTGCGCTGACTTTGATGCGCCTTTAATTTTGATGCATAACCGGGAAGAATACCATGATTATAGCGATATCATGAAAGAGATGAAAGCTGACCTACAAAACGCTATTGATATTGCCCTTGCTCAAGGGATGCGTGACGACCAGCTGATTCTTGACCCTGGTGTTGGTTTCGCCAAAACGGCGGACGACAACTTGTTGGCAATCCAAGGCTTACAAGAATTAGCTAGCTTTAATATGCCTGTCCTTTTGGCTACTTCAAGAAAAGGGTTCTTGGGTAAATTAGTGGATGTACCAGCTAATGAACGCGACGTAGCGACCGCAGCCACAACGGTTTCAGGGATCTTATCGGGGGCTGATATGGTTCGGGTCCACAATGTGAAAGTCAACAAGGAAGCTGCAGCGGTGGCAGATGCGATCAAACGCGGACAAATTGACCCAGTGAGTATTTAAGGAGGGGTTCTGATGGCTACAAGGGATAAAATTTATTTGAATAACCTGCAATTTTACGCCAACCACGGCTTGTTGGCTGAAGAAACGGCCTTAGGACAACGGTTTAATGTGGATGCAGTTCTAGCGGTGGACTTGGCGCCAGCTGGCCAGTCAGATGATATGTATGATTCAGTTTCCTACGCCGATGTCTATACGGTTATAGAAGATGTTGTCGTACATGAAGCACCCGCTAAATTATTGGAACGATTAGCCCACAAGTTAGCCATGCGGATTTTAGGGGACTTTCCACTCGTTGAAGAAGTGACCATCAAAGTGGTGAAACCTGATCCACCCATTCGCGGGATTTATGACAGTGTAGCCATTGAAATACAACGAGACCGGACCTGGTTTAATAAGATGGAGCAGATAAACCAGATGAATGAGGTGAAATAAAGATGCAATCAGACGTATTAATCGCTTTAGGGTCTAACATTCAACCACGACTTGACCACTTGAAAAATGCAGTGACAGCCTTTAAGCAAAATGAAGGGATTAAAGTAGTGGCAACTTCGCCAATCTATGAAACAGTCCCCAAAGGCTACCTTGATCAAGAGGACTTTTTGAATATGGTTGTGCATATCCAAACTGATTTAACAGCAGCTGATTTATTGGCTTTTTGTCAAAGCATTGAACAAGACCAAAAACGAGTTCGGACCATTAAAAATGGCCCTCGTACTATCGATGTGGATATCTTGCTCATCGATGAAGAGATTATTGACACATCAGACTTACTAGTACCGCATCCGCGTATGCATGAACGGGCTTTTGTCTTATGTCCGGCTGCTGATATTGTTGGTCAATGGCAAGTTCCGCACCTGAACAAAACAGTTTCTGCATTACGAGATGCATTACCACAAGCTGAAAAAGATGATGTCCGGATTTCAGGATTGTCACTAGATTTATAACCATTGAAAATAAATGCTTATTAGAAAGGGGAAAATCATGGGTAAAATTGCCTTAAGTATTGTACAGAGCGTAGATGGGTATATCGCTGACTTAGATGATCAGTTTGGTTTTATTGAAGGTATACCAGGTCCTCACTTAAAAGACATCTCAACGAGTGATTCCCCGTATTCACTCGAAGCCTTTTTTGAGGCTTATGACATTATTGTCATGGGACACCAGTCTTATAAAATTGGCTTTGCAACAGATTTCCCAAGTAAAACGATTTACGTGGTTACAAATGAAAAACGCCCTAATGAAGGTAATATCCATTTTGTTAAACCAGGCCAAATAGTGAAATTAATGATGGCTAAGAAAAAGCAAGGCCACCATATTTACCTATATGGCGGGGGAATTGTATTGAAGCCATTTATGGCAGCTAATGCGATAGATGAGTACATTATCGGGACCGTACCGATTATTTTAGGTAAAGGTAAACCTTTATTTTACGAATTAGATGAAAGTATACCTTTACAACTAGACCAAGTTGATGTGATGGGTGGATTAACCATTCATATTTATCACAGACGTTAAATAAATACGAATAAATTATTTTGTTTGTTTTAGAAGTGAAGAAGGTTAAATACACATTTCTACTGTATCAATATTAGGAAGATATATTTTAATAATTGTTTTGACGCTATAATTTGTTTATTTATCCAAAAATTAAAAGGTATGGTTCAATAGTAAACCACACCTTTTTAATTTTTATGAAATGAATTGCATAACAATTACACTTGGTTAAATTCTTCTAGTTCGTAGGCACCTTTGGTATAAACGACATGGGCATAATGGCCGTATTCTAATTCTTCTTTTAGGTCGAATTCTGGTAGGACTTCATGTAGGAAGAAGCGAATGGGCATGTCATGGCTGACGATTAAGACGTGGATGTCTTTCTTTTGGGTTTCCATGCGGACTTCTAGGGCGTCGTCATGGATATCCAACATAGCTTCTTCAATCCGGTTCCAGAAGGTGATAAAGTCTTCAGAATTACCTTCTTCATCTCGGTCCACAAGGTTTTCGATGATGAGTGGGACGTATTGGGTGGAAGGGATTTGGTTGATCCGCATGTCGTCCACTAATTGACTAATGGATTTTGGCCATACTTTCTCGATATCTTGATCTTCTAAACCACCGAAGTTGTACTCTCTAAAGCCTTCAACTGGGAATAGTTGGATATCATTTTCTTGTTTCATTAAGATGCGCTCACCTGTTTCAATACACCGGTCTAAATCACTGGAATAGGCTAGGTCAAAGGGCACATCTGCTAGGGTTTCGGCTACTTGGTCGACTACACGCATGCCGACACGTGTAACTGGTGAATCTGCCCATCCTTGGACGCGTTGGTCTGCATTGGCCGTCGTTTCACCATGACGGACAAAGTAATAATGGATAGCTGCCATAATATTCACTCCTCTCGTGTTTTGGTATTTGATGTTAACTTCATTCTAGCATAATAAACGATTTATGAAAACGATTTCCATAATAATGATGATATATGATCTTATTAACCCAAATCTTGATTCAATTAGTTGAGAGAGTTATTCGCATACTTAGTTCAATAAAAACGAACACTCCTGATTGAAATCTCGTGGGCAATTTGTTATTCGTGGGCAAAAATTCGTGCTAAAATGGAGGATATATGATGAATGCCGGAGGAAATGGCAGAAAAATGAGGAGTGTTCTTTTTGACAAAAGTAGCAAAAGTATTTACTGATGAAGAAAAAATTAAAATTTTAAGTGATATTGTGGCAATCGAGACGGTTGACCGCAATGAGGAAGATGTGGCTAATTATCTTGCAACCCTACTAGGTGAGTATGGAATCGATTCTAAGGTGATTCCAACAGGGATTCCTGGTCGTGCCAACTTGGTAGCTGAAATCGGATCTGGTTCGCCAGTATTAGCAATCTCTGGTCATATGGATGTCGTATCTGCAGGGAATGCGGAGGCTTGGACGTCTGATCCTTACACATTGACTGAGCGTGACGGGAAACTATTCGGCCGTGGATCCACAGATATGAAAGGTGGATTGGCTGCCTTAGTGATCGCTATGATCGAAATTAAAGAACAAGGATTATTAGAACGCGGAACTTTACGCCTGTTAGCTACTTACAACGAGGAAAATGGGGCTGTCGGTTCAATCCAACTAGAAGAAGCAGGTTATGTATCTGACGTTGATGCTATAGTGATTGGTGAACCAACAACAGGGATGATTCACCCATCTCACAAGGGTTCAATGAACTTTGTGGTGTCATCACGCGGTAAATCTGTTCATTCATCTAGACCACGTGGCGGCATCAACGCCATTGACCCATTGATGGACTTTGCTTTAGCCTTCAAACAGGCATTCAAAGAAGCGACAAAAGATATCAGCTTTGGTCAATTAGACTTCTCACCAGTATTGAATTTATACGGGGCAGTTGAAGGTGACGACGCTGGTAACCAAGAATTAGACCAATTATTGAAACAGCCAACCTTTAACGTGACTGTATTCCGTGGTGGTGACCAAGTGAATACCATTCCTGACCACGCAGAAGTTGTCTTCAACATCCGTACGGTACCTGAATTCGACAACGAAGCAGTTAAAGGTGTATTTTCTGAAGTTTACCAAGAATTCTTGGATAAAGGGGCTGACTTCGACCTACAATTAACCCTAGACTTAAAACCACTAAATGGCGGGGTTAATTCAGACTTGGTCCAATTAACCAAATCATTAGGTGCTACTTACCTAAACCAAGACTTGGAAGTTGTGCCAATGACAGGTGGTACGGATGGGGCAAACTTTGTTGCTAACAAACCAGCAGGCTACCCAATCATCATCTTTGGCCCAGGATCAACAACATCACATCAAATTGATGAATACGTGGACAAGGACGAGTATCTAACATTCGTCAACTTATACATTGACTTGTTAGCCACTTATTTAGAAAACAAATAAAACTGGTTTAAAAAAGCTATGACATTCTGGTCATAGCTTTTTTATGCAGCCGGTACAATGGTATCTACTACCATACTATTGTATTTGTCGCATATATCCATTTTCTTTGATAAAATATGAAAGAGACTGTTGCTTTTTTTCGCAACAAATAATCGTTGGAAATGACATGATCATAAAATAAGCGTAGGGGTGTATTGAATATGGTAGAACATAATTTAGAAGAGACGCAAGAACAAGCTGCAATGGGTAAAACCCTTCAAGCTATCAAAGTTGGTGACACTTTCCGTGTAACTGAATCGATTAGAGAGCGAGATGTCTTGTTATACATGGGGGTTACCTCAGACTCGAACCCGGCATACCTACATCAAACGTCACATAAAGCAGGCCTGACTCCAGGTGAAGTTGTTGTACCACCAATCGCCTTGATGGGGATTATTACGCGTACAGTATCGATGAACTTCCCTGGCCCAGGTTCTCGTTTAGTTGAAATGAATATCAATATCATCCACTCTATTCCACATAACTCAATTATTACCTTTGAATTTGAGGTTATCCGTGTAGAAGAATTGAAGCAATTCGTGACGATTCACTGTATTGGAAAATTTACCAATACGACTGGTGACGACCGTGTCCTAGATGCCATGTTGACTGTTTTACCACCACTAGAGCACCTACAAAATGACGCTGAAACGATTGATGCAGGTGTATTCCAACGAATTTCAGGAGGCGACTCAATTGAGTACTAATAAAGAAAAGAAGAAGCTTGTCTTATTTGACGGGTCATCTCTGGCTTTTCGTTCTTTCTTTGCCATCCATAATATCGATTCATTCGTAAACAAGAATGGTATGCATACCAATGCCTTGTTTGCTTTTCATGAAATGATGAATAATATCTTGGAAAAAGAACAGCCGACGCATGCCTTGGTGGCGTGGGACGCAGGTAAAACGACGTTTAGAAACGAATTCTTTGATGAATATAAAGGTGGGCGTCAATCAACACCATCTGAGTTTAGAGAGCAAATGCCATTTTTCAATGTGCTCCTAGATGCCTTTGGGGTTGCGCATTATGAGTTGACTAACTATGAAGCGGACGACATTATCGGGACTTTTGCGACTAAAGTAGACCCTGAAGAATTTGATGTTGTCGTGATTTCTGGGGACAAGGATTTAACGCAATTGGCACGTGACAATGTCCGAGTAGATATCACTAAAAAAGGGGTATCTGAATTAGCATCTTATACGCCAGCTTCGATTATGGAAGATATGGGGATTACGCCTGAACAAATCATTGATATGAAGGGGTTAATGGGGGATTCTTCAGATAACTACCCTGGTGTATCAGGGATTGGTGAAAAGACAGCCCTAAAATTATTACATGAATATGGGTCAATGGAAGCGATGTATGAGCAAATTGACGATATGAAGAAATCGAAGCGTAAAGAAAATCTGATCAACGAAAAGGACAATGCGATTCTGTCTAAAAAGTTGGCGCGGATTGAACTGGACGCACCTGTGAAAATTGAATTAGCTGAGTTACCTTATAAAGGCAAACAGCTTGAACCGCTGATGTCATTTTATAAGGATATGAACTTTAATGGCTTTATGTCTCGTTTATTGGAAAATTCAGACCAGGCGGACTTGTTGACAGAAGATTGGGAAGAGGTTACTTATACGCATGTGGCGTCTGCTGAGGATTTAACAGTGGACCATTTCCCAGGTGTGGCTGCAGCGGATGGGTATGCGATTTACCTTGAAAACTTGAGTAAAAACTACCATGATTCAGAGGTTGTGGCTGTTGCATGGACGAACGGTAGTGAAATCTTTACTGGAGATGCTAGCTTACTACAGGCTGATTTATTTAAATCATGGTTGTCGGATGAGCAAGTCACAAAAGTAGTCTTTGATGCCAAACGAACAAAGGTCATGCTGGACTATGTAGGCATCGACTTTGCAGGGGTTGTGGATGACGTCTTAATCGGGTCGTATTTATTACATGCCCGCGACAATTCTAACGACTTGGCTGAAGTGGCACGCGAATTTGATATGGATGACTTGTCTTATGATGAGTCTATTTATGGCAAAGGGGCTAAACGAGGCGTACCTGAAGAAGCTGAAACCATGTACGAACATATTGCCCGTAAAGTGCATATTATCGCACGTTTACAAGAAACCATTCGCCCGCAATTAGAAGCCAACCAAATGGATGACTTGTACCAAAAAATGGAGTTACCATTGGCTTTAGTATTAGCAAACCTTGAAATTTTAGGGATTTCAGTGGATAAACAACAATTAGTCACTATGCAGGCTGAATTCCAAGAGATTATTGACGGCCTTGAAGCCAATATCTGGAAAGAAGCAGGCCACGAATTCAATGTGAATTCACCTAAGCAATTAGGGGTTATCCTATTTGAAGAAATGGGCTTACCGGTGATTAAGAAAACGAAGACTGGTTATTCAACAGCCCAGGATGTTTTGGAAAAATTGGCTGGCCAAGCACCAATTATCGACTTGATTTTAAACTACCGTCAATTGAATAAATTGCAATCGACTTATGTTGAAGGGTTACAAGAGTTTATCCACGAGGATGGTAAAATTCACTCTCGTTTCCAACAAACCTTAACATCAACAGGTCGTTTATCATCGGCTGATCCAAACTTACAAAATATTCCAATTCGTTCTGAAGAAGGTCGGAGCATTCGTAAAGCCTTTGTGCCAAGTCACGAAGACTGGGTTATTTTTTCAAGTGACTACTCACAAATTGAATTACGGGTGTTGGCCCATATTTCTGGTGACAAGCACATGCAGGAAGCCTTCAACAACCAAGAAGATATCCATACTTCAACAGCTATGAAAGTCTACAATGTGGCTAAAGAAGAGGTGACGTCTAACATGAGACGAAATGCCAAGGCGGTAAACTTCGGGATTGTCTATGGAATTTCTGACTATGGTTTGAGCCAAAACTTGAATATCTCTCGCCCAGAAGCTAAGAACTTTATTGATACTTACTTGGAAAACTATCCAGGTGTTCAAGCTTACATGAAGGATGTTGTAGAGAAAGCCAAAGAAGATGGTTATGTAGAAACCTTATTCAACCGTCGTCGCTACCTACCTGATTTGAAGTCGAAGAACTTTAACGTACGTTCATTTGCTGAACGTAATGCCATGAATACGCCAATTCAAGGGACGGCGGCGGATATCATTAAAATAGCCATGGTGAAGATGGATGAAGCGTTAAAAGAACATAAGTTAAAAGCCAATCTATTATTACAAATCCATGATGAGTTGGTCTTTGAAGTGCCAAAAGATGAAATTGAGACATTAGAAAAATTAGTGACTGAAATCATGGGGTCAGCAGCCCAACTAGATGTGCCATTAGAAATTGAATCTAATTACGGTGCAACTTGGTACGAAGCAAAATAATGAATCAAAAGAGGTGCAGTTAAAATAGACTGACACCTCTTTTCTAGCCTTTGAAATAAAATGGATAAGGATGGCAGATATCTTGCAAGCTTTACCTCCTACTTGTCTTTTCAATAGGCAGGTTTTGCATTAGAATGGTATGAAGAAGAGAAATTAGAAAGTGGTGTAGTGATGCCAGAAATGCCCGAAGTGGAAACGGTTCGACGCGGTCTAGAAGAAATTGTTATTGGTAAGACAGTATCGTCTGTGACAGTGACTTGGCCAAGAATTATTCAAGCAGAAGGTGGCGTGGAGGCCTTTGAGAGCCGGATGCCAGGCCAGCAATTAGAGAAAGTAGGTCGAGTAGGAAAATTTTTACTTTTCTATTGGACTGATGTAACATGGATTGCCCATTTACGGATGGAAGGCAAGTACCTATATGACCCAACGGATTGCCCGGTAGACCAATATACCCATGTTATTTGTCATCTGACTGACGGTCATGACCTTCGTTACAGAGATGTTCGGAAGTTTGGCCGGATTCATATGGTTGAAAAGGCGGATACTGAAGCAGAGATTGCCAAGTTGAAATTAGGTCCTGAGCCAGAAGATTTAACCTTTGATTATCTGCAAAAGCGTTTTGATAAGACAATAAGACCCATCAAGGCAGTTCTTTTAGACCAAGGGGTTATTGCAGGAATTGGCAATATTTATGCGGATGAAATCTTATTTGCAGCGAAAATCCACCCTGAACAAAGCGCTAGATCATTATACGACGAGGAAATTCAAGCCATTATCACTGAGAGTCGTAGGATTATGGCGTCAGCTATTGAAGTTGGTGGGACAACGATTCGAACCTATACCAATACCTTCGGTGAGAATGGTCATTATGCCGATTATTTAAAGGTCTACGGGAAGAAGAGCCAACCCTGTCCACGATGCGGCACTGAGATTGAGAAAATTAGCGTGGCTAAAAGAGGGACGCATTTCTGTCCACATTGCCAGCGCATTCACCTTTCAGTTAAAAACACTACATCATCTATTTAAACGTAAAATGGAGGCACTATGAGTCATATTTTAGGACTAACCGGCAGTATTGCCACAGGTAAATCAACAGCAAGTAAATTTTTTAAGAAAGCCGGGTTTCCAGTCATCGATGCAGATTACGGAGCGCGGGTGGTTGTTGAACCAGGACAACCAGGCTTAGAAGCGGTTAAAGCGCATTTTGGAGAGGATATTGTCTTTCCAAATGGGGTTTTAGACCGTAAAAAACTAGGCCAAATTATCTTCTCAGATGATAAGAAACGAGAGAAGCTGAATGAATTGTTACACCAACCTATTCGCGACTGGTTAAACAGTCAAAAAGACAAGTATGAAGCAGAAGGACATGAACTGATTGTCATGGACATTCCTTTATTATTTGAAGGAGATTTCATGGATGCATGTGACCAGGTGATGGTTATTTATGTGTCAGAAACCATCCAATTAGACCGGTTAATGCAGCGGGATAACTTAACTTCAGTTGATGCTTTTCAACGAATGACTAGTCAAATGTCCATTGAACGAAAAGCCATGATGGCGGATGTGGTGATTGATAATTCGGGATCTATTGCAGAGACTGAACAACAATTGGATGCATGGGTCGGCATCTCTGGTTTTCAACCGCTAAAATAGTGGTTTAATAGCCTTTGTGCTATAATAAACCGAGCAATAATTCAAGTATATTAAAATTGAAAGCAGAGGTGTCAAATATATGCAATGTCCAAATTGTACTTCAACCAATTTAAAAGTAATTGATAGTCGACCAGCGGAGAATAATACCTCTATTCGTCGACGTCGAGAGTGCTTAGACTGTGGCGCCCGTTTTACCACTTTCGAGCGCATCGAACGAACACCCTTATTAGTCGTTAAACGTGACGGAACTAGAGAAGAGTTTTCTCATGAGAAAGTTTTGCGTGGCCTGATCCGCTCTGCTGAAAAGCGTCCTGTATCAGCTGACCAACTTGAACAGGTAGCCAATGATGTTGAATCTGAGTTGCGGTCTCGTAGCCAAAATGAGGTACCAGCTTCTGAAATTGGGGAATTGTTGATGGCGGCTTTACCAGATATTGATGAAGTGGCTTATATTCGTTATGCTAGCGTATACAGACAATTTGAGGATCCGACTGTTTTCCTAAGAGAAATCGAACGGTTAAGAGGGCGGAATGACCAGGGTGAAGGCGATGCGAAACCTGAAGAATCGAACCAAGATCATGTAGAAGACTAAATATTTCATAGAAGGGAGGGTAATGCCAGTGACATACCCATGGCAAAATTTAGATCCAAAAGGGCTTGTTCAAATTACCCAACCCCACTGGATTTCAGATATTGACCAGCAAGTCCTACTTCATTTATACCAACCCATTATTGGCGGCACTGCTTACGCCTTTTACCAGACTTTATATGCCAATATTCAACTGTCTGACTTTGCCTCAATCCCTTTGCGCCACTTCGATTTGATGGAACAAATGGTGGCTGGTAAGGAGCAATACGTGAAGGCCAGACGGCAACTTGAAGCAATTGGCTTATTACAAGTTTTTGAAAAAAGTAGTCATCAAAATCAAGATGATGTGACGACGATTTATCAATTGCAAGCACCTTTGGATTCTAAGCACATTTTCTCTGACCCGATTATGTCTAGTCTTTTAATGGGCCGGTTGGGTCAAGACCGCTATCAATTGATGCTAGACAAGTTTTCAATCAAAATGCCAGTAGACTTGAAATCAGGAGATTGGACGGAAGTGACCGCTACTTTCCAAGATGTCTACCGATTACCAAGTCAATACTATCCCATTTCGGATGAGATTGAGGATAAGTTGGTAGCTAAAAATAGTCAAACTAAGGCAACTACAATCACTAGTTCAACCTTAGATATGAACGCCTTAAAAGAGTTGCTGCAATCGTCATTCATCTCTGAAAAAGCTATTACAGCTGAAGTGAACGAGATGTTTGTATCCTTACATCAACTCTATGGTTTTGATGAGGTGGACTTGAAAGAATTGGCCTTATCAGCGACTGATTTAAGGACCAATACGATTGACGTACGCAAGTTGCAGCGCCTGGCTTTAGACAAATCGAGCAGTCAAACAGGTATAAGCAATGTTCAGCCAGCAAAGGCATCTACACAAGGGACTAGTAGCGGTTTAACGGACCGGATTACAGTTTCAGAGGCCAGAGGCCGCCAGCAGGCAGACCAAGCTGATCAACATTGGCTAGGGAAAGGGCTCTCAAAAGAAGAGTTGTCATTTTCTAAATTGGCTAGGTCTTATCCACCAATTGCCTTTGCCAAATCAATTAAGGAACAAAAAGGCGGCTATCTGACTAAGTCTGAGGGGAACGCCATTACTGAGTTAATCCAGTTAGAAGTGATTCAGCCGGCGACCTTAAATGTGATGGTGCAATTCTGTTTGATCGAGTTGGAACAGAACCGGCTGACGCGCTCATACCTAGAGAGTGTTGCGGATGACTGGCGTCAAAACAAGGTGGTTGAGCCTGAAGAAGCCATGTTATACTTGAAGCAACGTAAACAGAAGAGTGCTGAAAATTATGAAAAACGGCAAAAAAACCGGATGGCTAAAGGTCGTTATCAGACGCAGAAGCAGTCGGTTAAACCAAAATGGTTAGACCCTGATTCAAGACAGGATAAATATCAAAAACCAGTGGTGGCGCCAAAGACAGGTGACCAAGAAGGGCCTAAGCAAGACACGGCAGTCAAGCAAGAAAATAAGGCATCCTTAAGTGCGCAAGAAGCAGAAATTCAACAATTACTGCATTCATTAAATCAAAAAGAAGGTGAGTAAGTATGGCTGACAACAACCAAATGAAAAATGTGGGGGACTCCTTAAAACAGCAGTTCAACCGCAACCCCATGTTCAAAGAGCGACAAGCAAAAATTGAAGGCATTGTTCAAAGTGATCCGGATGTCCAGGCTTTTCTTGCCAAACATCAATTAACCTTTGAAGATGAAATCGTGAAGAAATCTTTTTCAAAATTATATGAGTTTGCGCGCGAGAACGGCAATGATGCTTTGGGCCAAAAGAAATTCGTCCAATATGCGCCAAATTTGATTATGAACGTGAACTTTATCGATGTGGATTATCATCCAACTGAAGCCTTTATCCAACAACAAGAGGCCGAAGAATTGAACAAGCGGGTGACTATGGTCTCAATGCCGAAAAGTCTGCGGTCAGCTTCTTTTGAAAAGATGACGAAAGATGACTATCAAGACCGATTTGAAGCGATTCAAAAGAGTCTACAATTTATTTCAGCCTATACCAGTAAGCCAAATGCCTATCATAAGGGTTTGTATCTACACGGGCAATTTGGGGTTGGGAAAACCCATATCCTGGCTGCTTTAGTCAATACTTTGGCTGAGCATGGGGTCAAATCTACCTTGGTACATTACCCAGAATTGTTAGTAGATCTGAAATCACGTATCCGGACCAACACTGTTGACCAAAGAGTGAATGAAATTAAGCAGGCGCAAGTGCTAGTGTTAGATGATATTGGTGCTGAATCTAATAGTGAATGGGTCCGCGATGATGTGCTGGGTGTTATTTTGCAATACCGGATGCAAGAGCAGTTATCGACTTTCTTTACCTCTAATTTCTCAATGGCAGAGTTGGAAGAATTCCTAACAACGACTAGAGAAGGGGTAGATGTGGCAAAATCAGCTCGTATCATGGAAAGAATCAAGTATTTAAGTGAAGAAATTACAGTTGGAGGTAGAGACCGTCGTAACGGTTAATACCTTCTTTTTTATTGCCATTTTCACAGCAAAATATTTGTACACTTAACTTTAAAATGATAAGCTATACTTATATCATATATAGAAGCTAGATGAAGGAGGTGAGTGAATGGGTGGATTGAGAAAGTTCCTTCAAATCCTATTTTCACTCTTAGTTTTATTAGCGGTAGTGGCAACAGCTGCAGTCATTTATCCAATACCATACGTAAGTGACTTTGTTGACCAATATATTGTGTCTAATCAAATATTAGTGAATACGGTCATTGTGCTATTGGCACTTGCATTTATTTATTTTGCGGTTGCTTTAATTTGGGCATTGGTCGCACCAGCAAAATCACGTACCTTGAAAGTAGCTAATGACTTTGGTGAGGTGAAAGTAAACCGTGATACAGTTGTACATGCGGTACACCAAGAGTTATTAGATGTGAAAGAAGCGTCTAATAAAAATGTGACAGTGAAATTTGGACGCAAACCAGAAAATACTAAAGTCACTGTTGATTACGCTACAGATAAAAATCAAGCAGTTCAAGCGATTTCTGATCAAATCGCAGAAAAAGCAAGACTTGGTGCAGAACGCGTTTTAGGGACAAATATTCAAAATGTAAAAGTATCTGCCGCACCGTATGATGCGAGCCAGGTAAGCCAACAAGGTCGCGGTCAAAACCAGGCGCGCGTTAGATAATCTTGGTCAAATAGGACCGAATTTTGATAGGGGGCACAGAGCATATGAAACAACCACCACGTAGTTGGTATCCATATAGAAATCGTATTATTGGCGGACTAATTGCTTTCATTTTTGGTTTACTGTGGATGTGGTTAGGTTTTGGACCTGCCTTATTTATCCTAGTATTCTCAGTAATTGGATACATTGCAGGGGCATATTTTGATGGTCAAATTGACTTAGGAAGCTGGTTCTCATTTTTCAATTTTTAGCGTCATATCGTTTGAGTTAAGTAGATAAATTTGCTATGATAATTAAAACTTATTGGTTATATAATTTAATAATAAAAGAAATGGGGTATTTTACATGTCAGAAAACGTAAAACACACAAATGATTTAACTTTTGAAAACCGTGTTTTGGAAAAAATTGCTTTTTATACAGTTCAAAACATTGAGGGTATTTTAGAGTTAAAAGGTAACTTTACTTCAGGAATTATGAACTTCTTCTCTAACGGCGAAGACGAAACTAAAGGTGTTAGCGCAGAAGTTGGTAAAAAAGAAGTAGCTTTAGACCTTGAAGTGATTGCTGAATATGGCAAAGATATTCCAGCCGCTTTTGACAAAGTGACTAAAGCAGTGAAAGAAAACGTTCAACAAATGACCGGTTTAACAGTTGTTGAAGTGAACATGAACGTAAACGACGTGTTAACACGAGCTGAGTATGAACGTGACCAAAATGAACAAAAACGTGCAGCTGAACAACAACGTCGTCAAGCAAACCAAAGTGGTCAATACACTGACGGTTCACGCGTACAATAATTTTCACCTAAAGGAGGCGAATTTACACTCGTCTCTTTTTTCCTTGAAATCGTCTATGCGAAACGGTTTCTTATGAATTTTGTTTGACAATTATAGGCTCGATGCTTATACTTATTTTGAAATCAGATAACTATATCGATGATAAGAGACAAGCTTTAGGATTGGACATTAGGGACAAGTTGGTTAGTGAGAAACTTGCAAGATCATATAGCGAACCACTCTTTAGATCGCACCGAAACAGATGGCATTATGCACATGTGATAAGGTGTACGGGTTGCCCCCATTATCAGCAATTGAGGATAAGGTATGCCCTGCATATATTATCGAACTTGGGTGGAACCACGCATATTGTTTATTAGCGTCCCATTCTAGTCTTATAGGCTAGGATGGGGCTTTTTTTATTTTTCAAAAGGAAAAAGGAGGAAAAACATGATTGACTTAGTATTCCCAGATGGGGCTAAAAAATCATTCGAAGCAGGCGTGACTGGTCGTGACGTTGCTGCATCAATTAGTAACTCATTAGCAAAACGTGCATTAGCGGCTAAAATTGACGGTGAATTGGTGGACTTAAATGCCCCAATTAATGAAGGTGGCGCGATTGAAATCGTTGACCCTAAACATGAAGATGCATTAGGTATCTTACGTCATTCTACTGCCCATTTAATGGCGCAAGCGATGAAACGTTTGTATCCAGGCATTAAATTTGGTGTCGGTCCAGCCATTGAAACAGGTTACTATTATGATACGGACCAAGAGAAACAAATTACTGAAGAAGATCTACCAGTAATTGAAGCTGAAATGGCTAAAATTGTAAAAGAGAATTATCCAATTGAACGTCGTGAAGTGACACGTGCTGAAGCGAATGAAATCTTTGCGGATGATGAATATAAATTAGAAATCATCGCAGATTTACCAGAAGATGAAACGTTAACAGTATACTCACAAGGGGAATTCACTGACCTTTGTCGTGGAATCCATGTACCATCAACTGGTTACATTAAAGAATTCAAACTATTATCTGTTGCCGGTGCATACTGGAGAGGTAACTCAGATAACAAAATGATGCAACGTGTTTACGGTACAGCATTCTTTGAGAAACGTGACTTGAAAGAGTTCATCAAACAGCGTGAGGAAGCTAAAGAACGTGACCACCGTAAATTAGGTAAAGAATTAGATATCTTTATGGTAAATCCTGAAGTTGGTTCTGGTTTACCATTCTGGTTACCAAAAGGTGCTACAATCCGTCGTATTATCGAACGTTACATCGTTGATAAAGAAGAATCACTAGGTTATGAGCATGTGTATACACCAATTATGGCAGATGTTGAATTTTATAAAACTTCTGGACACTGGGACCACTACCATGAAGATATGTATCCACCAATGGATATGGGTGACGGTGAACAATTAGTTTTACGTCCAATGAACTGCCCACATCACATGATGGTTTATAAAAATGATATTCACTCTTATCGTGAATTCCCAATTCGGATTGCGGAATTAGGTATGATGCACCGTTATGAAAAGTCAGGCGCTTTATCTGGTTTACAACGTGTACGTGAAATGACTTTAAATGATGCGCATATCTTTGTACGTCCAGACCAAATCAAAGAAGAATTTACGCGAGTACTGCAATTAATCAAACAAGTCTATGATGACTTTAATATTACAGACTACCGCTTCCGTTTATCTTACCGTGATCCAGAAAATACGGATAAATACTTTGATGATGACGAAATGTGGGAAAAAGCACAAGCAATGCTAAAAGAAACAATGGATGACTTAGGTTTAGAATATTTTGAAGCCATTGGTGAAGCAGCGTTCTACGGTCCTAAATTAGATGTTCAAATGAAAACTGCTTTAGGTAACGAAGAAACAATGTCTACTGTTCAATTAGACTTCTTATTACCAGAACGCTTTGACCTAACTTACGTTGGTCAAGACGGTCAAGATACACACCGTCCAGTGGTTATCCACCGTGGTGTCGTTTCAACAATGGAACGTTTCGTAGCTTACCTAATCGAAGAATACAAAGGAGCCTTCCCAACTTGGTTAGCACCAGTTCAAGCGAAATTAATCCCAGTTAACGATGACGCACATGGTGACCATGTTGAAGAAATCCGTCGTCGAATGAAGGCTGCTGGTATGCGGGTTGAGGTGGATAATCGTAACGAAAAAATGGGTTACAAGATTCGTGAAGCACAAACACAAAAAATCCCATATCAATTAGTATTTGGGGACAACGAAATAGCTGAAAACACAGTAACAGTACGTCGCTATGGCTCTAAAGAAACATCATCAATGCCATTTGATGAATTCTTAGCACAATTAGAACAAGACATCAAAGCATATAAATAAAGGGTGTAAGAGTCGACACAACGTTTTTATGAGAGATTGTCTTGACCAATCAAATAAAATTAGACTAAATAAACCCAAATTAAAAAAAGAAGGCTGAGATTTTTTCTCAGCCTTCTTTTTTCTTCTATAAGTATAATTCGCCTGCTTGTAATACTGGCTCTAAATGACCTAATGGAATGGTTGCCATACTTGGGCGTAGTGTACCTTTGTTTTCATCGCGTCCTTGTACTACTAAATTTGCATCTTCTTGTCGGTACATGTTGATGCCTTTCACAACTAATTGTTGTGTCTGATCATTAGCATATCTGTTAAATAGTACCGATAGCTTAACAAAGGGCAGTTGCGTCATCATTGGATAATCACCCATGGAATCGCCAAATACCATGGCTGGTTCTTTACCGTGAGTTTCTACCATAAAGTTTTTGATTACTTCAACTTTTCCTAGACCTTTAGTAATATATGTTCCTGCTTCTAAGCGTGAATCCATAACCCCTTCTTGATCAACCTCATAGCATTGACCAAAGACTTGACTAGCATCTAAATTAAAAGGTGATTTGGTTACGATTGAGCGAACTAAATCAATTGGACTAGCTGTAATGATATAAATAGTAATATTATTATCTCTTAGTGCTTGCCATAAATGTAGAATTTCGTCAGGAATCCGGATTCCTTGTTGGATAGTAGCTTCGACTTTTCCAACTTTACTCTTAATATGCGGGCTAGAAAATAGACGACGAAGTGCAATAGGCTTAGCTAAAGCATCTTCGAATACAGCAGTAGATAGGGCTTTAAACTCATCTACTGTATAGCCCTTAAACCAATAAATAGGCGAATTTTCACCAGGTGTTCTTTGAAATTTACTACCTACTTTTTGATAAAATAACCGAAGTTTTGCGGCAAACTCATCGAATTGTGTCAATTCTTTCACTTGGTCTAGAGGTAAACGCTCGCTTTCATCTAAAGCAATATGGTCTGTGTATAGGACTTGGTATTGCGCGATGATATCATCAGCCAAGTCAAGATAGGTCGCTCTATTTTGTGAGTTTGGAAAAATAGGTTGATTGAAATTCATAGGCCCATTTGTTAATACTTCATAGAATTCATCAGGTGTCATCTTATAGGCTAAATGATCTATCATATACATCATTAAATGGTCTTCTATATCATGCATGATGGTCGTATTATCAAAATCGAATACGGCATATTCGGTATCAGGCCTATCTGTATCTAAATCAGATGCAGATTCCTGAATGACTGTGTTTAAACGTTGGACAACAAAGGGGTCCCATTTTTGTTGATTGATATTTAACGGCATAAAAATCTCCTCATATATATATTGAATTCATCATTCGCTTATTTCCCATTATAAAGGAATAGTAATAAATTCATGTAAAATCTAAGTCATAATTAAGTAAATACATTGATTATCTAAGATAACATTGTAGATCGTGGTGGTTATAGACACCAATTGTCTCTAGAAATGATTCGATTGTGGTTGGCCCGACAAATTTAAACCCGCGTTTCTTCAGTAATTTCATCAGCGCTTTATTGATTTCGTCTTCATTTCCGTCAAATTCGACCACTAATTGTTGTGCTGTTTGGTAGATGAAATCTCTAAAACTTGGAAAATGAGTATCTTCTTCGATTGCTAGCGCACACTGGGCGTTGTTTATCATAGCTTGGATTTTTTGGCGGTGACGAATGACCCCTTCATCAAGCATAAGCCGGTCAACATCAGCTTCATCAAACTTGGCCAAGGCCTCCATGTCAAAATCAGCAAAAGCTGCTCTCAGTGCTGGCCTTTTTTTCAGGATTATAGCCCAGGATAAACCAGCTTGCATGGATTCTAAGCACAGGGCCTCAAAGACTTCCTGACTAGTGGGTTTATCTTGACCCCATTCCTCGTCATGATAAGCAACCATGTTTGGGGTATTGGCAAATTGACAGCGTATGACCATGAAAAAAAACTCCTTCACCTTGCAAGTTTCACTAGGATTTCTTAGTGTGTCCAAATTATAGCAAATTTAATCCAATTATAATAGTTGGGTTCGTTATAAACGATTACTCATGATTAAAGTAAGGTATTATCAATATCTTGAATCTTTCAATATAATGAAGTTGTGAAAAGAAAATAATTTGATATGGGGGAAGGTTATTATGAAGCATTTTGTGAAGTTGGGGTTATTGGGTTTATCGGCAACGGTGCTTGCAGCGTGTTCTAGTGATAGTAGTGAGGAAACTACTATTCGAGTCGCGACGTCACCTGGTCCTTATAGTGAGTTATTTCTAGACCAAGTGGCCCCTAAGTTAGAAGAAGAAGGCTATACAGTACAAGAAATTGAGTTTACGGATTTGCGGTCAGCGGATGTTGCCTTACAAGAAGGGTCAGCAGACTTAAATGTTGACCAACATTCCTTATATTTAGCTAACTTTAATGAAGAAGCGGGTGCAGAACTAACGGCTGTGACACCGGTACCGACTGTGCCAACAGGTTTGTTCCCAGGTACAAAGGATGATTTGGCTGCTGTCTCAAGCGGGGACCGTGTGGGTATCCCGGATGACCCATCAAATTATACGAGAGCTTTACTAGTTTTGCGGAAAGCGGGCTGGATAAAATTCAGTGAGGATGCCAATCTCGAGAATTTAACGGTTGATGACATCTCAGAAAATACGGCGGGCATTGAAATTGTACCAATGCAATCAGCGTCAATCCCAAGAACCTTGGAAGATTTAGCCTACGCCATTATTCCAGGCTCAATCGCGTATGACGCGGGCGTGGACTTCTCAACTATGTTATTAGCGGAGGATGTGCGGGAAGACTTGTTACTGCAAGCTGTAGTTTCCACTCCTGAAACAGCGGAAGAAGATTGGGTGCAAGCAGTCGTGGATATCTATAATTCGGACGATTTTCAATCGCAAATAGAAGAAATCAATAATAGTTCAGATGAAACTTATTGGATCATTCCAGATTAAGAAATCCGAAAGAAAGTGTGAATATTTATAGAAAGCGTTTACATCGCTAGGCCGTTTCCTATATGATAGGGGTATCAAGAGAATAGGAGTGATGTACATGGTGGAAGTTTACACAAACTACTGGGAAAATCGACGCGATGGTGTTCGAAAGGAACATGGATCATATGCTAGCGAAGAAGCGGCCTTTGAGGGGATTCGAAGCTGGTGGACACTTCATCAAGAAAAGTATACCGATGTGAATAAACGACGGACCAATTCAGGTGCCCTAGAAATTACATATGGTGATGACAATTACTACTATCGTATTGAGAAACGGCATTTGGACAAGTTACCATCGACTAAATGTAAGTTGAGAAGTCCTGGTGAGATTGATAGTAAACGTAAACTGGCGCAATTAGATGAGGAAACCTTCCTATTTGAAGAATTAGCAGAACCTTATCGTGACCTGCTACTTGTTGCAATGGGGAATGGCCAGCGGGTCAAGGACTTTATCTACGATGAAAAAGGGCGACCAATCCGCGAGCTGACTAAAGTATAAAATTTGAGAGAAATGATTGACAAAGAGATTGCAGGGTGTTATGCTATTGGAGTTGAGAAAAGAAGCAGAAACACCCGTTTCTCACCTGAGTTGACAAGTTACGTCCTCGGGTTGATAGATATTCAGTTCACACAGACTCGATCTGTGTGCTTAATACGACGGGTAGTGATTGTGCTATCCGTCGTTTTTTCTATGTGAAATTTCTCTTTCATACAGATTTATGCAATCTTGCAGAAAAATTTCTTTTTATACAGCATCAATGGAGGTGTATTACTATCGCAAAAGATATGTTCGTAAATGAAAATATCCGTGCACGTGAACTTCGTGTAATTGATTCTGAAGGTGAACAATTAGGTGTGTTAAGTAAAGACGAGGCTTTAGATAAAGCTGAACAAGTTGAACTTGACTTAGTACTAGTATCACCAAACGCAAAACCACCAGTTGCTCGCATCATGGATTACGGTAAATACCGTTATGAGCAACAACGGAAAGAGCGTGAACAACGTCAAAATCAAAAACAAGTCAGTCTGAAGGAAGTACGTTTATCTCCTACGATTGAACAAAATGATTTCGACACAAAATTGCGTCAAGCTCGCAAGTTCCTTGAAAAAGGTGACAAAGTGAAAGCTTCAATTCGTTTCCGTGGACGTGCTATTACGCACAAAGAAATCGGTCGCGAAGTGCTAGAACGCTTTGCAGAAGAGCTTAAAGATATTGCAGAAGTTGAACAAAGACCAAAAATGGAAGGACGTTCAATGTTCCTTCAAATGGCACCAACTGCTGACAAATAATTGAACACTTTTTAGGAGGAAAAAACATGCCAAAACAAAAAACTCACCGCGCTTCAGTTAAACGTTTCAAAAAGACTGCTTCAGGTAAACTAAAACGTAGTCATTCAGAGCGTTCTCACCGTTTCCACGGTAAAACTAAAAAACAACGTCGTCAACATAAACAAGCGACTACAGTTCATTCATCAGATATTAAACGTATCTCACAAATGATGGACACTTACAAATAAGATTATCTAAGCGTTCAGTCACGGACTGGACAGTACCAAAAGGAGGAAATTAAATGGCTCGAGTTAAAGGTGGAACAGTAACACGTCGTCGTCGTAAAAAATATCTTAAGTTAGCAAAAGGTTACTTCGGTGCGAAGTCTAAATTATACAAAACAGCTAAACAAGCTGTAATGAAATCTCATACTTACGCATACCGTGACCGTCGTCAAAAGAAACGTGACTTCCGTCGTTTATGGATTACACGTATTAATGCAGCTGCTCGTATGAACGGAATGAGCTACAGCACATTAATCAACGGCTTAAAAGTTGCTAACATCGACATGAACCGTAAAATGTTAGCTGAATTAGCAGTTAACGATGCTGATGCATTTGCAGCTATCTGCGAACAAGCGAAAGCAGCTTTAAACAAATAAATCAGACAATCAAAGTCCACGTAGCACCAGCTTTTAGCGAGTGTCTACTGGACTTTTTTGTTTATGAGCTAAAAATGTTTTGGTGTTCTATTTATACTATCAAGGGTTATGAAATATTCGTATTATCCAAATCACTTAACACTTGGTAAAATATGTGTTAGAAAAGCCGTGAGCCATTTTCCCAAAAAATGAATCATGAATATTAGAGGATGATAGAAAATGCTATTGCCTAGTGGCGGATTCAACCAAGATTAGACTAAAGTAAGTCATCTTATGATAGAATGAAGCGATAGCGTCAAAAGGAAAAATTTATAAGTTAATGTAGAGGTGAAGCAGATGTCAATTATCGACTTAAAAGACGTCGCGGTAAAATTTGATACACCAAATGGTACCGTTGATGCAGTAAAAGATGTCAATATTTCAATCGCTGAGGGCGAAATATTTGGCGTGATTGGTTACTCTGGTGCTGGTAAATCCACACTGGTTCGTACCATAAACCGCTTGCAACCAGTAACTTCTGGGCAAGTAATTGTAAATGATAAAGAAATCAATGCCTTATCAGAAGCAGAATTACGTGCTTCTCGTAAGAAAATCGGGATGATCTTCCAACACTTTAATTTAATGAATGCGAGAACGGTTGAGGGCAATGTCCTTTTCCCATTGAAGGATTCTAAATTATCTAAGGAAGAGAAGAAACAGAAAGTACATGAGTTGTTGGAATTAGTTGGATTAGCTGACCGTAAAGATGCTTACCCAAGCCAACTATCTGGGGGACAGAAACAACGTGTAGCGATTGCGAGAGCCTTGGCTAACGATCCAGATGTCTTATTATGTGACGAGGCGACTTCTGCCTTAGACCCCAAAACAACTTCATCAATCCTTGAATTATTGAAAGAATTGAATGAACGCTTAAACCTAACAATTGTCATCATTACCCACGAAATGCACGTTATCAAAGAAATTTGTAACCGTGTGGCGGTAATGGAGCATGGTGTGGTTGTTGAACAAGATACGATTTTCAATATCTTCAGAAATCCACAACAAAAATTGACCAAAGACTTTATCGAGTCTGCGTCACCAATTGAAAAGGGCATTCAAGAAGTTTTAAGCAAACCAGAATTATTGAATATTCACCCAGCTGACCGCGTAATCCGCGTGACCTTCTCAGGTGCTTCAACTGGTGATCCGTTAATTTCAAAATTAACAGAGCAATTCCAAGTGAAAGCCAACATCTTATTCGGTAATATTGAAATCTTACAAGATATTCCAGTGGGTACTTTGCTACTAAGCCTAAGTGGTGAAGATGCGAAAGTACAAGAAGCCATTGACTTTATTACTTACGAAGGTATTACTTTAGAAGAATACAAAATCGAAGACGACCACTATATTCAAGAGGAGGTTGATGCATAATGAATTTTATCGAAAGTATCTTACCAAATGCAGCAAGCATTCCTGATGAATTTCTAGAAGCAACAATTGAAACACTTTATATGACACTTTGGACTGCCGGACTTGGATTTGTTCTTGGTCTTGGGCTAGGTGTTTGGTTAGTCTTAACCCAACCTAAAGGATTAAAAGCCAACGCTGCCGTTTACGGTGTCTTAGACAAGTTTGTGAATATTTTCCGGTCTATTCCATTCGTTATTATGATTGCCTTACTAGTTAATATCACTAGACTCATCGCTGGTACTTCAATTGGTACAACTGCAGCAATCGTGCCATTAGTCGTAGCTACTGTGCCATTCTATGCTCGTCAGATTCAAAATGCCTTGGTAGAAGTTAACCCAGGCGTGATCGAAGCGGCACAAGCGATGGGCTTGTCTACTGGAGATATTGTCTTCAGAGTTTACTTAAAAGAAGCCTTACCAGGTATTATCCGTGTATCTGCATTGTCAATTATCAATGTGATTGGATTAACAGCTATGGCCGGAACTATCGGTGGTGGTGGTCTTGGTAACTTGGCTATCACACGCGGATATAACCGATTCCAAACAGATGTAACGATTATTTCTACAATCATTATCCTAATTATTGTCTTTATCTCTCAAGCTATCGCTGATCGCTTGGTGAAAAAAGTAGAGCACTAAAAAATCTGTCACTAATCAAATTTTGGAGGAGAATTATGATGAATAACAAATTTAAATTATCTGCAACAATCTTTGCTTCAATCATTGCTTTAGCTGCTTGTGGTACAACTGGTAACGAAAGTGATTCAGCTGCATCAGAATCTGCAACTGAAGAACAAGCTGAATACACTGTTGGTGTCGTTGGTGATACTGAACGTTTAGTATGGGAAGACGTTGCTGAACGTGTAGCAGATGAAGGCATCACCTTAAATGTTGAAACCTTTACTGATTACGTTACACCAAATACTGCCTTAGTTGATGGTTCCTTAGACTTAAATGCTTTCCAACATTTAGCTTACTTAGCCGAATTTGTGGCATCAAATGATGCTGACCTACAACCAGTTGGTTATACTTATATCTCTCCAATGGGTGCATATTCAGACTCACTTGAAAGTATCGAAGATTTAGCTGATGGTGGATCAGTGGTTATCCCAAATGACGTGACAAATGGTGGTCGTGCTTTACTATTATTAGAATTAGCTGGTATCCTTGAAATTGATGATGCTGCAGGTATAACACCAAGTGTTGAAGATATCACAGCTAATCCTAAAAATATTGAAATTACTGAAGTTGACGCAGCTCAAGTACCTCGTTCACTTGCTGATGCTGACTTAGTAGTTGCCAACACTAACTACGCAGTAGATGCCGGTTTAGTACCTGAGGAAGATTCAATTTTCTTAGATACTGATGACTTAGGTTCTTTAGGTGCACAATACAAAAATGCTGTTGTTGTAAGATCTGAAGATGCGGAAAATGAAGACATCCAAACAATTGTGAAAGCTTACCAATCTGACGAAACTGCAGCTAAAATTGACGAAGTAACATCAGGCGCTGACCAACCAGCTTGGACGGATAATGATGATATTCAAGCGGACTTTGATGAAGTTGTTGGCCAAACTGAGCCAGCAGAATAATTTGCAAAAATAGTATTATAGCGATATGTTAAGCACAGGTTAAAACCAAATATTGGTTAAACCTGTGCTTTTTATATTGTAAATATTGTTAAATTAAATTTATTTCATAATTTATTTTTGGTCATTTTCTAACTATGCATTGAGGATACAATCTGATAAAATAAGTTGAATTTATTCAAAGTAAAAAATGAACTTAGGAGAAGACATGGATGAGTCATATTAATATGGGACTAGCACTTCGCGGATCAATTGAGAGCGATATGGCGCAATTAACTGGTATGCTTGAAGATGCGATAGCTTTACTTGCAATGAATAATATAGATCAATGGCAGAATGGTACGATATCCAGTGAAATTTTATTAGATGCGATTATGCATGATCAAGCTTTTGTGTGGGAACAACGGGATAGTACAGGGATTGCAGGCTTTTGTGTCTTGGATACTTATGATGAATTGTATGAAAACCTTGCAGAAGGTGAGTGGACTGTACCTGGGTCTTATCTGGCAATTCACCGTGTGATGGTATCTCAACATTTACGTGGACGCAAAGTAACTACTCAGATGTTTTTAGATATTAAAAAGATGGGAATCGTAAATAACGTTGATTCCTTACGAATTGATACTCATCCAGATAATATTATGATGCAGAAAACCTTAAAAAGAAATGGCTTTGTTAGAACAGGGTTACTGTATATGCCTTCAGGTAGCTCACGGTATACTTACGAGTTTGATTTATCCAAATTTTAGACTAAAATAGTACTTATAACGAGTTGAAATCAAGTCTGAGATAGAGAGGTAGTTAGTTATGTATTATGTAAAAAATGAACGTAACGGTAAAGAGATTTTTGACCCCACTTATAATTTGGCGATTGAATACTTTTTGTTAAATGAAAAGAAATTAGATGAACCAATCTTACTATTTTATATTAATGAACCTTCAATTATCATTGGAAAAAATCAAAATACGCACGTTGAAATTAATGAGCCTTATGTTAAAGAACATAACGTTCATGTTGTCCGTCGTTTTTCAGGCGGTGGAGCAGTCTACCACGATTTAGGTAATATTTGCTTCTGCTTTATTACTAATGATGACGGCAATTCCTTTAGAGACTTTAAGAAATTCACTGAACCTATTATTGAATCTCTTGGCAAAATGGGTGTTGAAGGCGCTGAGCTACGCGGACGTAATGACCTTGTAATCGGTGACCAAAAGTTCTCTGGTAATGCTATGTATTCTAAGAATGGGCGAATGACAGCTCACGGTACCTTGATGTTTGATGTAGACATTGAAGAAACGACTAAAGTATTGAAACCTAAAGCAGCCAAACTAAAGGCAAAAGGGGTAAAATCAATCCGAAGTCGCGTAACGAATATTAAGCCACATATGGATGCTGCCTCTCAAAATATGACCTTGTTCGATTTCAGATCAGCTTTATTACGTAATATTTTTGATGTAGAAAATCTTGAAGACATCCAGGAATATGTCTTAACTGATGATGACTGGGCATGGATTGAAGACTTTCGTCAACAATATACCAATAATGATGACTGGAACTACGGAGAAAACCCGGACTTTGAAATCATCAGAGATGAAAGAACGCCTGCTGGCCAAATCGAATTCCAATTTAACATTTCAAAAGGTAAAATTATAGCATGTAAAATATACGGTGACTTCTTTGGTTTAGGGGAAATTACTGACGTTGAAAATGCCTTGATTGGACAAGAATATAGCCGTGAAAATTTAATCGATATTTTTAATAGCATTAACATTAAAAACTACTTTGGTAACGTCACAGCTGCAGAATTAGCTGACTTAGCTTCATTATAAAAATAGAAAATAACATAAGTAAGAAGGGGCGAGGATTCAAATGGATCCTTGTCTTTTTGATTAAAGGCAAATTTTGCCACAAAAAAACCAGCCAACCGATTTGGGTAACTGGTTTATGAATTCTATGGTTTGTCTTAGCCAAATGCGCGACGAATTTGGACACTCGCGTTGCCTCTGGCAATTTCATGACCGCGTTCACGGACTAATCCAGCATTCAATGCGGATACTTCAGCGTATTCTTCGGCGAATGAAATTAAATCTTCAATTTCATCATCTGTTAATTCGTTTGTTTCAAATTTAATCAAGGCAAAGTAAGATTCGTTATAAACGTATAAGTCTACTTGTGCAAATTCATCTTTAAAGTCACGCGCGAAAGCTAGGAAATCTTCAAAAATCCGGAAGACTAAAGTGATTTCTCTAGGAACACGAGGTTCCTCTGTTTCAGCACTCGCTGCTTTTTTCTTCTTGTCTGCCTCTTGGTTAGCGAGGTCATCTAAGACATTTTGGCGTTCATTTGCATTTTCTTTATCTTCATCTTCAAGCTCGCCAATTGTTTCCATTAATTGCTGGAAAGCACTATCTTCTTCATTGTCATCGCCAAAACCTTTACTGATATACAAATCGATACCGTTCCTTTTTGGCATTACTTGGAAAGTGATCGCTTCAGTGTGTTGGAATTTCTGGGACACATCGACCTCTTCAAGGATACTCATGAAAAAATGCTCAACTTCGTTTTGATTGCTCATGATATCCATAAACGAGATGCCTCGCTCAATTAAATCATCAGTATCTATAAACACGCGGATAGTATTTTCGTTAATATACTCCATTTCCATCGTAATCACCCCAATCTATTAATAAGTAGTGTAAACTAATTGATGCGAAAGTTAAAGTAATTTAGTTTAAGAAAATAAAAAGAGTACAGAAATTTGCACTCTTTCCATCATATTATCTTGTTTTAAAATTTAATTTGCGTGTGCTTCTTGTTCTTCGTAAGAGGCCAACGCTTGTTGTAATTCAAGTTTACGAACGCTTCTTGGTAAGAAACGACGAATTTCATCTTCGTTATAACCAACTTGTAAACGTTTATCATCTAAAATAATAGGGCGTCGTAATAAACCAGGATTATTTTGGATTAATTCAAATAAATCGTTCAACGGAATTTCATCAAGATCAACATTTAATTCTTGGAATGCTTTTGATCGAGTTGAAATGATTTCTTCAGTACCTTCCTCTGTCATGCGTAGGATGGCTTTGATTTCATCTTCTGTTAATGGTTCTGAAAAGATATTTCTTTCGGTGTAAGGAATTTCATGTTCTTCTAACCATGCTCGAGCTTTGCGACATGAAGTACAACTTGGTGATATGTATAATTTAACCATGTGTATCTCTCCTTTGTATGAAAAACAATTCTTAACTAACATATATACAGTATAACACAGAGTTTGTGAATTTTCTATGGTTTTTTAACCAATCTTGACGTATCAAAGATAAGTTATTATAGCGGTATCATCTAGTCATTCGAACAAGGCGAATACTAACAAGACAGTAAAAATATGCTATACTAGAGTAGAATTTAAGTGAGGGGATATTTAGATGACAAAACGTATTTTTTCTGGTGTACAACCAAGCGGAACGCCAACAATCGGTAATTATGTTGGTGCTATGAAGCAATTTATCGAATTACAAAATAACTTTGAAGCCTATTACTGTGTCGTAAACCAACATGCCATTACAGTAGCGCAAGATCCTGAGGAGTTACGTAAAAACACACGTTCACTAGCTGCCTTATATATTGCTTTAGGGATTGACCCAGAAAAAGCGACGATCTTTATTCAAAGCCAAGTACCGGCCCATGCACAAGCTGCTTGGATTGTTCAATGTAACACAGCCTTAGGTGAACTAGAGCGTATGACACAATTCAAAGATAAATCAGCTAAACAAGCATCTGTTTCAGCAGGTCTATTAACTTATCCACCATTAATGGTTGCAGACATCATTTTATACCAAACAGATTTAGTACCTGTGGGGGATGACCAAAAACAACACCTTGAATTAACAAGAAACTTTGTTGAACGCTTCAACAATCGTTATACAGGTAAGAAGGAAAGCCCAATTCTAACAATGCCTGAATTTTACGCACCTAAAGAGGGTGGCCGTATTATGAGCTTGCAAGAACCAACGAAGAAAATGAGTAAATCAGACGAAAACAAAAAATCATTCGTTTCATTATTGGATGATCCAAAAACAATTACGAAGAAAATTAAATCTGCAATGACAGATTCTTCTGGTGAAATTTCTTACGATAAAGAAAATAAAGCCGGCGTATCTAACTTGTTAACGATTTATTCTTCATTCGCCAACCGTCCAATTGATGACATCGTCGCTGAGTATCAAGGTGCTGGTTACGGTAAATTCAAACAAGACTTAGCGGATGTCGTGATTTCTATCCTTGAACCAATGCAAGAACGTCACGCAAAATTGATGGCTTCATCTGAATTAGATGACATTTTAGCAGATGGTGCCAAGAAAGCCAATGAAGTAGCCAATGAAACACTGGCTTCCATGGAGAAAGCAATCGGATTTAGATAAGCCGACGAAGCTAATCAAATTTACCAATTCAAATAAACAACTTTCATAGTGTGGTGTTAGCCAACCAACCAAGTTGGCTAGCAACACACTTTTTTCATGAAAAATAGACCGGTTCATTTTATTCTGCCAAAAAGCTTAAACGTGTAAACCCTTATAAAATATGATTGTGAAGAGTGGGCTAAACCGCAAGTTAACCTCCGAACAAGTTCATAAAATAACCACCCAATCTTCGCCAAGTAAAAACCTCACCTAGCTAGGTTTTTTATTTTGAAAAATAGCCCGGCGCTTTCGAATATTTACGGCGTATATAATTAAGTGATAGGGGGCTGAGGGATGAAATTTGCACAAAGAGAAGATGAATCATTTGTCTTCGCAGTAGATCTGATTGACGAAAACGGTCAAAAAGTACCAACAATAGAAAGTTATTATTGCAGCCAGTGTAAGAGGGCAGTTTACTTAAAGAAGGGGAAAGATACGAGACCTCATTTTGCTCACTATGCTAAGACTATTAAGGACCATCATAAGGTGAATGAATCAGATATTCATTTTGACCAAAAGACCATTATTCATGGCAAATTAAAGACGGTTGATATAGAAGGTTATATAGAGCATGCAGTTGAAAAACAAGTTAGGCGGGCCGATATTTATGTGCCCGATCAAGTCAAGGTTAGTAATAACCTAGCCATCGAATTACAGTATGCCCCAATTTCTGCTGAAGATGTCTTCAAACGCCAAGCGGATTATCAGGATGTAGATTGTCGTGTTCTATGGTTATTAGGCTACCAATCTACTTATCATAGCATTTTTGATAACAACCACAAAGGACCCACTTCTAAGACTTTGAATGCCGTCCGTCCCTTTTTACGGTATGATTACGAGTTTGGTTTTTATCTGCCTTTTTGGCATGAGGCCTCAGGTAAAGTAGTTTTATTGACCGTCAACCTTTATGGTCAAGGGCAAAAGCAAATTCGGATGTCCATTGAACGCTATATCAACTACTTCAATGACCATCTCACCTATGAAAAGGGGGACTTTTTGACCAGTTTATTATTTGGCAAAGACTATCCCATAATTAGTCCAGCCCCAAAAGATTTAGCCAAGTTTATTAAGAAAGTTCTTGTTAGTCCAACAGCTAATCAACAAAAAATTCTAGAAATCATTTACCAACGACAAGTTTACTTACAAGAAGCACCAGCGGATTTATATACCTACCAAGCGACCGCAATGTTTTCAAAAGTGGCTGACTGGGCCATTATTCTAGCTTATGTAGCCATTTATCAAAAGAATGACCCAGATTTTGAGCGGACCCATTTTGCCCAATTCGCCAATGTACTATTCGATAATCAGCTGGTCATTGAACATCCATTATTTACCAAAGAAATCATTATTTCATGGCTGATGTGGCTGTTTGCTAATTACGAAAATAGCTAGCGTATTAATGTAGAAACCAACCTTCGTGTGTTAAAATGAAAATACTATTAAAAAACGGAGGTATATTATGGCAAAAATTTTTGAAGTAAAACCTAGAAATGAAGTAGACAGTGCGTTTCAATGGGACTTAACTAGTATCTTCCCAGATGATCGAGCTTTTGAGAATGCCTTAAGTGGATTCCCAAAGAAAGCGGATGCTTTTCAAGACTATAAAGGCACTCTAGATCAAGGTGCTGACCAAGTGGTAACCGTATTAGAGGCCTTATTAGCGGTGAGCCGTGAATTGGAATCCCTATACGTTTATGCACATTTAAAACATGACCAAGACACAGGAGACAACAAGTACCTAACTTACAACAGTCAAGCGGGTGCCTTACTTGCTCAAGTTAGTGAAAAGATCTCTTGGTTTGAGCCAGAAGTATTAGCAGTATCTGAAGATGTACAAAAAACTTTGGAAGACCACTCTGAATATGGTCACTTCTTCCGTGAGTTATTTGCGAAGAAGGCGCATGTCTTATCACCAAGTGAAGAGGCTTTACTTGCTGGTGCTAGCGAAATCTTTGGTGTCTCTTCAACAACTTTCTCACTTTTAAACAATGCTGACTTAAAATTCGGTAAAGTCAAAGATGAAGAGGGCAATGATGTTACCCTTTCTCACGGTTCATACGGTGTCCTACTAGAAAGTGCAGACCGTTCTGTTCGAGAAAATGCCTTTAAACAACTTTATGCAACTTATGAAGGGGTTAAAAATACCAACGCTTCATTGATGTCAGGTAATATTAAAGGACATAATTATACGGCTAAAATTCGTCACTACGATTCAGCACGTCAAAAAGCTTTAGACAACAACAATATTCCAGAAAGTGTTTATGACACATTAGTCGATACAGTAAGAAAGAATACAAATCTATTACATGAATATGTTGCCTTAAGAAAAGACATGCTAGGTCTTGATGACTTACAAATGTGGGATATGTATACACCATTAACAGGTGATGCACCGGTGAAATTTACTTACGAAGAAGCTAAAGAGATTACATTTAAGGCTTTAGCGCCTTTAGGTGACCAATACTTGAAAGACTTGGCCAAAGCCTTTGACGAGAAATGGATCGATGTTTATGAAAATGAAGGTAAGCGTTCAGGAGCATACTCATCAGGTGCATATGATACCAACCCATATATCTTACTAAACTGGCAAGATTCATTGAATGACTTGTATACATTAGTTCATGAGTTAGGTCACTCAATGCACTCTTATTACACTAGAAGTAACCAACCATACGTATATGGGGACTACTCAATTTTCGTAGCAGAAATTGCCTCTACGACAAACGAAAACTTATTAACTTCATATTTACTAGATACAATTGAAGATAAGGATGCACAAATCTATATCTTGAACCACTATCTTGATGGGGTAAAAGGGACAATCTTCCGTCAAACACAGTTTGCTGAATTTGAAAAATTCATGCATGAATCAGATGCAAACGGACAACCTTTAACAGCAGACTTCTTAAGTGAAAACTACTTCGAATTAAACAAGGCCTACTACGGTCCGTCAATCGGAGAGGATAAAACAATCGCTTTAGAATGGTCTCGTATCCCTCACTTCTACATGAACTACTATGTTTACCAATATGCAACAGGATTCTCTGCAGCCAACACATTGGCTAAACGTTTAGTAGAAGGTGAAGAGGGTGCCGTTGACAAGTACTTAACTTACCTGAAATCAGGTTCATCTGATTTCCCAATTAATGTTATGCAAAAAGCGGGTATCGATATGACCAATGCCACTTATATCGAAGAAACCTTTGCCCAATTCGAGCAAAGATTAGCTGAATTAAAAGGCCTATTAAACAAATAGAAATAGATTGAAGGGGCTGTAGCATTGACTGCAGTCCTTCTTTCTTGCCGTTTTAAGATTTCAACCCCTCAATGACGAGACGAAAAAAGAGGTCGGAATATTCCGACCTCTTTTGGATATTTTATTTTTTAATACAAGTCAATATTGGCTTTTGACTCATTTCTTGATCCATAGCTTCTTCAGAGGGTACCATCATTTGATCCGTTAGGTATTCTAAGTTTTCAAGAGTAATATTCTCTTCAAGTTTAAAGCCGTATTTGTAATTGATATTATCAAATACAACAACAGTAGGGTTGGCTGAAATTTGCATTTGGCGAGCCAACTTAGCATCAGCAATAATGCTTTCTTGAGTAAGATCTGAATGGATATCTTGCAACCACATGTTCGTATCAAGACGGTTAGATTGCGCGATTTCTAGCATTTTTTCGTGTGAGTAAGGGTTACCTTGGCGACCGAAGTAATCTTGAATCTTCATCAAGTATTCACGACCAACTTTCTTACCCTGTAATAGAGCAGCCTTGTAGCCCTTACAGACTTCTTGATGTGCAAGATACAAGCTGTTACGATCAGCTAAAGATAAAGGTTTATCTAGTTCTTTAATGTAGTTGTTAAAGGTCTGCATATCTGATGTTGTGATAAAACGGAGGTAAACTTTCTTATCTGTTTGTTGTACAAATTTTAACACTTCTTCTTCGCAATTTAAACAAGTGTCACCGAACGGGTTAACAAATAAGAAAACTTCAAACACATGGTTGTGCTTACAGGCGCCTGGCGTGGTTTTTTTACTGCTATTCGTTTGAACAATCTTTTGTGCCATACTCTACTCCTTTACTCATATTTTTTAAAACAATCAGGTTTAATTTCATTTGTTTATTTAACTTGTCTATTGATTAGTTTTAACTAACTATCTAATCACATCGAGTTCTCAACTATTCACCAATTCTAACAGGCCAACTTTAAAACTGCAATCTATTTGTTTAGGCTAAGAGAATTTCATTCGCTTCTTATAGGTAATAGATTGATAGCATAACTGAATTTAGCCCAAGGAATCAGCTTTTGATTGATTCATACGCACGATTTTTTGTTTAATTGGTCGTTGCGGAATTTGAAATTTTTGCAATAAATTTTGATAAAAAAGGAGACCAGTTTCTGGATTACTTGTTTCAACTTCAAGTTCATAATCCTCGTAATCTTGGAAAAAACAGTGGTCCAGCACCATATCCTGACCTTCAACCACTTGTTGGTGTCTGATAGTTTTAAATCGCCCGATAATGACTAAGTCATCAAGTGCAATATCAATTGTTGCTAGGAAATCAGTAACCTCACCGCCATAACTTAATTTTCCAGATTCTTTAATAGATTCGCCATCGATAAGGGACAATTTTTCAGTTGTTTCCAATTTCTGATGGTCTTTAACAGGTTGTTTCATTGTTAAATGGACATAAGCATCTGTTATACGCACTCGTAAACCAATATGTCGTTTACGCAATTCACCATCGGCAGTATCAAAATAGATATTCTCTTGGGTTAAGGGGGCAGTTTCCGCGAAATTATAGTGGTTAAACAATTCCTGGTACTCTGCTTGACTTAAAATATTTTTGTATTCTATTTCTAAATTTTTTGCCATTGGATCGCCTCTTTTCTTTATCCGCCTTAAGTATATCAAGATATACCTAATTTTTACAATAAAAGGGGTTGGCGGTACCATGCATTTTAGACGAATAAAACGACAAAGGTGACTTGCTATCTTTGAGTTTCTTGTTATAAATTAATGGTTTTTGTGATAGAATATACAGGATGTGTATGCAAGTAGATTAAATAAAGTGGGTGACCAGATGGTGGAAGATTGGCATAGTTTTCTTGCGCCGTATCGACAGGCTGTCGAGGAGTTAAAAGTTAAATTTAAGGGTATTCGTACGGAGTTTGAAGAAGCAAATATTCATTCGCCAATCGAATTTGTTACTGGCCGGGTAAAGAGACCTGACAGTATTTTAAGAAAAGCTGAATTTAGAGAAGTATCAGACCTAAACGTACATAATATTCAAACCGTGATTGAAGATATCGGTGGTATTCGCATCATGTGTCAGTTTGTGGAAGATATTTATCAAGTTGTTGAAATCCTTCACCAGCGTGAAGATTTTGACATTATTGTTGAACGTGATTATATTAGTCATAAGAAGGCAAGTGGGTATCGTTCATACCATATTGTCATTGCTTATCCGATCGAAAGAATTACGGGAACCGATTCGATTCTTGTTGAAATACAAGTGCGGACGTTAGCGATGAACTTTTGGGCGACGATTGAGCACTCATTGAATTACAAGTATGCGGGTGATTATCCATTAGAATTGCACCAACGCCTTGAAAGAGCAGCTGAAGCAGCCTTTCGTTTAGACGAGGAAATGTCTGAAATTCGTGAAGAAATTAAAGAAGCTCAGAATTATTTTCAAACGACTGGGTCAAATAGTAGACAGAAGAGGCAATTCCCTAATCCAGTAGAAGACAAACATAAGCGCCCACTATAATTTTACGATTAATTAAAATATTCGGATCTAGTTACAGTGGGAATGAAGATGTAAATGTAACGGTGATTAAATCAATTGTGGAGGGTATATAGATGAGAGTGGCAGTACGATACAGTGACACTGAAAGTTCTAAAAAAATTCGCGATATGATTTATGCATCTTGTGCAAGCTCAGGCTTTGAATTGGATGATGTAAATCCTGAATTAGCTATTTCCGTTGGTGGAGATGGTACCTTGCTAAAAACCTTCCATACTTATGCGGACCAGTTAGACTCTGTTCGTTTTGTTGGTTTACATACTGGGCACTTAGGTTTTTATACAGATTGGCTAGAAAGTGAATTGCCTGAATTCCTTGCAGCCTTAAGTAATGATTCAGGTGAAAGTGTGTCTTATCCCTTACTAGAAGTCGAAATTGAATACAGTGATGGCCAAGTGATCCACCACATTGCTTTGAATGAGTCTGCCATTAGACGGTATGAGGGGACAATGACGTGCGAGATTTTCATTAAAGAAGAAAAATTTGAATTCTTTAAAGGAGACGGCTTATGTATTTCAACGCCAACTGGTTCAACAGGGTTAAATAAATCCTTAGGTGGGGCCGTTGTCCACCCGCGTTTAGATACCATTCAAATGACGGAGATTGCTTCAATTAATAACCGCGTGTACCGGTCTTTAGCCAGTCCCTTATTGATCGCTAAAGATGAGTGGATTGTCTTAAAACCGGCCAAAGAACATGCCATGACTGGCGTATTCTTGTCTTTAGACCACTTGAATATGCCATTGAATGATGTTGAAAAAATTACTTACCGTGTAGCCAAGGAACGCGTGCATTTTGCTCGTTACCGTCACATGCACTTTTGGGATAGAGTAGAAAACTCATTTATCGGCATCAACGACTATCCAAAGCGCAAACTCACAAAGGAAGAAAATTAGTTTTTCTGCATTTGGTATGTGAAAAAGCAATAGATTAAAGTAACAAATAAAGCAGCGTAAATGAAAGGTCGACAATTTTTATGATGGTATTCGAATGGCAAGCGGATGAAGCTTTGTTAACACGTACCTTTTTGAGACACAGGGGGATTTCTAGGCGACTATTGTCCCAAATCAAGTTTCATGGAGGACAAATTTTAGTAAACGGACAAGAAGAGAATGTCCGTCACCAATTGACCGTCGGCGATAAAGTGACGGTCATTTTGCCGAATGAGGGGAAGCAAGAAATCATCGAGGCCATTCATCTACCGATTGATATTTTGTTTGAAGATGACCATTATATCGCCGTCAACAAACCAGCTGGCTACACCTCTATTCCGTCCCAATACAATCCTCAGGGGTCAATGGCTAATATTTTAAAGGCCTATTACCAGCGTCAGGATTATGACAACCAGGTCATCCATGTGGTGACGCGGTTGGACCGGGATACGAGCGGGGTCATGTTATTTGCGAAACACGCTTTTGCCCATGGCTTAATTGATCAGCAAATGCAGCAAAAAGGCATTGAAAAGACCTATCTAGCTGTTTCGGATAAAAAAGTATCTGACCTTGACCATGGTTTTATTGATGATCCGATTGCTAGAAGTCCGCGGTCAATCATTGAACGACGGGTTCACGAATCAGGACAATCAGCTTTAACAGAGTATTGGCTAGCTGAACAAGTGGGCGCCTTAAAAGTCTATAAAGTACAGTTACATACTGGACGCACCCATCAAATCCGGGTGCATTTTGCTTTTAATGATGCACCACTTATTGGAGACGACTTGTACGGTGGTCAAATGGACCATGGCATTCAAAGACAAGCCTTGCATTGTCGGTCCCTAAAATTTAAACACCAATTTACCGGTGAAATGGTTGAAATCCAGGCACCCTTGCCGGAAGATATTTCTGCTTGCTTTGACCTATAGGTTATATTACAATGGTTGGCATGTGTTAAAATAGATGGTGTGACAAAAGTCGTTCAGACTCAACGGACTGGACCAAAAGCCGAACAATTACTGCAAGTAATTGACGTGTTTTGGGGAGTATTGGAAGAGTTTGACTTTTGGCGCCCGATATTATGATGTTTGTTAGATACAAATAGAAGGTGTGACAGCTGTGTTACAGCCTCAATCAAAATGACAACATATCAAAAAAATGACTTAGGGGTGAGAATATGAGTCGCGATGAAAATAAACAAGTCTTAGATAATCGAGAAACAGAAAACGAAGAAGTGGAAATCTTTGAGATGAGTCAGCCTACTGATGAGGAAATCTATGAAAGTATTATAGAGGCACTGCATCATAATGACCAAGACCGGTTTAGAGAAGAATTCTTCAAAAACCATACATATGATCAAGCACAGATTTACCTGACTTTGGATCCAGCTGAGCGGGTGAAATTGCATGATTATTTAGCGCCACAAGAACTAGCTGAAGTTTACGATATTATTGATGAAGACGATCACGACCGTATTTTGACCTTCCTCTATGATATGGATGATAAATATGCAGCTGATGTTCTTTCCTACATGTATACCGATAATGCAGTAGATATTTTAAATGAATTAAATGTTGAAAAAGTACGGACTTACATGCATTTAATGCCAAAAGCGGTGGCAGATGATATTAAAGTGTTGATGCATTATGCAGATGAGACTGTAGGGTCAATTATGACCACTGAATTCGTGTCGATTACAACCAATCAAACTGTTAAATCAGCGATGACGATGTTGCGTGCTAAAGCAGCAAATGCTGAAACAATCTATTACCTATACGTTGTGGATGATGATAACCGTTTAGTCGGAGTACTATCTCTTCGTGACTTGATCGTGAATGATGGTAATGTGATGGTTAATGAGTTAATGTCTGATCGTGTTGTATCGGTAGATGTTAATGAAGACCAAATCAATGTTGCCCGTACCATTCAAGACTACGATTTTCTAGCGGTGCCCGTTGTTGAAGAAACAGGGGAATTGATTGGTATCGTAACCGTCGATGACGTTATCGACGTCTTGAATGATGAAGCCATGCAAGACTACTCTGGTTTGGCCGGGGTAGACGTGGACGAGCAATATTCGTCACCCTGGAATTCAGCGAAATCACGTTTGCCATGGTTGATTACCTTGCTATTTCTAGGAATGGGAACTTCTACTTTGATCAGCCAATATGAAGGCATGATTTCTGAAGTAGCGACTTTATCCTTATTTATTACATTGATTACAGGTACTTCAGGGAATGCGGGGACACAGTCCTTAGCGGTTGCGGTTCGTAAATTGGCGACACCAGAAGATGAGGCCTCTACTATGGGGTCAATGATTTTACGTGAAATTATGACAGGATTAATTTCGGGTTTCGTGACAGGATTAGTCATCATGACGGTTGTCGGTATCTGGCAAAGCAATTTTGTATTAGGTGGGGTAATTGGTGTCTCCATGTTAGCGGCGATTACAGTGGCTAACTTAGCTGGATCATTGATTCCTATTTTGATGGATAAGCTTGGTTTTGACCCTGCGGTTGCATCAGGACCCTTTATTACAACCCTGTCCGATTTAACGTCAGTATTAATTTATTTTTCAATCGCCTCACAATTCCTCCAATTTTTAGTGTAAATGCAATTAATTATCACAAATAAGTAATAGGGAGAACCGGTAACGGTTGACAGTTTGAGTAGATTGTTTTAATATTTGCTTATAGAAATATAAGAACTTGATGATAAACATAAAAATGAATCACATTGAAAAGATAAGTAAATGGAAATCTTTGCTCAGAGAATCTACGGTTGGTGAGAGTAGGTGTAAGTATTTCCTTTGAAAATGGTCTGGGAGTGACGAGTGTAGAATGTACTTACCTTTAGCACTTGCGATTGATAGTCGATAACCTATCTTCGTATGATTGTACGAATGAGGCGAGCCGAGTGTTCGCAAAGTAAGGTGGTACCACGTTCTAGACGTCCTTATAATACTGTGTTGTATTATAAGGACTTTTTTTTATGTAAAGTGAAGATGATGATGAGGGAAGAATCGCTTAGCTAGCATGATGAAGCTAGGATGATAAAATGGAGGGAATATCAATGCCAATTAAAGTTGTTCAAGATTTACCAGCATTACAAAAATTAACCCAAGAGAATATTTTTGTTATGGATGAACGTCGTGCAACCATGCAGGACTTTCGTACTTTAGAAGTGGTTATTGTGAACTTAATGCCGACTAAAGAAGCGACGGAAGAGCAGTTGCTGCGGTTATTAAGTAACTCACCCCTGCAAGTGAACGTGACCTTTATCCACATGCAGTCACACCAAGCGGCCCATATTTCAGAAAACCATCTAAAAGAATTCTACCGAACCTTTGACCAAATTAAGGACCGCTACTTTGATGGGATGATCATTACTGGCGCGCCGGTTGAGCACCTAGATTTCGAGAAAGTGAATTACTGGGACGAATTGGTATCCATTATGGAATGGTCAAATAATCATGTTTTCTCAACCTTGCATATTTGTTGGGGCGCCCAAGCAGCCCTTTACCACCATTACGGCATCGGTAAACAACCTTTAGACAAAAAACTATTTGGTATTTACGAGCAAGAGTTGAGAGATAAAAAGGTATCTTTAGTACGCGGTATGGATGAACTTTTCTATATGCCACATTCTCGCCACACGACTGTGCCAACTGAATCTTTTGAACAGGCACCAAACTTAGAAATTCTAGCTGGTTCAGAAGAAACAGGTGTTTCAATCGCTCAGTCTACTGATTCTCGTTTTGTATTTATCTTCGGCCATGCGGAATATGACGCCGAAACCTTAGGCAAGGAATACAAGCGTGACGTTGAAGCAGGTAAGCCAATTGAAATGCCAGTTAACTACTATCCTGGCAATAACCCAGAGAAGACGCCGAAATTGAAGTGGCGGACAGCAGCCAATACCATTTATGCCAACTGGTTAAACTACTATGTTTACCAAGTAACGCCATTTGTCATTGAACAAATTAGTGACTCTTGGCAAGGCAAACAGAACGCTTAATCGCTTTTCTAATTAAAATGAAGGAGAAAAATTATGCAAATCAAAAGAGGCGACCAGATCATTCATTTAGCGGGCCAACCCTTACAAAAAGGCGACCAATTACCCTTAGTCGACCTATACAACCGCGATAAAGAAGTGGTTCAATTGGGCAACTATATCAAAGAGTTAACCGTCATTTCCATTGTCCCAGATATCAATACTAAGACTTGTGACATTCAAACCAACCGTTTCGCAGCGCTAGCTAAAGAAAAGAATTATCCGATTTTGACCATTTCTTTTAACGACCCTGCAGATATCACTAACTGGTGCCAGGCCAACAATGTCGACATGACTTACCTTTCTGACCAGGCGGGCCATTTTGCCAAAGCCTCAGGACTTGAAATGGTTGAGAATGGTAAACTGGCACGGACCGTCCTATTGGTAGATGACGCCAATCAAATCCAATACATCGAAATCGTTGCGGACATGCGAGACGAACCCAATTATGACGCCGTACTTGCTGCCGCTGACCAGCTGATTTAAATGACGATTTGAAAAAAGAGCACTCACCAACTTGCTAATGCCCAATATAATAATGGGGATTGTAGGCTGTTGTAGGCTCTTTTTGTGTATTTACTATTCGTAAGAATTGAAGAAACGGGTAATTTCAATGGCTGCATTTTCTTCTGTGTCTGAACCGTGAATGGCATTTTCAGTCACATTTCTGGCGAAATCAGCGCGAATGGTATGAGGCGCTGCATCGCGTGGGTCGGTTGCACCTATGATTTTCCGCATCCCATCAATGACGTTATCGCCGGTAACCACCATAGCAAAGACTGGGCCAGAAAGCATATAAGATTCAAGCTCAGGGTAAAAATCCTCATTCAATAAGTGGGCATAGTGGTGGGCCACCATTTGTTTATCTAATTCCATGACCTGGGCGCGCTCAATAAAATAATCTTGATCTTCGATACGCGAGATAATGGCACCCATCAAGCCGCGTTTTAAGACATCTGGTTTCAACATAATAAAAGTTTTTTGTTCAGGCATAATGAAAAGCCTCCTTTAATTTACTATTATAAGTAACTCCCTGAAATTTACCAGTAATTTACGAATTTTTAACCCTTTCAATGAGCGAATGATTTAACTTTACTACATGGGCAGTGGTATATTTAGGTAAGCAAGTAAGGATTAGAAAAGGAGCGATTAAATGAGCGAGTATATTGTACCAAATGTATGGACATGGGAAAATGAAGCTGAAGAAATCAAGAATCTAGGTGGTAACCGTCCAACTGCAGGTAGCCGTTTTGAACAAACACTGCCTGTTGGAGAGGCTGATTTACAGTTGTATTCTTTGGGTACACCAAACGGGATTAAAATTACTATTCTACTAGAAGAATTAAAAGACTTGGGCGTGTCAAATACTGAATATGACCTATTCTTAATTCATATTGGAAACGGGGATCAATTTGGTTCAGATTTTGTTGAAATCAATCCAAACTCTAAAATTCCAGCTTTAGTAGACCAAAGTCAAGAACCTGCCTTGAACGTTTTTGAATCAGGTTCAATTCTACTTTATTTAGCTGAAAAATTTGGTCATTTAATCCCTACAGATATCCACGGGCGTACAGAAACCTTGAACTGGTTATTCTGGCAAATCGGTGCTGGTCCTTATGTTGGTGGTGGTTTTGGTCACTTTTTTAGCTACGCACCTGAAAAATTAAAATACCCAATTGACCGTTTTACAATGGAAACCAAACGTCAATTAGACTTACTAGATCAAACATTGGCTAACCGTGACTTTATCGCTGGCGATGAATATACCATCGCGGATATCGCTATCTGGTCATGGTATGGCCGTTTAGTCCTTGGTGAATTATATGAAGGATCTAAAGAATTCTTGGATGCTGAATCATACAAAAACGTGGTTGAATGGGCCAATAGAATCAATGAACGCCCAGCAGTTAAACGTGGTTTGGCAGCAGAATACAAACCATTAGACCAAGCGTAAAAATATACACGAAAAAACCCTGTATCGTTAGACCGAAATCTGACTTTACAGGGTTTTGTTATTATACAAATTTTACTTGAGTGCCCGCAATCAAGTCCTCAATATGGCGGCCGATTGGACGGAAGATTCGCATAGCCATAATCAAGAAAATCGGGTCAAGAAATAGGGACGTTAGTATTTGGTTGGATAGCGATTCGTAATTAGAAAATATCTCTGAAACAGGCGCCATATGGCCTAGTTGCCAAGGGGTGAACTTCACGATATTTCGAGGCAGTGCATTTGGCGACTGTTTTTTGCTGAAACACTAACTTGATATAGGCTTTCTTTTTGCCGAAACTACCACCTGTATAATCCATATAAGTGAAAATCAACACAACTGGTAAGACACTAGTAAAGAAGGATAACAAGTTGGATTGAAGGAGGCTAACTTCAGCGATGCCACTCATCACAGCGTAGATAATGATACAAATGACTGCCACGATCACCAGTAGAATGATAATGATCAGGTAATCAATCAAATATTCTTTAAGACTTTTCTGGATTCTCATCGACAAGGGGACCAGTTCGTTTATTTGCATACAACCACCATCCCTTCGATGAAACAACTGAGGGAGAGTGCGCATTTTCATTTGAAAAAAGGCCCGACTAATTTGACTTAAATTTACTGTATACAATTGTAGGTATCAAATGTTAGCAAGTTAACGGGGCGCATTTCGGCAAAATGGATTAACCTTTAAATTGACACACAGAAAAAGCTGCGCCTGTTTATTAACAAAGGGGTGCAGCTTTTTGCTGGGTTATTTTAGTCTAGTAGTCATTCGTTGACGTGACCGATACTTTTTTCCATATCGACATGCATGATGCCTGCGTCCATATATTTCGGTGTATCCATGTTTTCATAGCCAAGCGCTTCGTAGAAACCTGTTACATGCTCTTGGGCACCTAAAATGATTTGTGAGAAATGTTCCTCTGAGGCCTTCGCTTCAACAACGGCCATCAACTCACGGCCTAATCCTTGGCCACGATATTTTTGAGCAATTGCTACACGTTGTAATTTGGCTGCATTCGGTGTTAAGGCGAGTAACCGCGCTGTATAAACGGGTTCATTATCGCTATTGTAGCCAACCATATGTAAGCAATCTGCTTCGTATTTATCGATTTCTTCGTCAATATCGATACCTTGTTCGTCTACGAAGACTTCTTTTCTAACTTTTAAAGCGTCCCTATAGGGCTCTGAATTGATATCATTGGTCCAAACGGTCTTCATGCCATTTCTCCTTCAATAAAAAATGAATTTAGTGCTAAAAATGATAGACTCATTATAACATAAGCGGGAATAATTATTATGTGATTTGCAATTTTAAATTACTTGATGTCTGTGGTATTATAGAAAGGCATATTTCAGGAGGTGTGTTTAGCTTAGCACGCTATATAAATCATACGCCCAACAAATTATAAAGACATAATCAATAATAAAAATGAAAAAGGATGAAGAGGATGAACTTAACGCAAGAAGTAGCAAAACGCCGTACCTTTGCCATCATTTCCCACCCGGATGCTGGTAAAACGACGATTACAGAACAATTATTATTATACTCAGGTGCTATCCGTCAAGCGGGTACTGTTAAAGGGAAAAAATCAGGTAAATTCGCCAAGTCTGACTGGATGAAAATTGAGCAACAACGTGGGATTTCCGTTACATCTTCAGTGATGCAGGTAGACTACGATGGTTACCAAATCAACCTAGTGGATACCCCAGGACATGAGGACTTCTCTGAGGATACTTACCGTACATTGATGGCTGTAGATGCGGCCGTGATGGTAATTGACTCAGGTAAAGGGATCGAGCCTCAAACTAAGAAATTATTCCAAGTTTGTCGTATGCGTGGAATTCCAATTTTCACCTTTATGAACAAATTAGACCGTGATGGCCGTGAACCGATGGACTTAGTTGCTGAACTTGAAGAAGTGTTAGACATCGATGCCTATGCAATGAACTGGCCAATGGGTATGGGGAAACAATTCCTTGGTTTATATGATTTCTACAACAACCGTGTTGAATTAACCCATCCAGAAGAAAATGGTGGTAACGATTTCCTACCATTGAACGAAGACGGTGAAGTTGAAGGCGACTTTAAATTTAAAGAATCATCTATTTATACCGAAGCCTTGGAAAACGCAGAATTAATGCGTGAAGCTGGTAATGACTTTGACGCAGAAGCAATTGCTGCTGGTGAATTAACGCCAGTATTCTTCGGATCGGCTTTAACTGGTTTTGGTGTGCAAACTTTCCTAGATGCTTTTGTTGATTTTGCGCCAGCACCTTCAGCAGTGGATACTGTTGATGAAGGTGAAGAAGTTGAGCCAACAGATACTGAATTAACTGGCTTTATCTTTAAAATCCAAGCTAACATGGATCCGCGTCACCGTGACCGTATCGCCTTTGTACGTATTGTATCAGGTACGTTTGAAGAAGGTATGGATGTTAAAGTAACCCGTACAGACAAGAAAATTAAATTAAATAATACTACGCGATTTATGGCTGATTCTAGAGAAAACGTTGAAAAGGCTGTAGCCGGAGATATTATCGGTTTATATGATACTGGTAACTTCCAAATTGGTGATACTATTTATACAGGTAAAAAGGCCGTATCATTCCCACCACTACCACAATTTACACCAGAATTATTCATGAAAGTTTCACCTAAAAATGTGATGAAACAAAAATCATTCCACAAAGGTATGCAACAATTAGTACAAGAGGGTGCAATTCAACTTTATAGAACATGGCATTCTGAAGAATACATTATTGGTGCTGTTGGTCAATTACAATTTGAAGTTTTCCAATACCGTTTATTAAATGAATATAACTCTGAAGTAGATATGTCACCAATGGGTAATAAAATTGCGCGTTGGATTTCTGAGGAAGAATTAGATCCTAAGATGTCATCAAGTCGTAACTTACTATGTAAAGACATCCATGGAAACCCAGTATTCCTATTCGAGAATAATTTTGCCGTAAATTGGTTCCAAGGAAAGTATCCGGATGTACATTTGGAAACTTTACTGTAGGCGATAGTTTCCTATAACAATAAATGAGCCATATAAAACCACTAAACGATTACAATTTATGTTGTGATCATTTAGTGGTTTTTTGTGTAGTTTAGCTAATGACCTATCCTTATGAATAGGGCTATTATTGTTGTAGATATGCAAGACTAAGCACTATCTTAGACGCATAATTGTTTCAAACCAAGATTCGATTTGCTGTTTGTCAGGTGCATCCTTTAAGTAAACGAAATTAAAGGGATGTTGAATATTAAAGTTTACTAATGGAATTTCAACAAGATAACCAGTTGCTAATTCTTCTTTCACAGCTTCACGGTACATAAAGGTGATACCCATATTTTGATGGCATAAAGCTTTAATGACATTCATATTTGTGATTTGAGTTCTACCAATAAAGTCGTCAATATGAAGATTCTGGTTATATAAAGCTTGTTCTAAAATATCACGTGTACCACTCCCTGGCTCCCGTAAAATAAGTTGCTGATCAAGCAAATCTTCTAAAAGAATGGCTTTTTTTGCTAGGATATTTTCAGGCGAACAGATAGCGATAAACTCTTCATTTGAAATCAACTTATGTTCAAATTCCTGCTGGTTGAAATGGCCCTCTAATAGAGCGAAGTCAATCTTACCGTCCCAAAGCATCTCTTGTAGAATATGGGTGTTTTCAACAAACATTGAAATATTTGTAGCAGGTTTTTCTTCAAATATCTGATGTAGAATGGGCGGCATAGTATATTCACCAATGGTTAGGGTTGCACCAAAGTGTAGAGGATAAACCTTATCTTTTACACGGTGGAGCAGTGGCAATATACGTTCAGCATTTGCTTTTAATAACTTGATATATTGTTGAAGAGCTTTACCTTCTTCAGTAAGCGAGAAGTTTTTGCCTTTTTCAGCTATTAAAATGATTTGATAGTAGTGTTCTAAATATTGTATATGCTGAGAAACAGCAGGTTGAGTCATGTTTAAGATTTCAGCCGTTTTAGTAAAACTCCCTTGCTCACAAAGGGTTAAAAAAGTTTGTAAACGATTATCTAGCATATCCACCATCCTTATAATAATTATTGATGTAAATATAAAATATGATAATTATATTTTATGGAAACCTTATGCTATATTCAAGATATGAATAATGATTTGGAGGAGAATTATGATAGAAAAAGGAAAAAATCTAATACCAGGCTTATCACTTAGTGCCTTAGTTGCAGTGATAGCCATAGCGCTGAGTAGCTTATTACCAGGTGATATCATTGGTGCGACTGTGATGGCTCTGCTAGTTGGGATGGCATTAAATCCTTTCTTCATGAAACATCAACAGCTATATTCAGGGGTTACTTTTTCATCAAAGAAAATCTTACGATTAGGAATTATTTTGATGGGCGTGAATCTGAACTTTGCTGAAGTGTGGGATGTTGGAAAATATGCACTGTTTTTAATGACATTTACAATGTTGACAGCCTTTGGTGTTGGTAACTTGATTGGTAAGTTTTTTGGGGTAAATTGGAAGCTAACAAATTTATTAGCAGTGAGTACTGCGATTTGTGGAGGATCAGCTGTGGCAGCGGTTGGACCCGTTATAAAAGCGAAACATGAAGATATTACTTATGCAATTTCTGCGACCTTTATCTTTGATATTATTACTGTAATTATTTTTCCATGGATAGGGATTGCGCTGGGGATGTCTGATACAGGATATGGTCATTGGATTGGTACTGCGGTGAATGACACGTCTTCGGTGGTAGCTGCTGGTTATGCTTTCTCACAACTTGGTGGGAACGTAGCGGTTATTGTAAAACTCACACGTACGTTATTCATCATCCCATATGTGCTTGTTTTCTCTGTTATTAATGAACGACTAGAAAATAAGGCGCAGGGAACAAACCACCACACACCTGTTGATTTACGAAAAATATTTCCCTATTTCATCATTTTATTTTTAGTCGTTGTGGCTTTGAGAAGTACTGGTATTATACCAGATGCTATTGCACCATCTATTTCAAGTGCTTCAAAATTTAGCATGATCATGGCCTTATCTGCAATTGGATTAACGACCAGCTTTAAAGATATTCAAAAAATTGGTCCTAAACCAATGATTCTAGGCTTTATAGTCGATTCACTTGTAGTCGTTGTTGCCATTGTTGTTCTATTCCTAACAAACCATTTCTAACGATAAAAGAATAAATATTATTTATAAAAAAGGAATTGTAGCAATGAAGCCACAATTCCTTTTCTTTGTGTTTATTTAGTTGTACTTTCATCTGATTCTAAGTTTGATGAATTTTCATTTTCACTTACACTTACTACAATTTCGTCGTCAGTATTTGTTGTGAAATTAATTTCGTGAATATCACTGTTTTTTAGGTAGGTATCTGCGACTTGGTCTTCGATTTGACTTTGGATGACACGTCTTAATGGGCGGGCACCAAGTTTTGGATCATAGCCAAGTTCAACTAACCGTTCTTTGACCTTGTCATCAACATTTACATGGATATCTTGGTTGGCTAATAAGTTGTTCATGTTGTCTAATAGTAGGTCAACAATCACAATCAATTCTGTTTTAGTTAGCGGTTGGAATTCGATGATGGCATCGAAACGGTTCAAGAATTCAGGTTTAAAGTAGTCACCAATCTTGTTCATGACACTTTGTTGTTTACCTTGTTTGCTTGCCCCGAAACCAACACTAGCTTCAACGCCATCTGAACCGGCATTTGATGTCATGATGATTAGGGTATCTTTAAAGGATACAGTCCGTCCTTGGGCGTCTGTTAAACGACCGTCTTCCATGATTTGTAGGAAGATATTTAAGACATCTGGATGGGCTTTTTCAATTTCATCTAATAAGATGATTGAATATGGCTGACGACGTACTTGTTCAGTTAATTGGCCAGCTTCGTCATAACCTACATATCCTGGAGGTGAACCGATCAATTTAGATACAGCATGTTTTTCCATATATTCAGACATATCAAAACGAACTAAAGCTTCGTGTCTACCAAATAATTGAATAGCTAGTTGACGAGCTAATTCAGTCTTACCAACACCGGTTGGCCCGACGAACATGAAAGATCCGATCGGACGGTCTTGACGGCTCAAACCAACGCGATTACGGCGGATGGCTTTAGCAATGTGTTCTACAGCATCGTCTTGACCAATGACGTGTTGTTTCAAGTTTTCGTCTAGGTTGATTAATTGGTTTTGCTCAGATTCTTGCAAGTCTGAAACAGGAATACCGGTTTTGGTTTCGATAATCGCTTGGATGTCGCTAGCAGTAACCGTTGGGGTCTTTTCAGTCACATTTTGGTTGCTATCATACATGCCTTGGTATTTATTTAATTGGTCACGGTAGTAGGCTGCTTTCTCGTAATCTTCTGCCTCTGTGGCCATTTCTTTTAGTTTGGTTAATTCATCAATTTGATTTTTCAAGGATTCACGGTCTAAGAATGGAATAGTTAAGTTCATTTTAGAACCAGATTCATCTAATAAATCGATGGCTTTATCTGGTAATTGGCGGTCAGTTATATACCGGTCAGATAAACGGACAGTTGCTTCAATCGCTTCATCACTATATTTCACGTTATGGAAAGCTTCGTATTTTTCTTGAATACCTTTAATAATTTCAAGGGTTTCCTCTACAGAAGGTTCAGCTACCATGACTTGTTGTAGACGACGGGCTAGGGCGCCATCTTTTTCGATTTTTCTAAATTCATTTAAAGTAGTAGCACCCACTAATTGGAGTTCTCCACGGGCTAGGGCTGGTTTTAGAATATTACCAGCATCTAGTGAGCCGCCTTCGGTTGAACCAGCGCCGACAATTTCATGAATTTCATCTATAAATAGAATGATATTTTTATTTTCACGGACTTCATTCATTAATTGTTGCATTTTTTCTTCGAATTGACCGCGGATACCAGTCCCTTGAACAAGCGAAGCAACATCTAATTGGATGACTTCTTTGTTGCGCAATTTTTCCGGTACAGCGTGCTCAACAATTTTTTGAGCGAGTCCTTCGACAACCGCTGTTTTACCAACACCTGGTTCACCAATTAGAACAGGATTGTTTTTTGTCCGACGGTTCAGGATTTCAATCACTCGGATAATTTCATCGTCACGACCGATAATTGGGTCGATTAAACCAGCTTTAGCTTGGTCAGTCAAGTTGGTCCCGTAATTGCCTAAGATAGAATCGTCATTGTTGCCACCTTGGCCAGCTTGAGCTTTATTTTGCGAATTAGTAGAAAAGCCTTGTTGTTGCATTTGACGTAATAAGTCATCAAAGCTATAGCCACCAAAGGGGTTGTTACCGTTACTGTTGTTGTTATTTAAATTGTTGGTTTGTTTACCTTGAGATAGCTGTGAGTAGCATGTTTGGCAGAGGTTCACTGCTTCACGTCGGCCATTCACATTTGCGTATACATGAATGACGGCGTCGCGTTCGCCACAGTTTTGACATAACATATAAACACTTCCTTTATTTAATGCTAAGGGGGTTGCTTGCAATTTTTAATTCGCAGCATTTCAATATAACTGCTAATAGCTCTATTATACTCTGACCAATTTTGACTTTCAACTAAAAGGTCTCAATCAAAATAATTCATGTGCTATCCAAGTGAAAAACCTTGTGGAAACGCTATTTTTTTGGTAAATTATAAGTGAAAGAGTTTTCTAATTATGGTATAGTCTAGTTTGTGACGTTTTACTTTGCAAATAGATAAGCTATAATAACTCTTGCCTATTTATAAAGGTATAAATAAAACATTTTAAAGGAGATTTTTGATTATGAAAAAACAAGAATTTAACATTACAGCTGAAACTGGTATCCACGCACGTCCTGCAACTTTATTGGTGCAATCTGCAAGCAAGTTTAACTCAGATATTAACTTAGAATACAAAGGTAAATCTGTAAACTTGAAATCTATCATGGGCGTAATGTCTTTAGGTGTAGGTCAAGGTTCTGACGTTGTAATCACTGCTGAAGGTGATGACGAAGAAGAAGCAATCCAAACAATTGCTGACACTATGAAAAATGAAGGGTTATCAGAATAATATGACAAAATTAACAGGAATCGTGGCTAGCGATGGCATTGCCATCGCTAAAGCGTTCTTAGTTGAAGAACCTGATTTAAGTTTTGAAATTTCAAAATCTAATGATTCACAACAAGAAAAAGAACGCTTAGCAAAAGCTATAGCCGACTCAAAAGTAGAAATCGAAAAAATTAAAGCGGTTGCAGCTAAATCCTTGTCAGAAGAGGAAGCGCAAGTCTTTGACGCGCATTTAATGGTCCTTGAAGATCCGGAATTGCAGCAAGCTTACACCCAAAAAATTGATGATGAAACATTGAATGCAGAATCTGCTGTTCGTCAAACAGCTGACTTCTACATCGAAATCTTCAAAGGTATGGAAGACAACCCTTATATGCAAGAACGTGCAGCTGACATCAAAGATGTTACTGATCGTTTAGTAGCACATTTATTAGGTGTTAAAATCCCTGACCTTTCAACAATTGATGAAGAAGTGGTTGTTGTGGCTTATGACTTAACGCCAAGTGATACTGCACAATTGAACCGCCAATTTGTTAAAGGTTTTGCGACTGATATCGGTGGACGTACGTCACATTCAGCGATTATGTCTCGTTCATTGGAAATTGCAGCGGTTGTAGGGACTGGTAATGTTTCTAAAGAAATTAATGACGGTGACACTGTCATTGTTGATGGTTTAAACGGTGATGTTATTGTAAATCCTGACGACGCAACAATCGCAGAATACGAAAAAATTGCTGCTGACTTCTTAGCTCGAAAAGCTGAGTGGGAAAAACTTAAAGACGCTGAGACTTTAACTAAAGACGGCAAGAAATTCGAAATCGCTGCCAACATCGGTACGCCAAAAGATTTAGAAGGTGTACATTCAAACGGTGCTGAAGCAATTGGTTTATACCGTACTGAATTCTTATACATGGATTCAGACGAAATGCCAACTGAAGATGAGCAATTCGAATCTTACAAAGTTGTTTTAGAAGGTATGAATGGTCATCCAGTCGTTGTTCGTACAATGGACATCGGTGGGGACAAACACTTACCTTACTTACAATTACCAGAAGAAATGAACCCATTCTTAGGTTATCGTGCAATCCGTATCGGATTAAACCAACCTGAATTATTACGTGTACAATTACGTGCTTTATTACGTGCGTCTGTATACGGTTCATTACGCATCATGTTCCCGATGATTTCTAATTTACCTGAATTCCGCGCTGCGAAAGCAATTTACGAGGAAGAAAAAGCTAAATTAGAATCAGAAGGTGTTGAAGTTGCGGATGACATCCAAGTGGGTATCATGATCGAAATCCCAGCAGCCGCTGTGATTGCTGATCAATTCGCTAAAGAAGTTGACTTCTTCTCTATCGGTACTAACGACTTAATCCAATATACAATGGCGGCTGACCGTATGAACGAACACGTTTCATACCTGTACCAACCATTTAACCCATCTGTATTACGATTAATTAAAAACGTTATCGATGCTAGTCATAAAGAAGGTAAATGGACTGGTATGTGTGGTGAAGTGGCCGGTGAACCAATGGCTGCCCCATTATTAGTAGGTATGGGCTTAGATGAATTCTCTATGTCTGCATCTTCTGTACTGAAAATCAGATCATTAATTTCTAAATTAGATTCAAACGAAATGGCTGAATTAGCCAACAAAGTGGTTACGGAAGCAACTTCTTCAGACGAAGCAGAAGCTTTAATTAAAGCAGCAGTTCCTGAATTAGCTGACTTATAATCATTTCAAATAAACATACTGAAAACCTCACTGAGATCATGGATCTTGGTGGGGTTTTCTCATCGTCTTAGTAACAAACCAAAGCAAACAGATTCCTTATCGTATTCTTTACAATTAAGTTGCCTTCAGGTGATTTTTTAATTACAATTTTTCTGTTATGATAGGATATATGACAGGATTAAAACAAAAAGGGCATCTAAGGAGTGTTTAGATGAATATCGCGATCTTTACCGATACCTACTTTCCACAAGTAAGTGGGGTCGCTACATCAATTCAAACATTAAAAGAAACGTTTGAGGATAACGGACATCAAGTATATATCTTTACGACATCTGATCCAAAGGCAGAAATTGAAGACCATGTCTTTCGCTATGAATCAGTTCCTTTTCTATTCTTCAAGGATAGACGAGTGGCGATTCCTTCCTTTGCATCGATTTACCGTAAATGTAAAGAGTTAGAAATAGATATCGTCCATTCCCAAACGGAGTTTTCTATGGGGTTGATGGGGGTAAGCGTAGCGCGCTATATGAGGATTCCACTAGTGCACACTTACCACACTTGGTATGAGAAATACCTCCATTATATTTTGAACGGCAAATTAATTTCTCGAAAAACGGTCGTTCATTTGTCTAAACTTTTCTGTGATCAAGCTGATTTGGTCATTTCACCTAGTGGTCAGATGAAAGATGTTTTACGAGACTATCAAATTCAAAAACCCATTCATGTCTTGGCAACCGGGGTAAAGTTACCTAAGAAAATTGACCAAGATGTCTTAAAAAACTTTAGACAAAGCTGGGGTATTGCACAAGATGAGTATTTACTATTATCGATTAACCGTATTGCTGAAGAAAAAAACTTAATCGCGATTATCGAGCAGTTCCCTCAGGTGCTAGCGGATATTCCGAATGCAAAGTTATTACTTGCTGGAGACGGGCCACAATTAAAAGAGTTAAAAGAGTTAACAGCCGAACTGAACTTGACGGATAAAGTCGTTTTCCCAGGCTTTGTGGCTCATGACCAAGTCAACGTCTTGTACCAAGCGGCGGATGTTTATGTGAATTTATCAACTTCAGAAACGCAAGGCTTAACCTTTATTGAAGCCATCACCAACCATTTACCGGTGATTGCCATGAAGACGCCTTATCTAGCGGCCCTTGAAGATATTGCAACGTTCGGTCATTTATTAACCGAAGTGACAGACTTTCCGCAATCTGTGAAGGCTATTGCAGCTACGCAATCTACATTAACAGAAGGGCTAGCGCCATTGATTTACCATGTGTCGGCGGACGTTTTCTATGAAGACTTGTACCATATTTATCAGTACATGATTGAATTGCAGTCAGAGAAACCGAGAAATTTAATTGGCCGAAGTGTTTACCTATCTTCTTCTTTTGCAGAATTACATAAGCCCTTGAAGTGGACTAGCAAGTACTTTCCGTCTTTCTATATTCGCAGAAAGGATGAATAGTCAGCTTTAATACGGGCCGTCATTTTTCAATGAAAAGGCTTCGCTGAAATTAATTCATTTCTTATGCACTTAAAGGTTTTTTATTCACCCAAAGAGTGTTAAAATGACAAAGATAAGAAGGCGAAAGGAGATTATTATGCAATCATCTCGATTAGAAGCAATTATTACCCGATTAAAAGCGATGCTTTCTGATGACTCAGAAATCGAAGTACGTCGTTTTGAAAAAGAGGGCGTTGAGAAGTGTATTGTACGCTTTAACAAAGAGTCTGAAAGTTTTGAATTAGAGGACTTAACAATCAACGAAACTTTCCAATTTGATGACATTGATTTAGTCGCAATGGAAATCTACGAGTTAATTCAATAATTAACCAATGCAGTTGAAATTGTAGGGTGACCTACTAGAACTACCAATATGGCAGACATTCTGTGTCGTATAGAGGGTCGTGGCATCACGATCCTTTTTTTATTTATATGGAGTAGAGGGAGTTTAACATGTCAGATTCAATGAAATTATCGCGTGCTATAGCTTTTTTTAAGGACAGTGGCAGCGCAACAACCATTACACAAGAAAATACTGCAGACGAGGTCGTAATTGATCGCATCACCTTCGACTCGCGTGCGGTGACAGCCAACACCTTATTCGTTTGTAAGGGGCTAAACTTTAAGGCATCATACCTAAAAGATGCCGTTGACCGCGGGGCAGTGGCCTACCTATCAGAACAAGATTACGCAGCAGACATCCCAGGCATTATCGTTGAAGATATCCGCCTAGCGATGGCTCAGCTCGCCAACTTCTTCTACCAATCACCTTGGCAAGACGTGGCCATTTCAGGGATTACAGGTACCAAGGGTAAAACAACCACTGCAGGTTTTGTTAACCAAATTTTGACTCTAGACAGTCAGAAAAAAGGGCAAGCACTACCTGGTTTCGTATCATCTACCTTTAACTATGATGGCCTAGAAAAAACACCATCAACTCTTACTACGCCGGAAGCCATGGATTTATATGAAATGCTAGCAACAATGCGAGACAATGGGGTGAAACGGGCAACTATGGAAGTATCCAGTCAAGCCTTAAAATACCACCGCGTTGATGACGTGAAGATGCAAGTGGTGGCCTTTTTAAATATATCACCAGACCATATATCACCAGTTGAACATCCCACTTTTGCTGACTACTTCCAGTCAAAATTACGGATTTTTGACCACGGTAAAGTGGCCGTCATCAATGAAGATACGGACCATTATGAAGAAATTTTAAAAGCAGCACAAGATGCTGAAAATATTGAACGGATTGTGACTGTTTCACGCAAGAACCCGGCGGCTGATTATTTTGCCGATGAATTAGCTTTTAGTGAAACCAAACAGACTTTTGTGGTGAAAAACCAAGGTGAAACGATTCCGATGGCTTTAAATGTCTTAGGGCACTTCAATATCAACAATGCTTTAGTGGCTGCGGCGATTGCGCGCGAAAACGATGTAGAGTGGGCAACAATTCAAAAGGCTTTAGGCGATGCCAAAACTGATGGCCGGATGGAAATTTATCGTAGTGCGGACAATCAATTAACCTTTGTTGTTGATTTCGCGCACAACAAGATTTCTTTTGAAGAATTATTCTCATCTGTTAAAGAAATGGCCCCTGATAATGACATCCGCATCGTTTTTGGATCAGCCGGTGGTAAAGCTGAAAACAGACGTGCTGATATGGGCCATGTGGCTGGTTTAAATACCAATGAAATTTATTTAACCAGTGATGATCCAAACTTTGAAGACTCTTATAAAATCATGGCTGAAATTGAAGAAGCCATTAACGGGGTCAATCCAGATGCTAAAGTAAGAAGCAATTTAGATCGGACCGGATCAATCTATATGGCCTATAAGGATGCGATTGCGTCCGGGAAACCGACGACCATTGTGGTAGCTGGTAAGGGGTCTGAAGATACGATCAAAATTAATGGCCGTAACGAATTCTATGTTCCTGATTTTGAATATGTTCAACAATTGATTGCTTTTTATGAATTTAAGGGTAGAATTTAAGAGTAGAGAAAATTATGAGAATATCATGAAATATAAATGATAAAATATAATGAACTAAAGAGGTGGCAAATTTGAAACAAATTAATATTGGATTACTTGGTCTAGGTACAGTCGGTGGTGGCGTAGCCAAAATTATGCACGATCACGCACAAAAAATGTCAGATACGGAAGGTATTCAATACCAAGTAACGAAGATTTTTGTCCGCGATATTGAAAAATCAAAAGCGAAACATCCCGGATTACCAGAAAGCATTCAATTGACAACTGATTTCAATGATGTCATCAACGATCCTTCAATTGATATTGTCGTTGAAGCGATGGGTGGAACAACATTCGCAGCTGACTGTATTGAATCTGCTTTACGCGCTGGTAAACACATCGTAACTGCTAATAAGGACTTGGTGGCGATTAAACGCGGTTTAGATTTAATCCAATATGCCCAAGACCATCAATTAGACTTCTTATATGAAGCGGCAGTTGCTGGTGGTATTCCAATTTTAAACAGTTTACGTACGCCACTAGCGTCAGACAAGTTATTCTCTGTATCAGGTATTGTCAACGGGACAACGAATTACATTTTGACAAAAATGGTGGAACAAGGTCGTGGCTTCGATGAAGTCTTAGCGGAAGCCCAAGCTTTAGGTTTAGCAGAAGCAGACCCATCAGGCGATGTTGATGGTTTAGATGCAGCCCGTAAGATTGTAATCTTAACGAAAATGGCCTTTGGGGTGACTGTCGACTTGAACGAAATTCCAGTCAAAGGAATCCGTCATGTCACAGCTCGTGATATCCAAGTTGCTAGCTCATTAGGTTATGTGATCAAGCTAATTGGTCGTGCAAACTTTGTAGACGGTACTGTATACGCTGAAGTGGCGCCAACCTTAGTACCAAAAACCCATCCATTATCAACTGTTCGTAACGAAATGAATGCTGTCTTTACTGAGGGAGCAGCGACTGGCGAGATGATGTTCTACGGGCCAGGTGCCGGCGAATTACCTACAGGCGCTATGGTGGTTTCAGATATTATGGCCATTGGTCAACATATTCACACAGAAACGACTGGTCAACCATTTGCGAATTACAGTCAAGATGCCGCTTGGAAAAAGGCTGAAGATATCAAATCTGTCGGTTTCTTCCATTTTGAAACTGAAGACAAACAAGGGCAATTCATCAAGCTTGTCCAAATCTTTGACGATGCGAAAGTCAGCTTAGACAAGGTATTCCAAGAACCGTCATCTGACGATAAGACAGCGAAAATTGTGGTTGTCACTCATGAAATGTCACAAGCCCAATTACAACAAATCAATCAAGCCACACAAGATAGTCCTGAATTAAACCTGATTTCTTACTATTCTGTGTTGCCTGAAGCGAAGTAGGTGACCGATATGGTAGAAAAGGTACGTGTGAAAGTCCCGGCGACTTCAGCCAATATGGGACCCGGCTTTGATTCAATCGGTGTTGCCGTTAGCCTATATTTAACGGTGGATATTCTTAGCCCTAGTGAACAATGGCAAATTGACCATGACCTAGGCGAAGGGATTCCAACTGATGCATCCAACATGGTGATTGAAACAATTTTACGGTTCGCACCGGATGCCAAGCCCCACTATTTAAAAATGACTAGTGACATCCCGACAGCCCGTGGTTTAGGGTCATCATCTTCAGCCATTGTGGCGGGTATTGCCATTGCTGAAATTTTAGCTGGGGCTAATTGGTCAATGGATGAAAAGATTAACATGGCTAACGAAATCGAAGGGCACCCAGATAACATTGCGCCAGCTTTAGCGGGCGGGTTAGTAGTATCTGTAGCCATGGATTTAACCCATGTCTTGTGGACGAAGTCTTTATTAGAGGATGTGCATTTTATTGCGACCGTCCCTAACCGTGAGCTATTAACTAAACAAGCGAGAGCCGTTTTGCCGAAAGAATTGGTCTTTGCAGATGCAGTTCGAGCGAATGGTATTGGCAACGTCTTCGTCAGTAAGTTGTTAGAAGGGGACATTGAAGCAGTGGGTACCTTGATGGAAATGGACCAGCTGCATGAACCATTCCGGGCGCAATTAGTGCCAGAATTAGGTGAAATCCGCCAAGTTTTGTCAAGAGTTGACGGGGTTTACGGGACTTACCTATCAGGTGCCGGCCCAACTATTATGACCCTTGTCCAAGCTACTGCCTCAGATCAAATTGTTGAAGCAATCAGCCAATTAAATCTTGACGTACAGATAAAGACACTTGACTTTGCCTCAGATGGGGTTATAGTAGAGAATATGTGATTTTAGACGATTGATAATGTTACGAGCATGTCAGACTGATATGCTCGTAGCATTTTTTGTTGCTTTGCTTTTTGGAAAATGGCTACTATCCGCCAACTCGGCTTGCAGCATTTTGCCAAAAGTTTATACTTATGAAACATGCGGTGAACAGGCCTTTACATAAGTGAATCAAGGGGCCGCTTATGGTATACTATTCATGAAAATAAGGGAGGCCGGCATGAAAAAAGACTATTTTAAACCAACCTGGATGATAGAACGTATCTATCAATTGACACCTGATCAATTAGCCAAACATAATATCAAAGGCGTGATCACCGACCTAGATAACACCTTGATTGCATGGGATAACCCGGATGGGACACCGGAGCTGCGCGCTTGGTTACAAACCATGGAAGAAGCGGGGATACCTGTTGTCATCTTATCCAATAACCATCACGGCCGTGTGAAACGTGTTGCTGACCAGCTAGGGGTACTCTTTACCTCAGATGCTAAAAAACCTTCTCGTAGAGGATTTAGACGGGCCATTGACATGCTTGGTGTCAGCCAGGATGAAGTAGTCATTGTTGGTGACCAACTTTTAACCGATGTTTTTGGTGGTAACCGCCTAGGCATTCGCAGTATCTTGGTCATGCCATTAGTTGAAACAGACTTGGTATGGACCCTATTAAACCGTAAAATTGAAAAATTCTTATTCAAGAGAATTGAAAAGAAACATCCCGACTTGAAGTGGAGGAATAATATTGTCTAACGAAGAAACACTATATTGCGTTGGTTGTGGTGCTGAAATTCAGACTGACCAACCAGACAAACGCGGGTACACCCCGCAATCTGCCTACCAAAAAGGTATCGAATCAGGATTATTATACTGCCAACGTTGTTTTAAATTGCGTCATTATAATACCCTTGAGAAAGTATCGACATCTGCAGATGAATTTTTAGCCATCTTAAACACCCTTAGTGAAAAAGATGCCCTTATTGTTAACGTGATTGACATCTTTGACGTAGCAGGCTCTTTAATTAACGGCTTGAACCGTTTTGCAGGGTCTAACCCCATCCTAATGGTTGCCAACAAGATGGACGCCATTCCAAAGGCAGTGAAACACAACCGGATTGAAAATTGGTTGCGTAAATACTTGAAAGATAATGGGATTAAAATCGATGATTTAATCCTTACCTCAGCTAAAAAGCGGGCTAATATTGACGATTTATTAGCGAAAATCGATGAAATGCGTGATGGCCGTGATGTTTATGTGATTGGTATGGCTAATGTTGGTAAATCTTCATTGATTAACCGTATTCTTCAAGCCACGGGTGTTGAAGCGGACGTCATTACAACTAGTCAGTTCCCAGGAACGACTTTAGATTTAATCGATATTCCTTTTGACGATGCAAATGGTAATGAAGCTAGCTTAATTGATACACCTGGAATCATTAACCCAGGCCAGATGACCTCTATTTTAGAAGGAAAAGAATTGGTGGATGCTTTACCGAATAAAGAAATCAAACCTGTGACTTTCCAGCTGAATCCAGAACAAACATTGTTCTTTGGTGGCTTAGCCCGTCTTGATTTTATTGCTGGTGAACGGACGTCCTTCACGGTTTATATGTCTGGTCAGATAAAACCTCACCGTCGTAAATTAGAGGGTTCAGACGAATTTTACCAAGAACATCTTGGTGGGATTTTACAACCGCCTTACCCAGAAAATGAGGCCAATTTCCCAGGACTAGTCCGCAAAGAATTCTCAATCAAAACACCAACTGATATCGTATTTCCAGGTTTAGGCTGGGTTTCAGTAAGTGACCCAGTTCAAATTGCGGCTTACGTGCCAAAGGGTGTTGATATTATTACCAGAGAAAAATTAATCTAGATTTTAGTCGCTTTAAAAGTCGCATAGCATATCAGCTAGAGCAAAATCGGATTTGAGCCTGCAGAAATGGAAGGTAGGCTCTCGCACCTTGTTATGAAAGGAGACTATTCATTTTGAATAACAAACAAAAGAAATTTTTACGTAAAGAAGCCCATCATTTGAACCCCGTAGCCAACATTGGTAAAAACGGTTTATCAGAAGAATTTATGGTGCAAATTGATGAAGTCCTAGAAAAACGTGAGTTGATCAAGGTACATTTATTACAAAATACAGATGAAGAAACTAGTGAAGCGGCAACAGAAATCGCTGAGGCAGTAGATGCATTTGTTGTCCAAACAATTGGACGTGTGATTACTTTATACCGTCCTTCTTCTGAATCTAAGTATCAAGAAATCTCAGCGCAAGTAAAAGCTTTAGGCTAATTACAGGAGGCAAATTGTGGCAAAGGTATCATTTTTAGATCAAGAACATGTTCGTTTGATAAATGAACCAGAGACAGAATTAGCGTTTGAAGACAATCCCAATAAACGGATTGGTATTCTTGGGGGTACCTTTAACCCCATCCATAACGGTCATTTATTGATGGCTGAACAAGTCTATGACAAGCTGAAATTAGATGAAGTGTGGTTTATGCCAAACAAGAAGCCACCCCATTCGGAAACCAAAGAAACCTTAGACGACGCCTACCGGGTAGATATGATTGAATTGGCAATCCAAGACAATCCACATTTTAGTCTAGAAGCAATTGAACTCGACCGGGTAGGGAAATCTTATACGGTGGATACTATGGAGATTTTAACGGCCCTGTATCCAACTTATGAGTTCTATTTCATCATTGGGGCGGATATGATCGAAAACTTACCTAAATGGCATCGGATTGATGATTTGATTAAGATGGTGCATTTTGTAGGTGTTGGCCGTGAGGGTTATCAAAATGATACGGACTATCCATTGATTTTTGTAGACGCTGAAGGGATGACCGTGTCATCAACAGGGATCAGAAACTCGGTGGCAGAAAAAGCCTCTATCCGTTACCTGACACCAGGACCTGTTGTTGCCTACATTCAAGAAAAGGGGTTATATCAAGCACATGAAAGCTAGAGAATTAAATCCGGATCTGATTAATATTAAACGGGATGAACTTGAGAAATTACTGCAAGCTCGTTTAACCAACAAGCGGTATAAGCACGTCTTACGGGTGGAAGAAACAGCTATTGAACTAGCTGAACGATACCCTGAAGCGGACGTAGATAAGGCCAGTATAGCAGCCTTACTCCATGATTATGCTAAAGAGGATAGCGAAAACCACTTATCTGAGTTTAAAGACTATCCTGGATACGACCCAGAGTGGTTAAATTACGGATCTGCCATTTGGCACGGTCCATTAGCCGCTATGATCGCAAATACTCGATTTGGGGTCAATGATGAAGATATCTTACAGGCTGTTTGGTCCCATACTATAGGGAGCTATGACATGACTCTAGACCAAAACATCTTGTTTATCGCCGACTATATCGAACCAGGTCGTGACTTTAAGGGCGTTGAACAAGCACGAGATCTAGCCAAGACTGACTTAGATGCGGCAGTAGACTTTAAAATCAAACAATCTATTGTCCATTTGGTTGAATCAGGCCGTCAAGTATATCCAGAAACAATCGCCATCTACAATGATTGGGTTAAAAAATTTAGCAGCAAAAAAAGTAATAAAAACAAGTAATCAGAATAAAACTGCAATAATAAAGGAGTATTTATGACTAAAAAGAGTGAAATATTATTAGAAGCAATCGTTAGAGGTGCGGACGACCGCTTAGCGACAGATATCGTAGCCTTAGACGTTGCCAACACAACACCAATGGCTGACTATTTTGTCATCATGTCTGGTCGTAACGATCGTCAAGTTAAAGCCATTGTGGACGCTGTTGAAGACGCAATTGAAGAAGCAGGATTTTCAGTGAAGGGTATCGAAGGAAAAGACGGTAACCGTTGGATCTTAATCGATGCTTTCGATGTGATTGTACACGTATTTACAAGTGAAGAACGTGGTTTCTACAACTTAGAAAAAATGTGGGCTGAAGCACCATTAGTCAACGTTGAAGAATGGATTAGCTAAGGCGCAACCATGACAGAAAATCAACAACAATATGACGTATTCGCCGATGTCTACGAAATCTTGTTTGATGACAGTCTATACCTATCTTGGTTTACCTTCGCCACAGAAACCATGCAGGCCTTCGACAAATTCATAGAGGGCCAAGACTATTGGTTGGACCTTGGCGCAGGTGGCGGTCAATTCGCTATTTTGATGGCCCAAGCAGGTTATCCTATCAAGGGGCTAGACCTATCTGAAAAAATGGTCGCTGCAGCCAAAGCGAACGCTAAGGAAGCTAAGTTAGACCTTGAATTCTGGCAAGATGACATGACCACATTTGAATTAAGGGACCAAGCAGCAGTCATTTCCTGTTTCTGCGATACCTTTAATTATCTAGCGGACGCGAATGCGGTGAAAACTACTTTTACCCATATCTACCAGCAATTACAAGATGGTGGGATTTTCATGTTCGACGTTCATTCTATCCATCAAATAAATGACATCTATCCAGAAACATCCTTTGTCGTTGAATGGGATGACGCCGTATTTACCTGGACATCAGACCAGTTCCGTGGCGAAAATACCATCGACCATACCATTAACGTATTCGTTCAAAACACAGACGATAACAACTACCAACGGTTTGAAGAAATGCACTACGAACAGACCTTGCCTATTGAAGCTTACCAGGAAATTTTGACCCAAGTAGGCTTCAAGAACATCCGTGTCACAGCAGACTTTGGCCAAGACGCACCGGATGAGAGTTCTAAACGTATCTTCTTTTCAGCGCAGAAATAAGTAATGTAAACACTTTGAAAAAGGGGTGACCCTATGCAAGCTGTCGGAATTATTGCCGAATGGCATCCGTTCCATAACGGACACGCCCATCAGATCAAAAAAGCCAAATACCAGGCCGAGGCCGACCTTGTAATTGGCGTCATGTCTGGTAACTACGTTCAACGTGGGGAACCAAGCCTGGTATCCAAGTGGGCGCGGGCAGCCGTTGCTTTGGAGAACGGCTGTGATTTAGTGGTTGAGTTACCATTTTGGTTTGCTACCCAACCAGCTGACTACTTCGCTGAAGGCGGGGTAAAAGCTTTGGTGGCCCTTGGTGCATCAGCTATTTCTTTTGGGGTTGAAGACGACCACTTTTCTGATTATGAACAATTGGCCAAATGGATGATCGCCCACCCTGATCAAGTAGCGGCCGCTGACCAATATGTAGAGAATTTAGACAACCATTCTTTCGCTGAAAAACGGATTGCAGCTATTCAATATTTGCAGGCGACCCATCTAGAAATTACGGATTTAAAGGTCAACTTTAAAGAAAACGCCAATACCTTACTGGCTTTTGCTTATGCTAAGGTCAATGCTCAGCTACAGACGCCTTTAAAGATGGTGCCGGTCAAACGGATTGGGGACAACCATCGTTTAAATGCCTTAAATGAAGGCCAATTAGACCAAGACACTAGCCTTTATACGTCTGGGTCAGCCATACGTCACTACCTCTTTTCCAAAGATTTAAAGGGTCTTAAAGAGTCAAATGAATTGGAGAAGATGGTGCCTAGTGATATGGCTGAGGCTTTATGTAAGGCAGTTGAGGCGGACCTGCTGGTGTCGTGGACGGATTTATTTCCCTATCTGCGCTATCGTTTGTTGACGGCTTCTAACGGGGAGTTAGGGGGTATCTATCAGATGGTGGGTGGTATGGAAAATCGGATGGTTGAGGCGATCAAGCAAGTGGATAATTTTTATGATTTTGTGGACCGGGTGAAGAATCGGAATTGGTCGGCAAATCGGGTGCAAAGGACGGCTTTGATGGTGGCTTTGAATATTCAAAAAGATGAGATGCAGGCAGTGCTTTCACCTAGTCATCGACAGCCTTTGATGTTGCTTGGGGCGACTGAGAAGGGACGGGCTTATTTGAAGACGGTTAAGGCGGATTTGAGTGGGGCGGATAGTCTGTGGCAATTGGTGAGTCGTGTGGACCAGACGAGTGAAGAAAAATGGCCAATGTGGTTGAAGGTTGACCGGATGTATGAAATACTAAAACCACAAATTGATACACAAAATTTCAATCATCCGCCAATATTTACGAAATAAAAAAAGGAAAGGGAGCAGAGGAAAAATAGTTTACTTTTTGATGGAGACCTAGTAGTATGGGAAAGTACGTTTCATCCTGTAAATATGACAGTCAAAAAGTGATAATGAGTTTAATTTAATGACCTTGTCAAGGAAAAAACATTGACAAATAAGTTTAAACTTAGTATAATTTTTCTTGTTGCTTATTAGGTGGTCAATAATGAAATGGTCTATTCAAGAGTTGCGTCAAATCGCATCCCAACCAATGATGATTCAAGAATCAGTCGATATGAAAGAGCAAATGAAGGCAGTAATACCTGAGTTGATCGACATGTCACCTGTTTCAGTTGATGGTATGGTTCTCTATGAAGAACATACAGTATTGACACAATTACGATTAGCACTAAAAATGACGATGCCATCTACACGGTCTTTAGAGCCGGTAGTGCTGGATCTACAATTACCAGTTTCCGAACGTTTTCTTGAAGACGGTTGGGAGACAGATATTGTCGATGGAGAACACGTTGTTCAGTTATCTATGGATAGCTACACGTTAGATTTGCGAGAATCTATTCGTGACAACATTCTTCTAAATCTACCAATTCAGATTTTGACTGAAGAGGAAGAGGCTGACGATGCGTTTCCTGAAGGGAATGACTGGCGAGTTGTAAGCCAAACAGAGTTTGAAGCTGAACGTGATGAAGAGGAAGTTATTAATCCTGAATTCGCTAAACTTCAAGATTTGTTTAAAGATTCAGAATCGTCGGATGAAGCATAATTGATATTTAATTAGGAGGTGTAATGATGGCAGTACCAAAACGTAAAACGTCTAAACAAAGAAAAAACAAACGCCGTACACATTACAAGTTAGAAGTACCTGGAATGAACGCATGCCCTAACTGTGGTGAATTACGTAAATCTCACCATGTATGTGCAAACTGCGGTTTCTACGATGGTAAAGATGTAATGACTGACGCAGCAGCTGAATAATTTTATTTAGCGCAAGATTCATTGAGGATTACTGCATAGTTGATATGTGGGAAACTAAAATGTTTACTTTGATTATATATAATTAAAAGGGCATTAACCGCTTTTGGTTAGTGCCTTTTTTGTTTTCCTTTTTTAAAGGGAAAATCAATCTAGACATTTTTAGCCATCTTAGCTAGTATTAATGGATAACATACTTATGGTTGATATAGAAAATAAAGGAAAGGTTGACGATTATGGCTTTCAAATGGAGCGAAATACTGTTTTATCTACTACCCATCGTGAGCTTATTACTTGTAGGCACAGTAGGAAAACCTTACCTCTACTTTAACAAGCAGATTAAATTTGCACCGATTGATGTTGTTTTTCCTATTCTTTTGGTTTGCCTCCACTTTATCTCCAAGGATTTATTGTTCTTTTCAATTATTCCCCACTTAGTGGTTGTGATTTCCTTGTTGGCGATTGGTATTCTGGTTTGGCGATTTGTGAAAAACGAAGAAGTTATTGTTAAAAAATTCTACCGAATGCTTGTAAATATTGCTTTCTCCATTACTTTCATTACTTATGTGTTGGTAACCGTCTGCCGAATTATTCAAGTAGTGACAATGTAAACATTAGCTAGTCAACAATCTCTATTATGTAGAAATTTAAAATTCTTAAAAATATACAAAAAAGAAGTTTTGAACTTGTTAAAAACAGGTTCGAAGCTTCTTTTTTTTTTGAAAAAAACCCGCAACTACGCCTTTTCCACAAAAATTACAAAATTTTGGGGAAATGTGGTGAAAAGTGGGGAGATATGGTAGACTTAAACCAATAAAGGCTAAGGTTAGGCACATAGGGTGATAAATGATGTTGATGGGAGAATTCCAACATAATATTGACGCCAAAGGGCGAATCATCATTCCAGCTAAATTACGTGAGGACTTAGGCGCTAAGTTTGTGATTACGCGTGGTTTGGATGGGTGTGTTTTTGGCTATCCTTTAGAAAATTGGGAGAAAATTCAAGAGAAATTGAAACAATTACCGCTAGCTAAGAAAGAAGCACGTGCTTTTACACGATTTTTCTATTCTGCAGCGGCTGAAGCTGAAATTGATAAACAGGGTCGTATTAATATCCCATCAACCCTAGTAGACTATGCCAATCTTGAAAAAGAATGTTTGGTCTTAGGTGTTTCTGACCGTATTGAAATTTGGTCGAAAACAAAATGGGAAAGTGTTTCTTCTGAAATTGAAGAAAGCTTTGAAGAAATTGCGGAAGACATGTTAGATTTTGGCCTTTAATTAGAAAATTAAATGTAACAAATTTTGAAGAGATAAAGAATTATAGAAGAAGAGGATGGCAGAAGAATGGCAGATGAATTCCATCATATCTCAGTGTTGTTAAACGAATCAGTAGACGGATTGGCAATCAAACCCAACGGTATTTATGTTGATTGTACTTTGGGTGGTGCTGGACATAGTTCTAAAATCGCAGCAGCCCTATCTGACGAAGGTCGTTTAATCGCCTTTGATCAGGATTTAGTGGCCATTGGCAATGCCGAGAAAGTATTGGCAGCGGAAATTGAAAGTGGCAAAGTAACCCTTGTCCACAATAATTTCAGACATATCCAGTCAGAACTTGAAAAAATGGGTATTAGTGGTGTTGATGGTATCTTGTATGACCTTGGCGTGAGCTCACCGCAATTAGATGAGATTGAACGCGGATTTTCATACCACCAAGATGCACCATTAGACATGCGTATGGACCAAACCCAAGCATTAACAGCAGAAACCATCATTAATGAGTGGGATTTCAATGATCTTGTACGTATTTTTTACCGCTACGGAGAAGAAAAATTCTCTAAACAAATTGCCCGTAAAATCGAGCAAAGAAGAGCGGATCATCGTATTACGCGTACAGAGGAATTAGTGGACATTATTAAGGAAGCGATTCCGGCACCAGCACGTCGTAAGGGTGGCCATCCGGCTAAACGGATTTTCCAAGCAGTGCGTATTGCAGTCAACGATGAGTTAGGTGCGATTGAAGATTCATTAGAGCAAGCTTTGAATTTATTAAATATTGGTGGGCGAGTATCTACAATTTCCTTCCAATCATTAGAAGACCGCATTGTGAAACAAATGTTCAAGGATGCATCAACAGGCGAGGAATTACCGGCGAATTTACCGGTGATTAATGCGGATATTGAAGCCCCATTTAAATTGGTTAATAGAAAACCAATTTACGCCAGTGAAGAAGAATTGGCGCATAACTCACGCGCACAAAGTGCCAAGTTGCGCATAATCGAACGCATTAAATAGAACAATTGATAAAAGGCAGCCAACCAATAGAAGGGAGCAGTATTTATGGCAATATTTCTACTACAAGACCAAGTAAATATTAAAATGAATGCTATGCCAGCTGAAAAAGCTATTCCAAATATTCCGGCTTACCCTGAAGAACGTCAACAAGCACAACCAAAGCGGAATATGACTACTCTTCCGGCGAGTATACCGGCCAGTAAAAGTAGACCAAAAGTAAAATTCTCACTGATGCAAAAAATGTTGATGACAGTAGCCTTTCTATTTATGATTTCAGGACTATTAGGGGTTACCATTATGCGTGCTAACGTGAATGCAGCATCACAGCAGTTACAAGAAGTACAACAAAATGCAGAAGATTTAGGTGTTCAAAAAGAGAACTTAACTCAAGAAGTCCACGAATTATCTAACTACTCACGAGTGGTAGAAATCGCTGAAGAACAAGGGTTGAATATGAATGAAGAAAATATAAGGAATGTGGAATAATGAAAGACAGTAAAAAACTCAAAAAGAATCGCAAAAAAACAATTAGAGCGATGATGGGCTTGGCAGGTTTTTTACTACTCATATTTGGCATTCGTTTAACACAAATAATGGTTTTTGGGACTGTGAACGGTCAAGATTTATCGGAGCAGGCCCAAAACCTCTATGATAGAAGTAGCATATTGTCAGCACAACGTGGAACCATCTATGATGTAGGTGGAAATCCATTGGCAATGGATGCTACTTCTTATTCATTGTACGCTGTTTTAACGGATGAATGGTCTGAACCAGAGGACCCGCAATATGTAGTGGATAAGAAAAATACTGCTCAAGTCTTGTCGCAATATATCGACCTGACGGCTGATGAAATCTTAGAACGACTAAACACTCAAGATGCTTCTCAAGTAGAGTTTGGTACGGCAGGGCAAGACCTGACATACGCTGAGATGAAGGCTATTGACGACCAAAATCTACCAGGTATTATGTTTAATGAAACGCCAACTAGAATGTATCCAAACGGCGTCTTTGCCTCTCACTTAATTGGGTATGCTGAGTATATGGAAGCTGGCACTGCTATCGATAGTCGTTTAACCGGCCAAATGGGCTTGGAACTGTCTATGGATGGCATCCTAAAAGGTACCAATGGTCGTAAATCTTACCAATCAAGTTCGACCAATGTTGAGTTAAGTGGAACAGGTCAAGTGGAGGAAGAAACTACCGATGGGTCTGACGTATATTTAACCTTAGATTCACGACTACAAACTTATTTAGAAACTTTGATGACAGAGGTTTACGAAAAATATGAACCAACGTCAATGACAGTTATGCTAGTTGAACCAGAAACTGGAGAAATTGTTGCAGCATCACAAAGACCAACCTTCAACCTAGAAACAAAAGAAGGTATCGACGATATGTGGCAAAACTTACTAGTTGAAAAAGCTTATGAACCAGGATCTACGATTAAAGTATTGACGGTAGCAGCAGCCATTGAAGAAGGAGTATTTGACCCAGATTCATTCTACGATTCAAGTCCCGTAACTATGGGCGATTCAACGATTGCCGATTATAACGGAATTGGGTGGGGTGTGATTACCGAACTAGAGGGGTTATCACAATCATCAAATACCCTGATGATCCATTTAGTAAAAGAGATGGGTTATGACGTTTGGGAATCTTATATCCGTGAGTTCGGTCTACTGCAAGAAACGGGTTCAGGATTTGCCAACGAAGCAAGTGGGTCAATGAACTATGATTATGAAGCAGATAAAGTAACGACTGGTTTTGGACAAGGAATTTACGTAACACCTTATCAAATGATGCAAGCCTTCACCGCAATTGCTAACGACGGGAATATGATGAAATTACAACTGGTTAACCGTTATGAAGAAGATGGGACCATGCAAGTTGTTGAACCAGAAGTAGTTTCTTCACCAATTTCAAAAGAAACTGCCAATAAGACCCTTGAATACTTACAATCTGTTGTTTATGCAGATACAGGTACCGGGGCCGCTTATGACTTAGACGACTATACAGTATCTGCTAAGACAGGTACTGCTGAGGTCTTCAACCTTGAAACCAACACTTATGAAGCAGGTTTAACCAAATACTTATACTCTGTAGTTGGATTTGTCCCAAGTGAAGATCCGCAATATGTCCTTTATATCACAGCGGAACAACCGAAGAACTTGGAAACAACCGCAAGCGATATGATGACAGAAATTTATACACCACTATTAACTAGGGCCCTAGAATATAATGCCTTAGGTGATAGTGAGTCAGTTGTGACGGCAACCGTCCCTGATGTGTCAGGATTAACTGTCGGAGAGGCCCAACAAAACTTATCAGATGCTAGCTTCGTCAATGTAGAAGTGATTGGTGATGGGGAAAAAATCGTCAGCCAAACCCCTGCAGTAAACGAAGAAGTGTCTGTTACACAACCAATCTTCTTGATGTCTGATGATACAAATCCAACCATACCAGACTTTACCGGATTGAACGCGTCAGCTAGTCAAGCGTTAACTTCATTACTTGGTATTGAGGTAGAACTTGAGGGTGAAGGCGTCGTTGTTGGGCAGTCGATCGCAGTAGGTGAACAAGTCAATAACGATAAGACGATTGTGTTACAATTAGCTGAGTCATAAACACTTAAAAACAAGGAACATAAATCTACATTAACCTATAAATATAAGGGAAGAGAAAGGGAAAATTATGGTATTACTATTTATCACGACACTAGTGTTAACGCTAGTCGGTATGCCGTTTTTCATTCAATTTATGCGTGAAAAACAATTCGGACAAGTTACAAGAGATGAGGGACCCGCTTGGCATAAAGCCAAATCTGGTACCCCAGCAATGGGTGGGGTCGTTTTCCTATCCGCAGCCCTAGTCGGCTTATTGATCTGGTCTATTCTTACTGGGCAATGGCACAGTGAAGTTTGGTTGTTAGTTGGGACAATGATTTTCTTTGGTGGTATCGGATTTGCCGATGACTTCTTAAAGATTTTCAAGAAACAAAATGAAGGTTTAACTTCACTGCAAAAATTGATTTTACAAATTGTGGGTTCAGCGCTAATCGTATTATTAATGCGTGTGATTACCTTCCATGTGTCGATTCCATTTCCATTTACAACAGGCATTACAAACGTCTTATTCGTCTTCGTCTTCTTATTACTATGGATCACAGGATTTTCAAATGCCTTCAATTTAACGGACGGACTTGACGGCCTATCATCAGGTCTTGGTGTCATCTCATTCTCAACTTATGCACTGATTGCATTTAGAATGGGTGAACGCGGAATTGGGGCCTTCTGTATCGCTATCGTTGCCGGATTATTAGGCTTCCTATTTTTTAACCGCAAACCAGCTCGTATCTTCATGGGAGATGCCGGGTCACTAGCTCTAGGTGCTTTATTAGCTGTTATTTCAGTAATGTTAAGCAACCCTTGGTCATTACTATTGATTGGATTCGTATACGTAGTTGAAACAGCTTCAGTTATCATACAAGTCACTTCATTCAAATTGACCGGCAAACGTGTCTTCAAAATGTCACCAATCCACCATCACTTTGAAATGATTGGTTGGAGCGAGTGGAAGGTAGATATTATCTTTTGGGCAGTCGGTTTAGTCACAGCCATCATCGGCTTATTATTCTTTTAATTTAAATTTTTACTAAAGGGGAAATCATTATGGAAGCATCACAATGGCGCGAATCAGTTCGCAATAAAAAAATATTAGTACTCGGACTTGCAAAGACTGGTGTTTCAGTCGTGCAACATCTACAAGCACTGGGGGCAATTGTTACTGTCAACGACTTTAAACCCCTTGAAGAAAATAAAGATGCCCAATCCCTTATCGAGGAAAATAATGCCCGTGTTGTTGCTGGCGGTCATCCCGTATCACTATTAGACGAAGACTTCGCCTTTATGGTTAAGAACCCAGGTATTCCTTATAGCAACCCAATGGTCGTTCGCGCGCAAGAAATTGCCCTACCCGTCTATACCGACATCGAACTTGCAGATAAGATGACCGATGCCACAATCATTGGTATCACTGGTTCTAACGGTAAAACAACAACTACTAGCCTAGTTGGCGAAATGTTAGGGAAAGCAGATTCACTTGCAGGTGAAAGCTATATTGGGGGGAACATTGGGATTCCTTCATTAGACATCGCTTCAAAAGCTGAAGCAGATGACCGGTTGATTTTAGAATTATCTTCCTTCCAATTAATGGGGACAGATGCATTTAAACCACATATTGCAGCCATTACCAATATTTACGCTGCCCATTTAGACTATCATGGTTCAATGGACGGTTATATTTCTGCAAAATGGCAAATCACTGCCAACCAAACTGTAGATGACTTCTTGATTTTAAATGCCGACCAAATGGACGTATTTGGCGACCGAGCGACAAAAGCAACAGTTGTGCCTTTTTCAGCGACCACTATTCAACCTGACGGTGCTTGGTTTGACCAAGATAGCCAAAACTTTATGTGGCATGATGAAATTGTCTTCAATAGAAAAGATTTCTTCCTACCAGGACACCACAACTTAGAAAATATGCTAGTGGCCGTTGCTATTGGTAAATTACTAAGAATTTCAAACGAAGAAATCAAAAACGGCGTATCTGCCTTCCACGGCGTGAAACACCGCCTACAGTTTGTTGCCGAAATCGACGGTCGTCGTTTCTACAATGATTCAAAAGCGACAAATAACGATGCCTCCATTACAGCCCTTGATTCATTCAGTCAAAAACATGACAATGTCATTTGGTTAGCGGGCGGTTTAGACCGAGGGAATGAAGTGACTGAATTAGCAGATCATATGGACCGTGTGAAAGGTATGGTTGTATTCGGACAAGCAGCAGATAAATTTGCTGACCTAGGACAAAGTCAAGGTTTAACAGAAATTGAAAAAGTAGAATGGATCGAAGAAGCTGTTAAAGCAGCCTTTGACATGTCAGCACCTGGTGACACCATTCTATTGTCACCAGCTTCAGCTTCTTGGGACCAATATCCAAACTTTGAAGTCCGTGGTGACCGTTATATCAAAGCGATTGAAGACTTAGGTAAATAAATTAATTAGCGAGAAAAAGGAGTTTATTATGCGAATTTTACTTTCCGGTGGTGGGACTGGGGGGCATATCTACCCAGCCTTAGCCCTAAGAAAACAAATTTTAGCGCAATATCCGGATGCAGAATTTCTGTATGTGGGGACTGAAGGTGGATTGGAATCAAAAATTGTGCCTAATGAAGGGGTCAATTTCAAAACTATCCAAATTCAAGGGATCAAACGGTCATTGTCTTTAGATAATGCTAGGACAGTTTATTACATGTTTGATAGTATCCGTAAGGCAAAGCAAATCGTCCGCGATTTTAACCCGGATGTAGCGATTGGTACAGGTGGTTATGTCTGTGCGCCGGTTTTATTTGCAGCTGCACGTACAGGTGTGCCAAGTATTATCCATGAACAAAATTCCGTTGCCGGCATGACCAATAAGTTTTTAGCGCCTTTTATGGCAAAAATAGCTATTTGCTTTGAGGATGTAGCGAAAGATTTTAAACGATACGCGAACAAAGTAGTTTTCACAGGTAATCCGCGTGCCCAAGAGGTAGCGTCTATTACAGACAAGGCAGATTTAACTGCTTATGGTCTAGAAAACGGCAAGCCAACAGTATTGATTTTCGGTGGTAGTCGTGGCGCTTTACGAATCAACGAAACTGTTAAAGAAGCTATTCCATCATTTATCGAAAAAGATTATCAAATATTGATCGCTTCAGGGGATACTTACTACGAAGAATTTAAAGAAGCATTCGCTGACTTTAATGAGTGGGATAATGTACAAATTGTGTCCTATATCGATAATATGCCCGCCTTGTTCAATACCATTGACCTAGTCGTGTGTCGTTCAGGCGCAACAACTATGACTGAATTAACAGCCTTAGGGACGCCATCTATTTTGATTCCAAGTCCTAATGTAACGGCCAACCATCAGGAAATGAATGCCCGCTCGCTAGTGAAGCATGACGGAGCCCGCATGATTTTAGAAAATGACCTTAATGTAAATGGTTTATTAGATGAAATTGATGGCTTGATGGCTGATAAAAATGAACGTGCCCGGATTGCGGCGAACGCCTTGAACCAAGGGGTGCCAGATGCGGGTGACCGTTTAATCAAGATCATCGAAAGCCTTGTGAAATAGGAAGTCCTTTTTCCAAATAAATAGATAGAAAGGGGGCGTGATGATGGATTGGGAAGAAGAACGTATTCGCCAAGAGCGACGCGAGAGAAGACGTCGTTTGCATGAAAAATTAGCTGAAAATGCTCGGACAGATGTCGCCAGAAGGCAAGACAAAAGTGCTAACAAGTCAAACCAAGATGCAGTGCAAAATGGTGTGGATAGCAGTCGTCAAGACGAAGACCAGGACCAAGCTAAGCTTGAAAAGAAACAAGCAGCGTCAAATATAAATAAACAAAAAAGTAGCAAGCAAAAACCTGTGAAGAAAAAAGCAAAACAAAAAGCCAAGTGGCGATTGCCTAAATTCAGTATAAAAGGCAAAGGCAAAGCTAATTCGAAGAAACAAAAGCAAGGTCAAGCCGGCAAGCGAAAGCAGCAGGTGACAAGTAATCAGGGGATGCCTCCAGTTAAGGAGGTACAAAAAAGTGAACCAACTAACTGGAAGAAAATGGTCCTATTATTATTACCATTTGTAATTGCATTATTTTTGGCTGGTTACTATGCTTCCCCGCTTAATCATGTGGCTTCAATCACTGTTGAAGGTGTGGAGGATACAGAAAGTATGAATTTATCTCTCCTAAACGAAGGGATGTCGGTGACGGATTTGAAAAATTCCAAGGGTGAGGTGGAACAAGCTATTGTAAACCAAAATCCTTCGGTCAAGTCAGCAACTGTGAATGTATCGGATTGGAATAAAGTAGCTGTGAACGTGTCAGCCTACCGCCAATTGGGCTACATCCAGATTGCGGACTTTTTCTACCCCTTACTAGAAAATAATGAAATCATCGATACACCACTGCCATCACTTGAAAAAGAGTTACCCTTATTTGAAGGTTATGATATTGCCAATGAAGATCAAAAAGCCAAGCTAACAGAAACGGTTAAGGCCCTATCAAGTCTGTCAGATGATATCATTCAAAAAATTTCCTTAGTGACTTATACAGGTGATGAGAGTAATACTGACCGGATTGCCTTACAAATGGTTGACGGGAATGTGGTGAGAGGGTTCATTAGTTCAATTGGTGACCGGATGAGTTATTATAATGGTATTGCCAGTCAATTGGACGGGCAAACGGGACTAATCGATATGGAAGTAGCTATTTATTTCACTGAATTAAATGATGGGAATAACCCTTACGCTTTAGAAGAAGATAAAAAGGCTTATGATGAATCGGTGGCTGCAGAATCAAGTGCAGCGAGTGAAAGTGAAGCTAGTGAATTAGATGTTTTATCATCAGATTCAGCCAGCGAATCAACAGATAGTTCTAGCACTGAATCAACTAGTGCATCTGATGCTTCATCAGGATCAACTAGTGAGACTAGTCAGGTTGAAAGTACTGATGCACAAGCAACATCTTCTAGTGTCGAAACGGATGCAGCAAGTGGCAATTCAGTTGTTGAATCAGGGAGTGAATAAAGTGGCGAAATCATGTGAAGGCAATTAAAAGCATTTGCGTGTAGGAAAACGTCATCACTATTGATAGACCGTGACTATGCCAACAATTTCTATGAGAAAGTAGCGGTGATTTCGTTGGTAATTAGTACCGTCTATGTTAAAATAATAACGATACGATTAAATATTAAATTTTCTAGGAGGTTTCAATAAACATGGTTCAGCCAGAAATTTTTGCAAGTTTAGATATTGGAACCACTTCAATAAAAGTAGTAGTTGCAGAATATGTAAACCAACAAATTAATGTTATTGGAGTAGGTCATGAGCGCTCACAAGGACTCAGTAGAGGTGTGATTGTAGATATTGATAAGACCGTTGAGTCTATCAAGCGTGCAATCAAAAAAGCCGAACAAAAAGCAAATTATACGATTAACGATGTCATTGTAGCTGTTCCAAGTAACCAAGTGAACATCGAGCCTTGTTACGGTATGATTGCTGTGTCAAATGATAACAGAGAAATTACAGATAAAGACGTAAAAAATGTCTTAGCAGCAGCGAAAGTTCGCTCAGTACCAGCTGAAAGAGAAATCATTTCAGTAATGCCAGAAGAATTCATAGTTGATGGCTTTGACAACATTAAGGATCCACGTGGCATGATTGGTGTTAGACTAGAATTATATGCTAGTTTAGTTACTGGTCCTAAAACCCTGGTTCACAATATACGTCGTTGCGTAGCAATGGCGGGCTTGAATATACGCGACTTAGTTGTGCAATCTTATGCAAATGCATATGCCACAATGAGCAAGAGTGAACGTGAATTCGGGACAATATTAGTTGATATGGGTGGGGGACAAACAAGTGTGTCTGTATTCCACGATAATCAATTGAAATTTGCAACAGTCGACCACGAAGGTGGGGAACTTGTTACAAAAGATATCTCAACTATATTGAATACTTCAATTGAAAATGCTGAACAAATCAAACTAGAATATGGCTATGCCCTACCTAAAGATACGAGCGATTCAGAATTCTTCCCGGTTGAAACAATTGGTAAAGTGAATCCAGAACGTGTGAGTGAGCATTACTTAGCTGAAATTATTGAAGCTCGGGAACGTCAAATATTCGAAACATTGAAAAAACCTCTAGATAAAATCGAAGCCTTTGCCTTACCAGGTGGCATTATTGTGACCGGTGGGGCAGCATCACTACCTGGTGTTTTAGATTTAGCTGAAGAAGTTTTTGGCCATGAAGTGCGATACTACATTCCAGAATACGTTGGCTTGCGTAACCCAGTCTTTACAACAGCGGTTGGTTTAATCCAATATGTGGCGCAATTAGATGATATTCATCACTTAGCACAAGATAATGAGCAACTAGTACAAGTCGCACCAACTACTCGGACTAGTCAGCCAACTGCTGCGCCAAAAGAGCCAGTTGCTAGCACAAAGCAAACAGAATCAGTTGACAATTACAAACAAGTAAATGATGATAATGCTAACGATAAACCTAGCGTATCGCCTTCTAATAATGAACAAACTTATTATGAAGAAATCCCAGCTAGCCAATATGATGAATTAAATGACGAAACTGAAACGGGCGAAGAAGAAAGCCCAGTTGATAAAATTAAAAATTTCTTCAAAGACTTTTTTGTTTAATTTAATTACCAGGAGGATATAAAATGGATATGGAATTCGAATACGAAAACATGGATATGAATAACGCATCAATCAAAGTAGTTGGTGTTGGTGGTGGTGGTAACAACGCTGTTAACCGTATGATCGAGGAGAACGTACGTGGCGTTGAATTTATTGTTGCAAATACTGATACACAAGCTTTGAAAAACTCAAAAGCTGATATTAAAATCCAACTTGGACCTAAATCTACTCGTGGTTTAGGTGCCGGTGCTCAACCAGAAGTTGGGGCTAAAGCTGCTGAAGAATCAGAAGATCAAATCCGCGAAGCATTACAAGGTGCTGACTTAATCTTCATCACTGCCGGAATGGGTGGTGGTACTGGTACAGGTGCCGCACCAATCGTAGCCCGCATCGCTAAAGAAGAAATCGGCGCGCTAACTGTAGGTGTTGTGACTCGTCCATTCACTTTTGAAGGACCAAAACGTGGTCGCTCAGCTGCTCAAGGTATAGCAGAAATGAAACAACATGTGGATACTTTAGTAACTATCTCAAACAACCGTTTATTAGAAATCGTTGACAAGAAAACACCTATGCGTGAAGCATTTGGTGAAGCTGACAACGTATTACGCCAAGGGGTTCAAGGTATCTCTGACTTGATTACTGCACCTGGTTACGTAAACTTAGACTTTGCTGACGTTCGTACTGTTATGGCTGACCAAGGTACTGCTTTAATGGGTATCGGTGCTTCTACTGGTGAAAACCGTACAGCTGAAGCAACTAAGAAAGCTATCTCATCTCCATTATTAGAAGTTTCTATTGATGGTGCTGAGCAAATCCTATTAAACATCAAGGGTGGCGACGATTTAACGCTATTCGAGGCACAAGATGCAGCGGATATCGTAGCAGCAGCTTCTTCTTCAGAAGTAAACATCATCTTTGGTACTACAATTGCTGAAGACTTAGAAGACGAAGTTATCGTAACAGTTATCGCAACTGGTATTGATACTGAAAAACGTCGCGATGAAAAACGCGCTAAACGTTCTGGCGGCCACTCTGCTTTCCAACAAAGTTCAGGTCGCGATTTCGCTAACCAACCAGACAACTTTAAAGAAAAACAAGTGACTGAACGTCGCCAAGAAGAAAACCGCGACATCTTCAACGACTTCGATAGCAGCCGTTATGAAGATTCAAACCGTTCACGCAGAACTTTTGATGACGCACCATCTGCACCTGTAGAAAATGATTACTCATCACACAACTCAGATGACGATGAATTAGATACACCACCATTCTTCAGAAAGCGTCGTCGTTAATATGACAATTCGCAATAACGTGCAGTCTATTGAAGGCATTATTGCAAATGCACAACAATCATCAGCGTTATCATCAAATGATGTGACGCTGATTTGCGTTTCTAAGTACCATTCAATAGATGAAGCAAACATAGTATATGATGCAGGCGTGAGACATTTTGCAGAAAATCGTGCAGAAGGCTTCCAGGAAAAATCTGCTGCTATGGCAGACGATATTGTATGGCATTTAATTGGCACCTTGCAAACCCGTAAGGTCAAAGATGTCATTAATGAGATCGATTATTTCCATGCTCTTGACCGGTTAAAACTGGCCAAGGAGATTGACAAGCGGGCGGACAAGGTTATTAAATGTTTCCTACAGGTCAATGTTTCTGGCGAGGAATCTAAGCATGGTATTGCACCAACTGAGCTTGATGCCTTTATCGAAGCAGTGGCGGAATTTCCTAAAGTAGAGATTGTGGGTTTGATGACAATGGCACCAATTGACGCGACGGATGAAGAGATTCACCAATATTTTGCCAACTTGCGTCAATTAAGAGATCAAGTGCAAGCTTTGGGTAAAGACTATGCACCGTGTCAACACTTGAGCATGGGGATGTCAGGTGATTATCCAATTGCAGTCGCTGAGGGCGCTGATTTTGTCAGAGTAGGTTCAGCTATATTTAACACAGAAACCGAGTAAATGGAGGAATCCAATATGGGTTTTAAAGACTATTTTGCAAATTTCTTTGACAATGATGATGATTTTGAAGACGACTACTATGAGCAAGAGACGGTAGATACTAGTGATTCAAAGCCGTTTGAAGAGCCAGTTGCTGAAAATCCAGCTAAAGCTGCTCAAACTAGTCAAACACAATTTACATTTGAACAACCAACTAAGGAGCAAAACAAAACGATGGCAAACGATGCAACGCGAAATAATGTAGTGAATTTAAGTGAGTCTCGTAAAAACGTGGCTACTTTAGAAATTTTTAAACCACGCATTTTTGCTGAGGCTGAGCGAATCAGTCAATCATTATTGGGCGATAAATCAGTGGTCTTAAACCTGTCACAAATGTCAGATGAAGATGCACGTCGATTTATCGATTATATGACAGGCGTTGTATATGCCATTAATGGGGACTTACAACGTGTAGCAACTGACGTATTTATTGCCGTTCCAGAAACTGTACAAATTGAAGGTTTGTATGAAGAATATACAAATACACACGGCAAAGCATCTCGCGACCGTGGCAATATTTGGGATCGAGAGGGTGAAAGTCGTGAATAGTTTAGTGAACATTCTTCAAGATTTAATCTATGTCTATACACTAGTGCTAGTAGTATATGCTTTATTATCTTGGTTCCCAGGAGCTAGAGATTCTAAATTTGGTCAAATCATTGACCGACTAGCATACCCATACTTATCATTCTTTGATAGTATCCTACCTAGTTTAGGAGGCATTTCATTTTCAGTGATTGTGGGCGTTCTTGTCCTACAATTAGCTTCTAACGGCTTAAATATTTTACGCTAACCATAACAATAACTTTTAAATCAAACGGGTGGGTCTAGGTATCTACCCGATTCTTTTGTATAATAGAACCAAGCAACTGATAGAAAGGGATGGACAACTCTTGGCAAACTATGAAGTTTTACAGCACTTTCAACCAGACGAACATGCCTTTGTTGAAAAAGTGACGGACTGGATGAATCAGGTCTTAGACCAATATGCACCGGTAGTGACCCCGTTTTTGAATCCAAGAGAAGTGGCCATTGTATCAATGATCATTGGCCAAGACGATGAAATTCATTATGAATTTTTCGGTGGCTATCCTAATGCGGAGAATCAACGGTGTGTACTAGCACCGACTTATTACGAAATTCAACCGGCTGATTTTGAAATTACCCCCTTTAATATTCACTATGCCAGCAAGTTTAATACTATTGAACACCGGCAAATACTAGGAACTATTCTAGGTCAAGGGGTTGAACGTAACCGTATCGGAGATATTATCCAGGCTGGAGAGAAATGGCAATTCTTCGTCGACGAGAAAATCGCCGATTTTCTTAGCTTTGAAATGGATAAGATAGGTGGTTCGAAAGTCAAGCTGGTGAAAATCAATCATTTTGACCAAATTATTCAACCAAAATCTGACTGGCAACCCATGGAAATCACACTTTCTTCATTAAGATTTGATACTATGATTTCAGATGGATTTAGAATTCCAAGAGCGAAGGCCAAATTACTGATTGAGGGTGGCGCTGCTAAACTCAATTGGGCTCAAGTGCAAGACGCGAAAAGGCTATTAAATCCAGGGGACATTGCTTCAATACGAGGCTATGGCAGATTGAAATATGTGGCTACCCAAATGGAAACCAAAAAGGGTAAAATTAGAGTAGCGATTGAGATCATCAAAAACAAATAGGAGGCTCATTTTATGCGCGCATCAGAAATTAAAAATATGAAATTTAAACAGAAAATCTCAGGTTACGGTAAAACTGAGGTAGATGACTATTTGAATAAAGTCCGCGTCTCAATGCAGAAGTTAGAGGACCAAAATAAATCTTTACAAGACCAATTAAACGAAGCGAATAAAGAAGTGGATGCTGCCCACCGTAAGGAAGCGACAGTTAACCGTTCGATTTTTGTGGCCCAAGAAGCAGCTGACCGTTTGCGTGAAGAAGCGTTAAATGAAGCCTCTTTAATTGTAGAACGTGCTGAAGAAGAAGCCCGTCGTTTGCTTGCTGAAGCGGCTGAGAAAGCGGCTGTTATTAATACGGAAACAGATAATCTACAAGAAGCTGCTCGTACTTACTTGCACCAATCTTTTGGTATGATTTTACAAGCCAAAGATATGTACGAAGACCCACGTTGGGAAAACTTATTCTTTGAAAAACCAGTTGGAGATGTGCCGACGCCACAATTAGATGAAGTGGTGAAAGATTATGATCTACCAGTACGGTCAAATAAAGGGGAAGCAATCTTTGAGGCAGCTGCTGAAAAAGCTGAAAAAGAACAACGTAAAGAAGAGTTCTTTAACAATGATATTCCAGCTATTGCGCCAGTTTTTAGCGGTTTTAAAGACAGTGAACCGGTAGTAGCGGAAGCAGAAACAAGTGCTGTAGCAGAAAATGCTAGCGAATCTGTAGAAACTGCTTCATCAGAAAATACACCTGATGCGGCTGAAGAAACACAAGCGGTAGCAGCTGATAATACTGATCAAACTGATACAAACCAACCAACAACTGACGTGCAAGATGTGACAGACGAACTGGTACAATCCGAGTCAACAGAAGCTGATTTGACCAATGCAGCAGATAAATCTGAAGAATAATCAGGAGTATTTGCGCGACAAAAGTTGTTTTTACAATATTTTTATAGTAATATTATGACGTATGGAAATAGAACACGTAGAGTGGAACACAATAAATAACGTAATTTATCGAAAGAGAATCTATGTTAGCTGCGAATTAGAGCGAGAAAAGTTATTTATTATCATCCAGGAGTAGTTTGTTGAACAGGTAATGCATTATTGCCCAAGTAGGTTAACCGTTGACTGCGATAAAGTTATTGAGTGTATACCGCATTATTTGTGGTATACAAAATCTGGGTGGTACCACGGTAGCTTCGTCCCTTTTGCGGACGGGGCTTTTTTTATTTCTAGGAAATCGATGAGGGGGCATTACGCGATGAAAATGAAAGAAACATTAAATTTAGGGAAAACAAAATTCCCAATGCGCGGTAACCTACCTGTTAAAGAGGTAGAGCGTCAAGCTGAGTGGAACGAAGAAGACGTGTACGCACAACGTCAAGAAAAAAATAAGGATAAAACACCTTGGGTCCTACATGATGGCCCACCATATGCAAATGGGAACATTCATATTGGACATGCCATGAATAAAATCTCTAAAGATATTATCATCCGTTCAAAATCTATGTCTGGCTTCCGGTCACCTTACGTACCAGGCTGGGATACGCACGGTTTACCAATCGAGCAAGCCTTAACCAATTCAGGTGTTGACCGTAAGTCAATGACAGTTGCTGAATTCCGTAAATTGTGTGAAGAGTACGCTTGGAAACAAATTAACGGCCAACGTGATGACTTTAAACGTTTAGGTGTTGCTGGTGACTGGGAGAACCCATACCTAACACTAGCACCAGAATTTGAAGCGCAACAAATCCGTTTATTCGGTGATATGTATGAAAATGGCTTGATCTATAAAGGGGCTAAGCCAGTTTATTGGTCACCATCTTCAGAATCTACTTTAGCTGAAGCTGAAATTGAATACCAAGACGTTGAATCACCTTCAATCTACGTAGCCTTTAAAGCACGCGATACAAAAGGCAAATTACCAGAGAATGCAGAATTCATTATCTGGACAACAACACCTTGGACTATTCCATCTAACATGGCTATCGCTGTAAATCCAAATTTTGAATACTCAGTAGTCGCTGTTGCTGACCGTAAATTTGTGGTTGCAACTGACTTAGTGAATAGCCTAGCAACAGAATTAGGATGGGCAGACTACACAGTTGAAGGTGAACCAGTGAAAGGTACTGACTTAGAGTATATGGTTGCTGAACATCCATACTACGACCGTGACTCATTACTAATCTTAGGTGACCACGTAACAACTGAATCAGGTACTGGTTTAGTCCATACGGCGCCTGGGCACGGGGAAGATGACTACTTTGCGTCATTGAACTATAATTTAGATGTTCTATCACCATTAGATGACCAAGGTCACTTTACAGATGAAGCACCAGGTTTTGAAGGTGTCTTCTACGAAAAAGGTAACGAGATTTCAATCGAAAAAATGAAAGAAAATAATCGTTTACTAAAACTAGATTACTTCTCTCACTCTTACCCACATGACTGGCGTACGAAAAAACCGGTTATCTACCGTGCAACACCACAATGGTTCTGTTCAGTAGAAAAAATTCGGGAACGTACTTTAGACGTCATCGACAATGAAGTGAAATGGTGGCATCCATCTGGTCAAACACGTATCTACAACATGATCCGTGACCGTAAAGACTGGGTAATTTCACGTCAACGTGTTTGGGGTGTTCCATTGCCAATCTTCTACGCAGAAAATGGCGAACCTGTATGTACACCAGAAACAATCGAACATGTAGCCAACCTGTTTGACGAATTCGGTTCAAATATCTGGTTTGAGCGCGAAGCGAAAGACTTAATACCAGAAGGCTTTACGCACCCAGCATCGCCAAACGGTGAATTCACCAAAGAAATGGATATCATGGATGTATGGTTTGACTCTGGTTCATCTCACCATGGCGTATTACGCACACGTGAAGACCTAACATTCCCAGCTGACATGTACCTAGAAGGTTCTGACCAATACCGTGGTTGGTTCCATTCATCACTATTAACATCAGTCGCAGTAAACGATGAAGCACCATACCGTTCAGTCCTTTCTCAAGGATTCGTTAACGATGGTGAAGGTCGCAAGATGTCCAAATCAATTGGGAACACAGTGTCACCAAACGACGTCATCAAACAACGTGGGGCAGACATTTTACGTCTTTGGGTATCTTCAGTAGACACTTACTACGATGTCCGTATCTCTGACGATATCTTAGGTCAAGTTGCTGAAAACTACCGTCGTATCCGTAATACTGTACGTTTCTTACTAGGAAACTTGTATGACTTTGATGTGAAAAAAGATGCAGTTGCCTATGAAGATCTAGCATCAATTGACCAATACATGATGAACCGTCTAAACGAAATGGTGCGCAATGTACGTCATGCTTACGATACTTTCGACTTTATGACAGTCAACCATGAAATCACCAACTTCCTAACTTTAGATATGTCTAACTTCTACTTAGACTACGCTAAAGACGTTGTTTACATTGAATTACCAGAATCAGCAAAACGTCGTAACATGCAAACGGTTATGTATGCAGTAGCTAAAGCCGTGACGACTTTACTGACACCAGTTATTCCACATACAACTGAAGAAATCTGGACATACCTACAAGAAGAGGAAGCATACGCCCAATTAGCTGACTTCCCTGAAGTAGTGACTTATGAAAATGCAGACGCTTTAGAAGAAAAATGGTCTACCTTTATGGCCTTGCGGTCTGATGTCAACAAATCATTAGAAACGGCTCGTGAAGAAAAAGTGATTGGTAAATCATTACAAGCGAAATTACATATTTTTGCTAATGAAGAAACCAAAGCATTACTTGATAGTGTCGGCGAAGAATTAGCGACATACTTGATGGTATCGCAGTTAAAAATCCATGACCTTGCAGAAGCCGGCGCAGATGCTACAGCCTACGAAGGTTACAGCCTAGTGATTGAACATGCACATGGTGAAACTTGTGAACGTTGTCGTGGGGTTTACGAAGAAGTTGGTACAATTGAAGCAGCACCGCACTTATGTGCACGTTGTGCTGACATCGTCATTAACCACTATCCTGAAGCTTTAGTTGAAGAGGAGAATTAAGATGACCTATTACGGCTTTGTAAAGACTTTTAATGAAAAAGAAGGCTTTGGATTTATCGAGTTACCAGATTTTCCAGAGGAAGATGATATCTTCGTGCATTTTTCAGCTTTACGTCACTTAGACCAAACTTCATTAGAAGTGGGTCAAAAGGTACAGTTTGAAATTGCCCAAGGAAAACGTGGTCCTCAAGCAGTGAATATTGAATTAGGCTAATGATAGCTAATTGAATAATATAGATAAAGCGGTAGCGATTAGACACTAAGTCTTAGTCGCTACCGCTTTTGACTTCCTCGTCAAATGGGTCAGAGGATTTTGTTGAAAATAGGGTAAAAAAAAAGGGCGCTGAACCGTTTGATTCAGCGCCCTTAATTAATTGTATAGTTAAACTAGTTTAAACGTTTTAAGACAAAGTTTAATACTAAGATTAATACGATAGCTCCGATTAGTGAAGGGATCACTGCGTATCCACCAATTACAGGACCAAAGTCTTGTAAGAAAGTAGATGCTACCCAAGAACCTAACATACCACAGATAATGTTACCGATAACGCCACCTGGGACATCTTTACCTAGGATTGCACCTGCACCCCAACCAATAAGTCCACCGACGATTAAAGACCATAACCAGCCCATGATAATTCCTCCATTTCATTTTGTATTGGACGTTTTGTCCATATATACATTATAACATATGTGCTAAATCAGATGAAATGAAAACACTTTAAAATGTTTTCATTTTATTTTTTTTGACTACCATTAAGTAAATGTTGTTTTAATTCATTCTCCATTTGTACCATTTCACGTTCAGCTTGTAGACGTTTAGCCCGTCCTTCTTCTTGAATTTGCATGGTCTCAGTAATGGTATCAATCAGGTTTTGTTGTGAGTGTTTCAAGGTTTCAATATCTACCACACCACGTTCAGACTGTCTTGCTGTTTCAAGTGATGATTGTTTCAACAATTCAGAGTTTTCTGTTAATAATTGGTTCGTGGTATCTGTCACAGCAATTTGGGCATCCAAAGCATCTTTTTGACGGTATAGGGATAATTGGATAGCGATTTGGTTTTTCCATAAAGGAATGGCTGTATAAATAGATGATTGGATTTTCTCAGCCAAGTTTTGGTTGGCATTTTGAATTAAACGAATTTGCGGTGCTTGTTGGATAGTAATTTCGCGTGTTAGCTCCAAGTCGTAAATCCGTTTCTCAAGTCGGTTAATAAATTGCTCTAAGTCGGCAATTTTTTGGATAGTCATTTGGTCATGTTCACTGGTTACCTGACTCTTTAAGGCAGGTAATTCTTCTTGACGTAGTCGTTCTGCTTTGATTTGGGCAGCAGCGATATAGACATTTAAAGCTTCGAAAAATTCCAAATTTTGTTGGTATAAGCTATCTAATTGTAGGTTGTCATTTAACAAGCCGTTCTTTTGACGGGTTAGGTGACCTGCAATTTCATCAATTTGGTAGCCAACTTTTTGATATTTGGCGTTCATTTCATATAAAGAGGCCTTTTGTTTCTTAAACCAACGTTGAATTCGATTTTGCTTTTGGTTGGTTAATTGACTTGGGTCCGTGTCATTTAAACGGGCTAATAATTCCCGTAACTGTTCTCCGACAACGTCTAAGTCCTGGTTTTGAACTTGGGCGATAATTTGGTGTGAGAAGTCACCTATTTGTTTTTGGGCCATGGCACCATATGAAACGATGGATTGGCTATCGCTAGCATCAATTTTTTCTGATAAGGCTTTAGCTTGGTCTTGACGGTCTTTAGATAATTGTTGGTAGATGGTCTGTTCCATTCCCGTTTCTTCATCGGTATTGGCCAAGTTTTCTAAGGGCGAATTGGCTAAAGTCGCATCTTGGAAGGGATTGGCGATTAAATCATCCACTGATTTAGAAATATTATCCGATTGCTTGTTTAAAGGTTGGTTTTTGTCTTCTGTCATCATTGTTCTCCTTTACTCAGGGTCATTAGTGAAGCTTTCGAGTGAACTTTGCGCTTGGTGGGCTAAGTCTGCGATTTCCTCACGTAAACTAGTCAACTTTTGAATTTTCCGTGGTGATTTATCCATTGCTTGATTAATGGCCGTATACTGTTCAAGCGCGGCCTTTAAATTTGGGAGCACATGATATAGGAAATCGGTCGCCTGGTTTAGACGATCTGGCGCTTGTGTAATGGCTTGGAAATAACTTTTCAAGACTTTGCTTGTATCATAACGTTTAAATACCATATTTAAATGGGTATTGTAGTTTTCATAACCTAAGATTGTTTCGATAGTATCCAAGGCTTCAGCCATTTCGGACCGGAAAAAATGAATCTCTTGGTCAGTTAAGTCAGCTTCCTCATAGATGGCCTTTCTTGATTTGGGTACCCGTCTTGGTTTATATCTTTCACGGTTACTTTGATGGTCAGCGATATTGGCCGTGTAAATATTACTGATTACAAAGACTAAGAAAGATAGTGCCAACACCCAGAAAGTAATTTGGTAGTAGGGGGTACCAAATACAAACAATAGAAAAATGATTGTGACGTTCATCGGCCAGTAAAAAGGATATTGACCAATTTTTGCGATGTATTGAAGTGGGCGGTTCATGTTTAGTCACTCCTTTGATTGATTTAACTTTATTATAGGGGACCAGGGGTCAATCAACATCGGCCTCTAGTCGTATTTAAAAACAATAGCTTATTCCTATACAATAGAAGCCAGTTGAAATGGTAAATAAATCCCTAAAATTTCGCCTTCTAGCCCATATTTTAGATAAAAATGTTAAAATGAAGAAGAATAGCCACCAAAATTATGAGCAGAATTACACTACATATACATATAAAGTACAAATATAATGTTTAAGAAAGGTTGACCACGATGACATTTGGTGAAAAAACAATTAAGAAAGAAACCTTATACGAAGGAAAGATTCTAAACTTAGAGAAGCATCAAGTCCGTTTGCAAAATGGTGAACTTGCAGATCGTGAACTCATTTTCCACGGACCAGCAGTCGGTATTTTCGCCTTACGGGACGATAAAATCGTATTAGTTCGTCAGTATAGAAAAGGAATCGAGGCAGTTAGTTTAGAAGTGCCAGCTGGATTAGTAGATCCTAATGAAGATTTATTGGTGGCCGCTAAACGAGAATTTGCGGAAGAAACAGGGATGGCTGGTGAAAATTGGCAGCAACTAGACGGCTTCTATGTGACGCCAGGTTATAATGATGAATTCATTCAAATGTATGCCTGCCAAAATGTTACTGATTTACCAGAGCCGCCCGCACAAGACGACGATGAAAATATCGAACTCGTATACCTAGACTTTGGTCAAGCGAAAGCAGCGATTGCCTCAGGAGAGATTTCCGATATGAAGACTATTTACGCCATTCAATATTGGCAAATTTTAACATTACAAGGATAGTAGGTGACATATATGACGCCAGATGAAGAACCACAATTAACACGTGCCCAGTACCGGGCCTTGAAAAATAAAATCGACCACACCGACAAAACGGTTAGTGAAGTTGCTGACGAAATTCAAGAAAGCAAGCGACCAAGTCAATCGACGACATATGATGCGCCCCGTGATGCCCGTCACAAAAAATCAGCAACCATTAACCGGGATGCAACTGCTGGTAATACTCAGGTCTTTAAACGTGATGAAGACTTCGATGCACCAAGAAAATTTTCTGCGGATATGCTCAACCAAGCTCTTTATGAAAAGAAAAGTCAGCAAGCAAAAGCTCGTCAATCTGACCGGGAATCTAGACCAGAACGACCAATGACAAATAGAACAAATTCAAATTTTTCTCCGACAAGCCAAAGACCAACCAACCAGAATTCTACTGGCCAGGGTGCTTGGACCAACCAGGACGACCATGTGGTGACCGCTGCTAGAACGTCGACGCCGCTTGCGGAAGAACCTTCAGTAGAAGAGACTACTAAGGGAAATAAAAAACGGCTGTCATTTAGAGAACGACTTTTTGGCCCTTCTGAGGAAGAAGTAGAGGATGAAAGAGATGAAGAAACATTAGTAGACGATAATGAAGGAAGTGACCAATCACAACAAGCTTTTTTCGGTGCAGGAAATGCTGAAGCGAATCCGGATAAGGCAAATCAGTTTGGTCAAAATTCAGGTCAAGTGGATGCGGATGGTAAACAAGCGGACATAGAATCAAGTAAAGGTAAGTCCTTTTTCGGGCTAACTAAAATTGATCGTTTCCTAAATATCGCGATTGTCCTGTTAACTCTAGGGATTATCATTTTGACCATTATCGCTTTTTATGTTTAATTAAATTAAATCAATTTAAACGGAGGAGAGTATAGAATAGATGAAAGTAGCAATTATTTGCCCAATGGAAGAAGAAATTGGTTACTATAAAGAACACCTAGGCCTAAGTGTTAGTGAAATTGTTGGGTCAACAGAAGTATGGACAACATCATACGAAGGGCACGAAATCATTGTAGCCCGTTGCGGGATTGGGAAAGTAAACGCCGCAATCGCGACAACACTTGTTGCCCAAACAAACCCAGATTTAATCATCAATACTGGGTCAGCTGGGGCCCTTGCACCAGACCGTCAAATTGGGGATATTGTCATTGGGGAAGCGACGATGTACCATGACGCGGATGCCCGTGCATTCGGTTATGAATTAGGCCAAGTGCCTACAATGCCAGCCCGTTATAAGGCGCCAGAAAACTTAATTCAAGGCTTCTTAGATGCTTATCATGAAACAGATTTAAATGCGACAACCGGATTGATCTTAACAGGAGATCAATTTATTGCCGATACTGATAAAGTGAATGATTTATATCAGACATTTAGAGGGGCGCAATGTGCTGAGATGGAAGGAGCTGCTGTTGCGCAAGTAGCTCACCAGTTTGGTGTTGATTGTATTGTCATTCGAGCGATTTCTGATACCGCTCAACAAGACGCTAATGTGGTCTTTGATGAATTTGTGGTGACGGCAGGGCAAAATGCCGCTAAAGTGACTCTGAACTATTTAAAACATTTAAATTAAGTTATCATTGACGAAGGCCAAGAATAATGGTATGATGGACTGCGTGTAAAATAATGCAGCAAAATTGAAGCAAGCTCGTCAACATTTCAACCACTGACAACCGTCAGTAAGCCAAGTAGTCTGCGGCTGCAGAAGACGAAAGCGCTAAGGTGAAATGCACGAATGCGGTCAATTTAAAAGGTTATTTTACTCCAAAATTTTATTTTTATGGAGGAATATATAATGTCTCGTTTTACAGGATCTAACTGGAAAGTTTCTCGTCGTTTAGGTATCTCAATTTCAGGTACTGGTAAAGAAATCGCTCGTCGTCCATACGCACCAGGTGAACATGGTAATGGTCGTCGTGCTAAATTATCTGAATACGGCTTACAATTACAAGAAAAACAAAAATTACGTTTCATCTACGGCATGAACGAAAAGCAATTTGCTAACTTATTCGTTCAAGCTGGTAAAATCAAAGAAGGTAAACACGGTGTTAACTTCATGATCTTACTAGAACAACGTTTAGATAACGTAGTTTACCGTTTAGGTTTAGCGACTACTCGTCGTCAAGCTCGTCAATTAGTAAACCACGGTCACATTACTGTAGACGGTAAACGTGTTGATATCCCATCATTCCGCGTTCAACCAGGGCAAGTAATCTCTGTACGTGAAAAATCTAAAGATGTTAAAGTAATTAAAGAAGCAGTTGAAGGCTTATACGGTCACGTACCTTACGTACAATTCGACGCTGAAAAATTAGAAGGTTCTTTAATTCGTTTACCACAACGTGACGAAATGAACCAAGAAATCGACGAATCTCTAGTCGTTGAATACTACAACAAATTAATCTAATTTTAGATGACTTGTTAGCGAAAAGGTCGGGACATTGTTCCGGCTTTTTTATTTGCTGTAGAGATGGATACAAACCAGAAAGATAGTCAGATTGAAACGATGGACGTCATTTTGTTAGAGAAATTGTATTTTCGGAAAAGGGTTTCAGCTGGAAACAGTTTAATCGATTGATTTGAAATGCAATTTTAATATAACGCATATTTTTTTTGTTTGAATTATGATAATATAGGGGTTAAATAACCTTTAAAAATTTTTATAAAATATCAACGGATAGAAGGAGGCGTGCGTGTGCCGTTTTTAATAGCATTGTTAATCTTAATTATATTGGTATTACTTGGTTACGGACTGATTTATTATTTAGGACGTAAACAAACTCAAGCCAATATTGAATTAGATGAACAAAAACAAGAGATCATGTCTACTCCGGTAGCGGACAAACTATATACACTACGCAACAAGAATGTTTCGGGAGCAACGCGTAGAGTATACGAGAGTGAACAAGCCAAGTGGCAAACCATCACTCGTTTTCGTTTACCAGAGATCGAGGCAGCATTAGTTTCTGCCCAAGATTACACGGATAAATACAACATCGTTAAAGCAAGAAGTGTTGCTGACGAAGTAGAAACCATCCTAGAAGAAACGAAGGATGAAGTGAATGGCATCAACGACCGTTTAACTGAAATATTAGCCAGTGAAAAAGCATCTGAAGACAAGCATGAAGAAACTTACGAGCGCTACGCAGCCTTACGTAAACAATTGCTGGCACACGGCTATAAATTTGGCGATGCCCTAGAAACCTTAGAGCACCATTTAGCTTATATCGAACTTGATTTCACTAAGTATCACCAACAAATGAATGATGGTGATTTCATAGGCGCTCAAGAGGTATTGGTACAAATCGATGCTGACTTGAACGAATTAGAGCAAATGATGGAAAAAATTCCGAATTTGTATAGCAAGTTAAACGAAGAATATGTGGAACAAGTGGCCGATATGCAACAAGGTTTTGCACATATGGAAGATGAAAACTTCCACTTCCCTATTGATGTTGATATTCCAAAAGAAATTTCTGCCTCTGAAAAGAAAGTAGCTGAAGCTAAAAAGGCTGTGTCAGATGCAGACTTGACCCAAGCTTCTGAACTAATGGAAGCTGCTGGGGTACAGATCGACCATACTTATACTTTGATGGAGAAAGAAATTGCTTCAAGAGAGTATATTGGGAAAAACCAAGGCGCTGTTCAACGCCGCTTGGAACAAGTAACACAAAGCAACCGCTATGGGGCATTAGAAATTGACCGTGTAGCGCAAAATTACATATTATATGACAATGAAATGGGTAAAATGCAAGAATACGCTGATCAAATTGAACGGCAAAAAGACGTGTTGAAAACAACAGATGACCAATTAGCAGAACACCAAATTGCTTATTCAGATATGGAAACACGTTATCGTGAAATCTATGACCAGTTAGCTGAAATTGACAAAGGTCAATCAGCGATTGTTGTGGCTTTGGCTAACCTACGTCAAAGAGAGCGTGATGCGCGCGATGACTTATACATGTTCGAACTTGATTTACGTAACATCAAGCGTTCAGTAGAAATTCATCATTTACCAGGCTTGACTAATGAGTACTTAGATTACTTCTTCGATACAAGCGACCGCATTGATCAATTGTCAGAATCATTAAACCGTGTCAAATTAGACATGGTAGAAATTGAAAATCTAACCGATCAAATTGCTAAGGCGATTGAATACTTGGATGATGAAACTGAAAAACAAGTCCGCGCTGCCCAATTAACAGAGTCAGCGATCCAATACGCGAACCGTTACCGTCCGCAACATCCAGAGTTGAACGCGGTAATAGAACGGTCATATTATTTATTCGATAAAGAATTTTTATACGAAGATGCCTTTGAAAATATTGCCCGAGCGGTTGACCAAATTCAACCAGGTGCAAGACAAGAAATCATTCAGCAGTATGACCAAGAAAATCAAGTAGGCTAATTTTAGAAAGGACCGAGACATGTGCTCGGTCTTTTGCTGTTTTTAGTCAGTAGTAGCTATTTATCTACTATAAGCTTTAGGTTGGAAAAGGATGAATCCAGGCTATTTAGCGGGTATTTATTTTCCAGATAGAGGCTGTCAAATTAAGGTTGGTTACTTTGGGGCCAGCTACTTGCAATTTGTGATATATGGCTATAATATGTTAAGAGTTGAAAAGGGAAAAAGGAAGGAACGACCATGTCAGAAATGATCTATTTTGATAACAGCGCAACGACGAAAATTGCGCCGGAAGCACTACAAACGATGACACAAGTCATGCAGAATTATTATGGTAATCCATCTAGTTTGCATAAGTTGGGTAATGAATCAGCTAAACTATTAAATTCAGCACGTAAACAAGTTGCCGACTTACTTGGGGCACATTCGGCAGAAATATTCTTTACGTCTGGTGGAACCGAATCGAATAACTGGGCCATCAAAGGAACAGCTATGGAAAAAGCCAAATACCATGGTAAGCATATTATTGTTTCTAGTGTTGAACATCCGTCTGTTCGAAATACGATGGAAACATTGAGTCAAGATGGCTTTGATATTACTTATCTACCAGCTGATAAATCCGGAAAAGTCCATGTTGAAGATGTGGCGGCAGCTATTCAAGAGAATACGATACTCGTATCTGTAATGGCTGTAAATAACGAAATTGGTACGATCCAACCTATCGCTGAAATTGGTGATTTATTAGAAAAATATCCAACTATCCATTTCCATGTTGACGGTGTTCAAAGTGTGGGTACTTTTGAAAAACCACTTATTCATAAACGAGTGGATTTGATGAGTTTTTCTGCCCATAAATTTAATGGACCTCGTGGTATTGGCATCTTATATAAGAAACAAAATCGTGTAATCAGTCATTTACTGGATGGCGGTGGTCAAGAAATGGGCCAACGATCAACAACAGAAAACTTAGCGGGGATTGTAGCAACAGCAAAAGCGCTTCGAATGGCTTTAACCGAAGCGAAAGAAGTAAAAGCTAAAGAAAATGCGATGCAAGAAAAATTACGTGCCTTTTTAGCTCAACACACAGATGTTGTACAAGTTTTTAGTCCAGAAGATGCAGCACCGCATGTATTATGCTTTGCTTTAAAAGGTGTCCGAGGAGAAGTAATGGTTCATGCTTTAGAAGAGGAAGATATTATCGTTTCAACGACTAGTGCATGTTCAAGCAGAGCTGTGAATAATACTTCATCAACGTTAGGTGCGATGAAGGTTGATTCAGTTTGGGCTAAACAAGCTATTCGTGTAAGTTTTGGTAAGGAAAATACCATGGCAGAAGTAGATCGCTTTATTGAAGTTTATAGTCAACTAATGAGGAAATTTGAACGTATCCAATAATCTAGGAGGTAATATGAAAGAATTAATTATGATTCGCTATGGTGAATTATCAACTAAAGGGAAGAACAAGCGGAACTTTGTGTCGACTCTAGCGAAGAACATCCGTGAAGCTTTAAGTGAGTATCCAGATATTAAGATCAATCAACAACATGACTTTATGTTCATGGAATTAAATGGTGCGCCTCAGGAAGAAGTTTTATCTGGTCTGGAGAAAGTCTTTGGTATTCAAAGTTTTTCACCGGCTATTGAATTAGAGCGTGATTTTGATTTATTAAAAGAAGCTGCAATTAAATTAGTGAAAGCAGAAATCGCTAAAAATGATGTACAATCATTCAAAGTGGCGACTTCTCGCTCAGACCACAATTATTCAATGGATACAAACGATGTTAACCAAGCATTAGGTGGGTTTTTAGCAGAAGAATTTCCTGAATTAAAAGTTCAAATGAAGAAACCTGATTTAACTATTCGAGTGAAGGTGCGCGAAAAAGATTTCTTGGTTTCGTCTGAGTGGATTAATGGGGCAGGTGGTTTACCGGTTGGTACATCAGCCAATGCTGTTTTGATGTTGTCTGGTGGTATTGATTCACCAGTTGCTGGGTACTTAGCTATGAAACGTGGTATTAGAATTACAGCTGTCCACTTTGCTTCCCCTCCATATACAAGTCCACAAGCTTTAAATAAAGCTAAAGATTTGACAGAAAAATTAACTAAATTTGGTGGCTGGATCAATTTTGTAGAGGTGCCATTTACTGAAACGCAAGAAGCTATCAAAGAGCATGTTAATCCAGCTTATTTGATGACCATTACTCGTCGCATGATGATGCGAATTTCAGATGAATTGCGTAAACGGTATAGAGGATTAGCTATTGTGAATGGTGAGTCTATCGGACAAGTAGCATCACAAACATTAGAATCAATGTTTGCTATCAATGAGGTGACTAGCACACCAGTGATTCGTCCGGTTGTAGCTATGGATAAACTAGAAATTATTGATATTTCACAAAAAATTGATACTTTTGATTTGTCTATTCAACCGTTTGAAGATTGCTGTACGGTATTTGCACCACCATCACCAAAAACGAAGCCAAAATTGGATGATATTGCTTATTATGAAGCAAAATTAGATATTGAAGGTTTGGTACAGCGAGCGGTTGACGGTGCGGTTGGAGAAAAAATTATGCCTGGGTCGCGCAGTATGGAAGATGCAGACAACTTTAGTGACTTGCTATAATGTAAGGGTTAACCCTTTTGAATTGAGTTCTCCTTAAAGTTATTGTTATACTAGTGATAGACTTAAGCTAATCAATCAAAGGAGGAATTAACATTATGCCAACTGTTACATTTAAAGGCGAAGTTGTAGAATTAGAAGGTACTCCGTTAGAAGTAAACCAAGCGGCACCTGATTTTGAGGTGAATGAAGTAAGTGGTGGCAAAGTGAGTAAAGCGGACTTTGCTGGTAAAGTACTTTTATTATCCGTTGTACCAGATATTGATACATCTGTATGTTCTATCCAATCAAACCGCATCAGTGACTATGCTAAACAAGCTGGTGAGGGCGTAGAAGTTGCGACAATATCAATGAATACTGATGAATCTTTATCTAACTGGAAAGCTGAAAATGATTCAGATATGCGTATGTTAAACGATGCAGCAGCATTCGGTAAAGACTACGGTATCTTCTTACCAGAATTAGGCAAATTAGCACGTGCAATGTTCGTTATCGATACTGAAGGTAATGTTGTTTACAAAGAAATCGTTAATGAAGTAACAAACGAACCAGATTACGAAAGTGCTATTCAAGTAGTTGACTCACTAGCGTAAAAAGAATCATATCTTAGTCAGTTACAATTATCACTAGTGAAATGATCATAATAAATAAAAGGGTCTACGATGCTATGTCGTAGACCCTTTATTTATATTTAAATTAATTTATAGACCAAAGTAGCTGTATAGTGCAAAACCTAAAGATAAAACGACTGAAGATAACATAAGGATTAACATTATCCAAGTAAAGATTTTACCCGTTTTCTTATCTTTTTTATCGTACATTTTATCGAAGCCACGTTTTTCTGGTTGATGTTTCTTTTGACCTTTACGCATATTAAAACTCCTCATTTTTATTCTCGACTATTATAACACAAAAGTATATTCCTTTCTTCTGATATCTTCTAAATGAATTTTTTCAAGATAGTGGTATAATAAGAAGTGAATTATGAATAAGCGCTAAAAATAAGCGTTAAATTTACTATGATTATGATGAGATACTTTTAAATTATGAGATTATTTGATACTATATGAGAAGGTTTTATCATCAAGTTGTTACCTTAAGGAGGAAAATAAATGACTGAAGCACATATTGGTGTTGTCGGAATGGCCGTAATGGGCAAGAACTTAGCGTTGAATATCGAAAGCCGTGGATATACGGTGGCTGTATTTAACCGTACTACCAGCAAAGCAAAAGCTGTTGTAGATGAAAATTCAGATAAAAACTTAGTTTTTACTGAGACTGTGGAAGAGTTTGTGAATTCATTAGAAAAACCTCGCCGTATCTTATTAATGGTACAAGCAGGTAAAGCAACAGATGCAACAATCAGTCAATTAATGCCATTATTAGATAAAGACGATGTCATTATTGATGGCGGAAACACATTCTTCCAAGATACAATTCGTCGTTCTAACGAAATTGACGGTTCTGGTATCCACTTCATTGGTATGGGTGTTTCTGGTGGTGAAGAAGGCGCGCTTAAAGGCCCTAGCTTGATGCCAGGTGGTCCTAAAGAAGCGTATGATATAGTTGAACCAATCTTAAAACAAATTGCAGCTAAAGCGCCTAGCGATGGCGAACCATGTGTAACTTACATCGGCCCCAACGGAGCTGGACACTACGTTAAGATGGTTCACAACGGTATCGAATACGGTGACATGCAATTAATCGCTGAAACTTACGATTTATTACGTTGTCATTTAGACTTACCTGTTACTGAAATCGCTGATCATTTTGCAGATTGGAACACTGGTGAATTAGACAGTTTCCTAATCGAAATTACAGCTGATATTTTAACAAAACATGATCCAGAAACAGGTAAACCAATGGTTGACGTGATTTTGGACCGTGCAGGTAACAAAGGTACTGGTAAATGGACTTCTCAATCAGCATTAGATGTTGGTGTACCATTACAAACAATTACTGAATCAGTTTACGCACGTTACATTTCAGCATTGAAAGACCAACGTGTTCGTGCTTCTAAAGTGTTAGCTGGACCAGAAAATACAGCATTCGAAGGCGACAAAAATGACTTCGTTGAAAAAATTCGTAAAGCTTTATACTTCTCTAAAATCATGTCTTACGCGCAAGGTTTCTACCAATACCGTACAGCGTCAGAAGAATATGATTGGAACTTGAACTATAAAGAAATCGCAGCTATTTTCCGTGCTGGATGTATCATCCGTGCAGGCTTCCTAGAAAAAATCATGGACGCTTACGAAAACAACGCTGACTTAGAAAACATCTTATTAGATGAATACTTTATGGATATTGCTAAAGATTACCAACAAGCAACTCGTGAAGTAGCAGCAGAAGCAATTAAGTCTGGTATTCCAGTACCTGGTTTCACATCTGCCTTGTCTTACTACGATAGCTACCGTTCAGAAACTTTACCAGCGAACATCATTCAAGCACAACGTGACTACTTTGGTGCGCATACTTATGAACGTGTTGATGCTGAAGGTTCTTATCACTTATTATGGGATAAAGAAGAACAAATCGATGCTTAATTTTGGGCTTGCCCATGAATTTGTGCAGGAAATAGGGTGAAATTATGAGTGAAGAAAAAGCAAAACGCATCTTAATCGTTGAAGATGAAAAAAACTTAGCGCGCTTTGTTGAATTAGAACTTAAACATGAGGGCTATGAAACAGAACTTGCTAAGGATGGTCGTATTGGGCTTGAGAAAGCTCAAGAAGGCAACTGGGACTTAATCTTGTTAGATTTAATGCTGCCAGAGATTAACGGGATTGAAGTGTGTCGTCGTTTACGACCAACTTCAGATGTGCCGATAATCATCATGACGGCTAGAGATTCAGTTATTGACCGTGTATCAGGTTTTGACCACGGTGCCGATGACTATATCGTTAAGCCGTTTGCGATTGAAGAATTATTGGCACGTATTCGTGCATTACTTCGTCGTATTGATATCGAAGAAGAACAACAACACAGAAAACAAACGAAAGTAACTTTCCGTGACCTTTCTGTTGAAAAAGAAAATCGTATCGTTCGCCGTGGCGAAGAGATTATCGATTTAACAAAACGTGAGTACGAGTTATTGGTGATGTTAATGGAGAACGTTAACGTGGTATTACCTCGTACAGAATTATTAAATAAAGTATGGGGCTATACAACTGAAGTTGAAACCAACGTGGTAGATGTTTATATTCGTTACTTACGAAATAAAATCGATGTAGATGGTCAACCAGGTTACATTCAAACTGTCCGTGGTACGGGCTATGTAATGAGGACCCCAGAATAATGTTTAATAGCGTTTTAAATGATTTTAAAACAAAACTGCAGCACCCATTTTCATTAATTTGGAAGTGGGGCTTAGTTTTATCTAGCTTGTTTTGGTTGGCCTTGAGTGTGAGCCCCATCATTTCAAATATTCAAGAACAACGAGCGCTAGAAGAAGACTATGTGACTGAGGTTACACAAATTGACACGTATTTACAAACCTATCTAAATTCTTTAGCGTCGCGCCCAGCTTCAGAAGTGCGTGAAGGATTCCAATCACGGATTGCCATTGAAAATATTTCATTAGAAGATTACTTGAATGAACATAACGTGAAAATCCAAGTCTATAATGAAAATGGCAACCTGGTTTATAATTCAGGGACTACTGTAGATAGTTACTCAACTAATAGAACGACAGGCCGAACGAAATCGGATGAAACTGGCGACTTCCTGACTTATCAATTACTATATGAAGGGTCTGACCAAATTGGGTATTATTTTGCGACCTTTGATTACCAAACAGTTGCCAATCAATTATCTGATAAACGGACTGAATTGATTATTATGGCGGGGGTTAATTTAGTCATCGCCGTTGTCGCTGGTATTGGTGTAGCTTATTACTTTATTCAACCGATTCAAAAGATGAAGCGTTTCTTAAAGAACATCACTGCAGATAATATTGCTGACCGCCGTTTAAACGTATCAGAATACCGCGGTGAAATCACTGAAATTTCTGAAAGTATCAACCAAATGCTGGATCAAACAAGTGAGTATATTGACCAACAAATTCACTTTGTCGAAGATGTATCGCATGAATTACGTACACCTGTAGCGATCATTGAGGGACATTTAAATATGCTGAATCGTTGGGGTAAAGATGATCCAGAAATACTAGAAGAGTCATTATCTGCATCTGTAAATGAACTGGAACGTATGAAAGTACTTGTTCAAGAGATGTTAGACCTATCACGGGCTGGTCAAGTAGATACGCAATACTATGATAAGACAACGTTAATTAACGAAGTGATTAATCAAGTATTCCAAAATTTCAAGGTCTTATACCCAGACTTCCAATTCTTCTTGGAAAATGACCTGCGTCGTAATTATGAGATTCAGATTTACCGTAATCATCTTGAGCAAATACTGATTATTTTATTGGATAATGCAGTGAAATATTCTACAGATCGCCAAGAAATCCATATTTCTGTTGCGACCAACGCCGTTGATTATATTGAAATTGCCATCCAAGATTTCGGTGAGGGGATGTCTCAAGAAGACCAAAACCGTATTTTTAACCGCTTCTACCGGGTGGATAAGGCGCGGTCGCGTGAACGTGGAGGGAATGGTCTAGGTTTATCTATCGCGAAAGAATTAATCAAAGGGTACAAGGGTTCTATCTTTGTAGAGAGTGAACTGGGCAATGGGTCTATTTTCCATGTCCGCTTCCCAATCTTGAATACCTTAGACGAAATTTCAGCAGCTGATCGTGAACGAATTGATCAATTGTTGGAAGAAGCAGCAAATGATGAGGATAATAATTTAATTAAATAAACCATGACAGGACCTTATGCTAGTAAGCGTAAGGTTCTTATTTTAATATATAGAAGAAAGATGACTTGAATAAGAGAGGGCGTTTGTGATGACAGAAAACATTCAAAATATGACTGAAATGGAAAAACTGCAGGCAGGATTACCATATTCGATGCGAGATAAAGAAGTAAATAGTCAAAAACTTCAAGCAATCTCCGGTTGTAAAAAATTAAATGGTGTAGATACTTCAGATAATGTAGCATTGGAAGCGGCAATAAGAAATTTATTTGGAAAAGTTGGCAAAAATCCCTTTGTAGCTCCTGTCTTTAATTGTGATAGTGGAGAAAATATTGAGGTTGGTGATAATTTTCTAGCAAATTATAATGTAACAATTTTGGATATTGCTAAAGTGAAAATCGGGAATGATGTGATGATAGGGCCAAATACATTGATTTCTACAGTAAATCATCCCATAACACCTCAAGGACGACGAGACCATCTAGCTGTGGCAAGCTCAGTAACAATTGGGAATGATGTATGGCTTGGTGGAAATGTAACTATTTTACCTGGTGTGACGATTGGTAACAATGTTGTTGTGGCGGCTGGTGCGGTTGTGACTAAGGATGTAGCTGATAATTCATTAGTTGGTGGGGTACCTGCCAAATTGTTAAAAGAAATTCCTAATGATGTTGTATAACTTCTTACAATAGCCATCATTAGTTGTTTATACCGTTCGACTATATTTAAGATATTCTTCACTAACTTTCTAATGTGTAAAATTTAAAAAGATAAATGATGAAAATGGATATGTAATTCCTAAATTTTATAACAGTAAACTTGTGTAGTAGTGTTAATAGTGGTTACTTTTTAAAAGTTCTTGATTTACAAGGGTTTTTACCTCTTAAACTGTACTAGTACAATTTCGCCCATTGTACCATTTTTTTGCAAATGAAACAATATTGTACTAAAAAAGGGGTATTTTTGGCTAATTATGGACCTCACAAAGGATATTTGTGGCAATTCATTGGAATAAGCTGTTTTAAGTGCTATTATTTCAATTGTGATATTTTTAAATCAAATGGAGGGTAATCTAAATGTCAGATAACAAAATTAACATCGGTTTAGCAGTTATGAAGATTTTAGAATCTTGGGGAGCAGATACTATTTACGGTATTCCTTCAGGTACTTTAAGTTCATTGATGGACGCGATGGGTGAAGAAGAAAACAACGTTAAATTCCTACAAGTGAAACACGAAGAAGTAGGTGCTATGGCTGCTGTAATGCAAAGCAAATTCGGCGGTAACCTAGGTGTTACTGTTGGTTCTGGTGGTCCAGGTGCATCTCACTTGATTAACGGTTTATACGATGCAGCAATGGATAACATTCCAGTAGTTGCAATCTTAGGTTCTCGTCCACAACGCGAATTAAACATGGACGCTTTCCAAGAATTAAACCAAAACCCAATGTACGACCACATTGCAGTTTACAACCGTCGTGTAGCTTATGCTGAGCAATTACCAAAATTAGTTGACGAAGCGGCTCGTATGGCTATCGCTAAACGTGGTGTAGCAGTTCTAGAAGTACCTGGTGATTTCGCTAAAGTTGAAATCGACAACGACCAATGGTACTCATCTGCAAACAGCTTACGTAAATATGAACCAATCGCTCCAGCAGCACAAGATATCGACGCAGCAGTTGAATTATTAAACAACTCTAAACGTCCAGTAATCTACGCTGGTATTGGTACTATGGGCCACGGTCCTGCAGTTCAAGAATTAGCTCGTAAAATCAAAGCGCCAGTTATCACTACTGGTAAAAACTTTGAAACTTTCGAGTGGGACTTCGAAGCGTTAACAGGTTCTACTTACCGTGTAGGTTGGAAACCAGCTAACGAAACAATCTTAGAAGCAGATACAGTATTATTTGCTGGTTCAAACTTCCCATTCTCAGAGGTTGAAGGTACTTTCCGTAATGTTGATAACTTCATCCAAATCGATATCGACCCAGCTATGTTAGGTAAACGTCACCACGCTGATGTTGCTATCTTAGGTGATGCTGGTTTAGCAATCGACGAAATCTTAAACAAAGTTGACGCTGTTGAAGAGTCAGCATGGTGGACAGCTAACTTGAAAAACATCGCTAACTGGCGTGAATACATCAACATGTTAGAAACTAAAGAAGAAGGCGACTTGCAATTCTACCAAGTGTACAATGCAATCAACAATCATGCTGATGAAGATGCAATTTACTCAATTGATGTTGGTAACTCAACACAAACATCTATTCGTCATTTACACATGACACCTAAAAACATGTGGAGAACTTCTCCATTATTCGCGACAATGGGTATCGCTATCCCTGGTGGTTTAGGTGCTAAAAACACTTACCCAGATCGTCAAGTTTGGAACATCATTGGTGATGGTGCCTTCTCTATGACTTACCCAGATGTAGTAACTAACGTACGTTACAACATGCCTGTAATCAACGTTGTATTCTCTAACACTGAATATGCCTTCATCAAAAACAAATATGAAGACACTAACAAAAACTTATTCGGTGTAGACTTTACAGATGTTGACTACGCTAAAATCGCTGAAGCACAAGGTGCTAAAGGATTTACTGTAAGCCGTATCGAAGATATGGACCGTGTAATGGCTGAAGCTGTTGCAGCTAATAAAGCAGGTCATACTGTAGTTATCGACTGTAAGATTACTCAAGACCGTCCAATCCCTGTAGAAACATTGAAATTAGATTCAAAACTATACAGCGAAGACGAAATCAAAGCTTACAAAGAACGTTACGAAGCTACTAACTTAGTACCATTCAGAGAGTACTTAGAAGCTGAAGGCTTAGAATCTAAATACATCAAATAATCATTTGGTAACCTTAGATTAGTAACTAAGATTTATTATATTCAGACGAGATAAGAACAGGTTGGGGCTTTTCCCAGCCTGTTTTTGCTTATATAGAATTCTTGCAAAAATAGTTATTTCGACCATATTTTCAACCATCGTGTTCAAAATTTCCTAATCAAGCTTGATAGTTTTTCGATACTTTGATCAAGACATAATAGTTTTGTAGATGTGTTACAATTTATCTAAACAAGATGGAGGTTTTAGCTATGACAAACAAGAAAATTTTAACCACACATGTAGGTTCATTACCACGTCCAAAAACATTATTAGAGGCAAATGACCGTCGTGCAAAAAATGAAATTTCAGACGAAGAATACAATCGAATCATCCAAGATTCAGTGGATCAAGTTGTTGCAAAACAAAAAGAACTTGGTATCGACATTGTAAATGATGGTGAATATGGTCATATCACATCTGGTCCAGTAGATTTTGGTGCTTGGTGGAACTACTCATTCTATCGGTTAGGTGGTTTAGAAATGACTGACCAAGACCGGTGGGCAAACCCTGAAAAAGTTCGTTCAACACCAGGAAACATTAAATTAACATCATTTCCTGACCGTCGTGACCGTGCAATTTTCTCAGCTGCCTATGAAGATCCAGATTCTGGGGTTTTAGGTAAACGTAAAGCTGTCGGTAACCCAGTTTTCGCTGATAAAGTGACTTACGTTGGTCATGACCAAGTACAACGTGACGTAGATTTCTTAAAATCTTCACTAGCTAAAAATAACTTAGATAAAGGTTTTATTGCAGCTGTATCTCCAGGTTCAGCAGCTCGTCTACAAGATAACTACTACAACGGTGATGAAGAAGCCTTATTAAATGATTTAGCAGACGCATTACATGAAGAATATAAAGCAATCACAGATGCTGGTTTCATCGTTCAAATTGATGCGCCAGACTTGGCTGAAGCTTGGGACCAAATCAACCCAGAGCCATCAGTTGAAGACTTCCAAAGATGGTTACAATTACGTATTGACGCTATTAACCGTGCCTTAAAAGGTATCGATCCAGCTTTAGTTCGCTTACATATTTGCTGGGGTTCATGGCATGGACCACATACAACAGATATTCCATTAGAGTACATCGTTGATCAATGTTTAGAAGTAAATGCAGCAGGATTTACTTTTGAAGCATCAAGTCCACGTCATGCGCACGAATGGAAAGTATGGGAAAAAGTAGGCCGCTTAAAAGAAGGCCAATACATCATTCCTGGTTTAGTATCACATTCAACAAATGCGGTTGAGCATCCAGAATTAATCGCAGAACGCTTAATCCGTTTCGGTGAAATTGTTGGGCCAGAAAACGTCGTTGCTTCAACTGACTGTGGTTTAGGTGGACGTTTACACGAGCAAATCGCTTGGGCTAAATTAGAAGCCCTTGTAGAAGGTGCAGCAATCGCTTCTAAACACTTCTACGGAGAATAAAACGAGTTATTTAGCTATATAAAAAGGGTTTGTAGCAGAGCTATCGCAAACCCTTTTATGCACTTTTTAATAGCATAAGAAAAGCCCTCTGGCTAGCGTATAGAACGCCAAGTCAGAGGGCTTTTACCTTGTTATCAGTTGTTATTTACGTTGTTTGCCAGCATTACGGTTTGTTTGGCTGTCATTATTTGTTAAGCGTTTGTTTGTAGGTTCGTTCTTAACAGAATCAGTCACATCTTTACGGCCGCTAGAAGGTTTCTTCACCTTGATTGGGTTCTCAGCCATTTCTTTATCAACTTCTGCTTGGATTCTTGGCTTGAAGTAGAAAGTTGTAAATAATGATTGTAGAATTGACCAAATGGCACCTGCTAAGAAGTAAAGTGTTAACCCGGCTGGTGTTGTAAATACAATGAATCCCATCATAATTGGTGTCATGAATAGGGTAGAACGCATTTGCGCTTTTTGCTCTTCTGGTACACCTTGCAAGGTAATGAATGATTGAATTAAGTACATTACAATGGTGATAATGGCTAATACCATATGAGATTCTCCAAGTGAGATACCGAAGAATTCAGAGCTGGCAATTGGTTCACTCACGCGAATAGCAGTGTATAAACCAGAGATGATTGGTAATTGTAGTAATAATGGTAAACAACCCATTCCACCAAACATAGAAACGTTATTTTCGCGCATGAATTCTTGTTGTTCAGTCGCTAATGCCATTTTCTCTTCTTGCGTTGTGGCATTTTTTTGACGTTCTTGAATTTCTTTTAAGTATGGTTGGAAAGCAGCCATCTTAATTTGTTGACGCGTTGAGCTTTTCAGCTGGTTCAGGGTAAGTGGCAATAGAATAATACGAATGGCAATGGTAATAATGATAATAGCAATTCCGTAGTTACCAGCAAACTGATCAGCAATCCATGCGATAAGTTGACCAATCGGTGCTACTGTTAAGCGGTACATAAGACCATCTGGATTATTTGGATTGGCACATCCACCCAAAAATACCACGAGTGACATCACTAACATAATTAGCGATAGGCGTTTATTTTTTAAACGGCTTGACAATACTTCACGTCCTTTAATTTATATAGTTATTTGATTCTTGTTTAAGTGTCTTGACTAACGTTACTATTGTAGCTAATTTGGGGGGCTATTTCAATAAACGGTGCGAAATTTCACCATTTCCTCACTATTGAAGGTTTCAACGACTTGGATATTGTCGACATGGGCGGATGGGTTTTCCGGCATTTCTTTGACTTCTTCAATAAAAGCGCGCAATGTGGCATCGTCTGCTTGAACAAGAATTTCGACTGATCCATCGTTCTTATTCTCAACAGTTCCTGCAACTTTCATCCTCTTGGCGATTCTTTCCGTAAAATAACGAAAGCCTACACCTTGCACACGTCCGGTTACAACAATTCTACATGTTTTCATAAATATCCCTTCTTTCATTATGCTTCTTTAATTATACTAGATATTATGTCGATTAACATCAGACTAAGTACTAATTTTGAATGGGATTTTTATTAAAATGAAGTCCTTTGTTTGCGTAAGGTCAAAACATCACCAAGATGAAAATCGACCGTAAGTTTGGTATAATAGAGTGCTGATTGGAGAGTGAAGAAGATGAGTTTCCAAGTATATCAAATAGATGGATTTGACGAGCCATGGTGGTTTGAAGATGACTGGCATGAGCATGTCGTCGCTGTTGAAACGGCTGACAGCTTAGAGGATGCAGCACTTATTTTTCAAGGTGAATCATTAAAATTGCAGGGCTTATTTCCGAAGACGCGTAGCCGAGTAGAAGGGATGCGCGCTTTCTGGCAACCGGGTGAAACGGATTGGTGTGAACCTTGTGCCAATGATGAACAAGTCTACCATAGCCTAGTCCTTTATGAGAACCAACAAGCTTTAAGTGAGGCACGCGTCAAAGAATTAACCAGTATTTTAGACAATATCAATCGCTATTCGAGCGATAAAAATCTTTTAGAAGAGGAGGGTTAGCGTGGCAAGAAAAAAGAAAAGACGGACTAAGAAACAACAAGAGCTATTCCGCATGCAATTATTTTCTGGGATTTCATTATTTTTCGCCATTATCGGTGTGCTAGAACTTGGTGCATTGGGCCGATTATTCATGCATCTGATGGAATTTTTTGTTGGGGGACTAGCCGTTCCTGTATTTATTATTGAAATTATCTTCACAGGATGGGTGCTTGTGACAGGGCATGGCCCATTAGTTTTAGGTAGAATTATGAACACGGTGATTTGGGCAGTACCTATCCTAGCCATATTAATGCATGCTTGGGATTATTTAGCCATCGCCTTATCCAGCGATACATCTGTATTAGTGGTGACTTGGCAACGGGCTATCGCCAATTTTACCGCTGAAGGTGCCGGTCAACCATTAGGTGGTGGGCTTTTAGGTGGTTTATTATATACCTTTACCTTCTACACAGTAAGTCAGTTGGGAACCTATATTTTTGTGGGCATCGCCTTAATGATTCTATTGTGCTACCTGTTCAGTATTACCTGGTTAGATTTAATCGAAGGGCTTCAGTCCATTACCAGTGTGGTGTTTAATTGGTTAAGTGAATTCTGGGATACAACGAAACAACAATTTTCAAGTTACCGTGAGGACCGGGAAAAATATAAGGCAGACCAATCTAAACAAAAAGCTAGCCGAAGTAAAGCTACTAAAAAAAGCAAGCAGTCTGGTGAAGATCAAGATAGTTCGGAAAACAACAACCGCATTAAACCAAAACAAGTGGATACAGACGACGAAGATGTAGTCATTGTTGGGCCAAGCGCCAGTGCGAGTAAAGGCAACCATCCAGCTGAAATCGAACAAACTTCTCTTGAAATTGGCACGCAAGCTGATGAATTCCCCAAGGCTGAACAAGCAAAGACGCAAGTTAGTCCAACCACTGATGACCAAGATGTCGATACTGAACCAGATGACGGTAAAGATATTGTCATGGATATGGCTGCAGAGCCAGAAAATCCAGAGTACAAATTACCACCAGCCAACTTGTTGACGCCAATTAAAGCGACAGACCAAAGTGGTGAATACTCTGTCATTAAAGAAAATGTCCGTAAACTTGAAGCGACTTTCAAGAGCTTTAATGTGGATGCCAAAGTCACTAAGGCTAACTTGGGACCAGCTGTAACAAAATATGAAATTCAGCCAGCGATTGGGGTAAAAGTAAGTAAGATTGTTGGTTTAGCCGACGATATCGCCTTATCACTAGCTGCTAAAGATATCCGGATCGAGGCGCCGATTCCAGGTAAATCCTTTATCGGGATTGAAGTGCCCAATCAAGATGTATCCTTAGTTTCCTTCCGTGATTCTTTTGAGCATCAACTGCAATCGGGAAAAGTCTTGGAAGTCCCATTAGGAAAAGATATTTCAGGCAATATTCGTTCAGCAGACTTGACCAAGATGCCCCATCTATTGGTTGCTGGGTCTACAGGATCTGGTAAATCAGTCGCTATCAACGGGATTATCGTATCCATTTTGATGAAGGCCAAGCCAAATGAAGTCAAATTGATGATGATCGACCCTAAAAAAGTGGAACTATCGATATATAACGGTATTCCACACTTGTTAACACCAGTTGTAACCAATCCAAGAAAAGCAGCTCAAGCCTTACAAAAAGTCGTTCAAGAAATGGAACGTCGCTATGAATTGTTTGCTGCTTCGGGCCAACGGAATATTGACGGTTACAATGACTTCGTTCATGAAGAAAACCTTAATGAAGGTACTGCGCATCCGACCCTACCTTATATCGTTGTGATTGTAGATGAGTTAGCCGACTTGATGATGGTCGCTTCTAAAGAAGTTGAGGCCGCAATTACCCGGCTAGCACAAATGGCACGTGCAGCTGGTATCCATATGATCCTAGCGACACAAAGGCCATCTGTTGACGTTATTACAGGGATTATCAAGGCCAATGTACCGTCAAGAATCGCCTTTGCCGTATCTTCAGGAACTGACTCAAGAACCATTATCGACCAAAACGGTGCCGAAAAACTATTGGGTCGAGGAGATATGCTCTACCTACCTATGGGCGAGTCGAAACCAATTCGTGTCCAAGGGGCCTTTATCACAGATGACGAAGTGGAACATGTTGTCTCATTTGTAAAAGAACAACAAGAGCCAAATTATGTCGAATCTATGATGCCAACTGAGACTAAAGAATCAGCGCCAGGCGAAGATTTAGATGAAATGTGGGATACTGTCCTTGAATTTGTTAAAACCCGTGAAACCGTCTCGATTTCAATGTTACAACGTCAATTTAGAGTTGGTTACAACCGTGCAGCTCGTCTAGTAGATGACATGGAACAACGCGGAATTGTCGGCCCACAAGAAGGGTCTAAACCGCGTACAGTTAACATCTTCCAAGAAAACGGCGATAAATCAACCGAGTAGGTTATGTAATAGGCCGATACACACATTTTCCAAGTCAAAAAATGCTATACTATAATTAACATAGCAGACAGTCAACTAGGAGGGATTATTTGAATTTACCAAATAAATTAACCATCATTCGGATGATCATGATTCCAATCTTCATGATTTTCGTATCTATCCCAGCAAGTGGAGATGGTACACAAGTACTCGGCAGTCATTGGTACTGGCAATATGTGGTGGCAGCCATCATTTTCGCAGTCGCATCATTCACCGACTGGCTAGACGGTTACATCGCACGTCGCGACAACCTTGTCACTAATTTCGGTAAATTTGCCGACCCATTAGCCGACAAGATGCTCGTTGCAACAGCCTTTATCGCCTTAGTTGGTATCGATTTAGCACCAGCATGGTTAGTTTCAATCATTATCATGCGCGAATTAGCTGTCACCGGACTCCGCCTATTACTAGTGGAAAAAGGGACAGTCATGGCGGCTGGGAGTGCTGGGAAATTGAAAACATTCACCCAGATGCTATCCATTATCTTCTTGTTACTCGGGGATTTCCCCTTAGGATTCTTGCCATTTTCAATCGGGCAAATCCTACTATATCTTGCATTAGTCTTTACCATCTATTCAGGTGTAGACTACTTCGTTAAAAATATTTCCGTCTTTTCAGACGGACTATAAACACAATTTTTAAGGGCTTCGGTTTTTACCGGGCTCTTTTTTGTTCTATAATATACAAGAATCACTATGCGCAAACGCATAAATAAAACGTATATACTAATAGGTGGGAAAAGAATGAAAGTAGACATTATAGCTGTCGGAACAGAATTATTAATGGGACAAATCGCGAATACAAATGCGCAATTTATTGCACGAAAATTGAATGAATTAGGCTTTGACCATTACGTACAAACGGTCATTGGCGATAACCCTGAACGGTTAAAGAAGGTGACCGCTCAGGCTGAACAAAGGTCGGATATCATCATTTATACAGGTGGTTTAGGACCTACTCGAGATGATTTAACCAAACAAACTATTTCAGCTTACTTAAATCAACCACTCATTCACGATGAAGTGGGGATGGAAACCATCAAAGCAACTTTTAAAGGCAGAATCATGACTGAAAACAATCTGGCTATGGGGCTGACTTTTCAAGCAGGGCATACTTTCCCCAATGATGTAGGGCAAGCGCTTGGTACAGCGATTGAACATGATAACCATACCTATATTCTATTGCCAGGACCACCATCTGAAATGAAGCATATGTTCAACCATTATGTAGCTGATTATTTACTAGACCAATACCAAAATGACATGGTACTAACATCTAAATACCTGCACTATTTTGGTATCGGTGAATCGCAATTAGCTGACACTATTGATGACTTGATTATGAGTCAAGAAAATCCAACAGTAGCCATTTACTTTGGAAATTTCATGGTAACAGTTAGACTAACTGCAGCTGGTAAAAATGAAGCAGAAACCAAGCCTTTATTAGAAGACCTGGCTACAGCTATCAACGCTCGGTTAGCTGACTATTATGTAGGCGAAGGAGAAAACTTAGGCATCAATGAAGTATTGGTAGAGAAATTGACAGACCGTGAGCAGACTATTGCTTTCGCTGAAAGTTTCACTGGTGGACTGGCAGCTAAAAAAGTTGTCGATGTCCCAGGGTCTTCAAAAGTCTTACACGGATCAGCCGTCACTTATACAGAAACAGCCAAAGCCAATGTGTTAAATGTCCAACCGCAAACACTGGAAACTTATGGCATGGTGAGTGCTGAAACAGCGACTGAAATGGCGGAAAACGTACGAGATCTATATCAATCTGACTTTGGAGTATCCTTTACAGGTGTCGCTGGACCGGATGCCATGGAAGGAAAAGAAGCGGGGACTGTCTATATTGGTATCTCCCAAGCAGGCCAAGAAACTAAAGTTTTAACACCAACATTAAGAGGTAGTCGTCAAAATATTCAATATCGTTCAGTCTATTCAGCTTACTTTGATATTATTAAAAATTAATAGAACATTCGTTCGCTTTTCTCTTGCTTATTCAGCAAAAGAATTATAAAATAAAAGAAACGCAGGAGAACATTAGGAGGATTTACGCATGACTATGGATAAAAACGATAGCAACCGTCAAAAAGCATTAGACGATGCAATGAAAAAAATTGAGCGTAACTTTGGTAAAGGCTCAGTCATGAAAATGGGTGAACGCGGAGATACTAGAATCTCTACTGTTCCAACAGGTTCATTAACATTGGATATTTCTTTAGGAGTTGGTGGCTACCCACGCGGTCGTATTATTGAAGTCTACGGACCAGAATCATCTGGTAAAACGACTGTTTCATTACATGCAATTGCGGAAGTACAAAAACGTGGTGGTATTGCAGCCTTTATCGATGCTGAGAATGCGCTAGATCCTGAATATGCAGCTAAACTAGGTGTAAACGTTGATGAGTTACTACTTTCTCAACCAGACACTGGTGAACAGGGTTTGGAGATTGCTGACGCTTTAGTATCTTCAGGTGCCATTGATATCATCGTTGTCGATTCAGTTGCAGCCTTAGTACCACGTGCCGAAATTGAAGGTGAAATGGGTGACTCTCATATCGGTCTTCAAGCCCGGTTAATGTCTCAAGCATTACGTAAATTATCAGGCACCATCAACAAAACGAAAACAATCGCCATCTTTATCAACCAAATTCGTGAAAAAGTTGGGGTAATGTTCGGTAGTCCTGAAACAACACCAGGCGGTAGAGCCTTGAAATTCTACTCTACTGTGCGTTTAGAAGTACGTCGTGGTGAACAAATTAAAGAGAGCGGGAGCGCAATCGGTAACCGTACTAAAATTAAGATTGTTAAAAACAAGGTAGCACCACCATTCAAAGTGGCAGAAGTTGACATCATGTATGGGGAAGGGATTTCTCAAGAGGGTGAACTAGTTGACTTGGCAGCTGAATTAGACATCATTAACAAGTCCGGTTCTTGGTATTCATATGGTGAAGACCGTATCGGTCAAGGTCGTGAGAATGCAAAACAATTCTTACGCGAAAATCCAGAAATTCGTGAAACCATTGATGGACAAGTTCGTCAACACTTCGGTTTTGGCCAAAATGGTAAATTAAGCGAAGAAGAACTAGCAGCCTTAGAAGCAAATGATGAAGCACAAGTGGAATTATTGGAAGAAGAAACAGAATAAAATTTATTTTTAAATAGATAACCACCATGCCTTTCCCATTGAATCACTATGGGAAAGGTATTTTTTTGCCATCTTTTTTGAAAAGGCTATCATGCTTTTGACTGCCGACTTGATTGACATTCATTCCACTTAAATATAAAATGAACTTATGTGCATGTAATGCATGTTTTATAATATTTTAATATTTACGAAAAAAGAACACAATTAAATAGATACGGAGGTGAAACTATGGGATTTACTGAAATTGCCTTCGCTATCATTGCTTTAATTGTTGGTCTATTGGGTGGCGTTTATGTAGGGAAGAAGTCTTTATTACAAGAACAAGAACGTGAAAAAGATGAAGCGCACATAACCGCACAAGGAATCATTGAAAATGCTAAACGTAGCGCAGAATCTGAGCGGAAAGAAATTATCTTAAACGCAAAAGAAGAATTGCAACGGTATAGAAATGAAGTAGATAGTGAAGTTAGAGATCGCCGTAGTGAAGTTAAGAAACAAGAAGACCGTTTAAACCAAAAAGAAGAAAAATTGGATAGACGGGATGCATCTATTTCTGACAAAGAAAATAAATTAAGTAATGAAGAACAATCTCTACGTGACCGTAAGAAAAAGGTTGCTGAGACTGAAAAAGCAGCAGACGCATTAATTGAAAAACGAAATGAAGTTTTAGTTAATGTAGCAGCTATGTCTCGTGAAGATGCCAAAAACTTATTACTAAAAGAGATGGAAGATACATTAGCCCATGAGAAAGCCTTATTAATTAAGAAGGCAGAGCAAGAAGCTAATGACACGGCAGATCGAGTTGCAAAACAAATTGTACTTCAAGCTATTGAACGCTCTGGAGCGGATACAGTTACAGAATCTACAGTTACAGTTGTTCACTTACCAAATGACGATATGAAAGGTCGTATCATTGGTAAAGAAGGACGAAACATCAAGACATTAGAATCCTTAACCGGAATTGACTTGATTGTTGATGATACACCTGAAGCTGTCGTATTAAGTGGATTTGATCCGATTCGTCGTGAAATTGCAAAAATCGCTTTAGATAAATTGATTGGAGATGGACGAATCCATCCAGCCAAAATTGAAGAGGCAGTTGAAAAAGCTCGTAAACAAATGGATAGTAAAGTAAGAGAAATCGGTGAAGAAACTATCTTTGATTTAGGTATTCATTCTCTTCACCCTGACTTAGTGAAAACATTAGGTCGCTTATACTACCGAACAAGTTACGGTCAAAATGTTTTGAATCACAGTATTGAAGTTGCTAAATTAGCTGGTGTAATGGCAGCAGAACTTGGTGAAGACGTACAATTGGCTAAACGCGCTGGTCTAATGCATGATATCGGTAAAGCCGTTGATCATGAAGTAGAAGGGTCTCACGTACAAATTGGTACGGAATTTGCTATCAAATACCAAGAACCTGAAACTGTTATTAACGCCATTGCTAGCCACCATGGTGACGTTGAAGCAACAAGTGTTATCGCTAGCTTAGTTGCCATCGCCGATGCACTTTCGTCAGCACGACCAGGGGCCCGCAGTGAATCATTAGAAAACTACATCCAACGATTACGTAGCCTTGAAGCTATTGCCAAAAATTATGACGGCGTTCATAATGCATACGCAATTCAAGCCGGACGAGAAATCCGTGTAATGGTTAAACCAGATGAAGTAGATGATTTAAAAGCAATTGAATTAGCACATGACATTTCAAAACGCATTGAAAATGAACTGGATTACCCAGGACAAATTAAAGTAATCGTGATACGCGAAAAACGAGCAGTTGATTACGCAAAATAGTTTACTAAAGGAGCATGCAAATGCTCCTTTTTTAGTTGGTCCATTTTTTGTATGATAAATGTGTTTTTATAAGTTAAATGATTGTAATGTAAACGGCTAATTTAGAAATTTATGAATAATAAAGAGTTTACTAAGGCATCAAACTTAAGACGACAAGTTTAATGATTGATGCCTTAGTATGGGTATGATGTCAATATTTTTATTGGTAAAATATTGAATAGCAGTAAAAATATAATACAGATATGACAAAATACAATTATGTATTCCTTGTTAGAAGTATATGAAAATAGATGGCTTAACAAGGGGAAACTCGTATAATAAATAAGAACATTCAATACAGAAGGTGTGAATAGATTATGACAGATAGAGTAGCTGGGTTACCATATACAGCTGTGTACAAAGGATTGAATTTACTTTTAGCCCAAGATACAGATATTGTTCCTAATATTGTAGGGCATGGTGGGATTGGTAAATCGCAAATGATTCGAGATTTAGCTAAAAATAATGATTTTGCTTACTTTGAAATTACCTGTTCTTTACTGCAACCAGGTGATTTAACTATGCCGGTTCCAAAAGAAGACCATATTAAATATTATCTAAATCCACAAATTCAAGGAGCGATTACAGCAGCAGAAGCGGATCCAGACCGTAAAGTGATTCTTTTCTTGGACGAATTTAACCGACCAATTGCTATGGTGCAAGGAGAATTGATGAACTTAGTGCTACAACGTAATTTGATGGGACAAGCTTTACCTGATAATGTGGTTATTATTACGGCTGAAAACCCTTCAAGTGATGTAGAAGGGTTCGAAAATACGTCATACGCAACCAATGCTCGTGATATGGCTATTAATGACCGGACGATGCGGATTAGAATGGGCGCTAACTTAGAAGATTGGATTAGTTCTTTTGCCAAAAAGATACAAGTTAACAATCCAAATCGTACGATGATTCATCCATTGATTACAGAATTTCTGCAAGCAGATGGTCGCCAATACTTTATTGTAATTGATGAAACGAGAGATAAGAATCCAACACCTCGTGCATATGAACGACTATCCAACTTATTATATGCCTTTGAGGATGCGGGACATGATATTTATCATTTAGCAGATGATTATCTTGAATTCTTGATTGAGGGTATTGAAGGAAACATTGGTGATGAGGCTGGTCAAGTCTTTGTGACTTTTTTGAGACAACAACAAACTGATTTTATTAAACCAACCGAAGTTGTGCAAGCAACAGGATCTCATCTACCCGAAAGTATTTTAGATAGATATCAAGCTATGCCAATAGTACGCCGTAAACGCGTCATAGAAGATTTAACAGATTATATTGTGCATCAATCAGATTTAATTGAAGATGGCGATCTAATTAGCCGTTATACAGATATCTTTGTGGTTTCAGAGCCTGATGAAATTTATATTTTGATTAAACGGATGCATGACGCACCGGCTGATTCAGCAATAGCACGATTTTATAAAGCTTTAAATCAAAATGATGACTTTGTTGAGAAAACCTTTGATATTACAATGGCCGTCAATGCCAATGAGTAAAAGATTGTATGGAAGAAAGTAGGTGTTTAAGTGTCTGAGAATGAATTATTTTCCGCCTTCGAGTTTGAAAATATTGAAACTACTTTTCGGAAAATGAGAATTGCATATATTACCTTTTTAAATCATGGCCAATATGAGGACTATGAAAAATTTAGTGATGCACAAAATCAACTGTTGGGCATACTGACGGCTAGTTTAATGAATCATCAAGATTCGCAAAAAGGTGCAAGAGATGTTCTTTTCGCTGGGATTCTTTTTCATACAGACCGAGAAATGAATGGGTCACTCGCCAAACCAATTACCATTGGCTTTCGCGGATTAGACTTGGTTATGACAATTAACCCTATTTTATTTTACCTTTACTATGAAACACCTGCTGGGATGTTGGCGGCGATTAGACAGATGTGTTATCACGTCTTATTTGGCCATATTGTCGAATATGATTGGGCCTTTAAGGATGAAGAATCAGCTAAAGTGATGAGTGTCGCGATGGAAGCTGAAGTGAATCAATATGTGGATGATTTACCAGATACCGTAGTAACTTTAAAATGGGTGAAGCATATTACAGAAGATCGCCTTATCTTACCAAAGGCTGGGACGCTATATTACTATAATGAATTAAAAGCAGTAAAGAATGATCCGAAAAGACAAGGGCACAACCGGACGGAATCAACCTTTAATAAAATGTTAGGTTCTGGTCAAATGGATGATTTATATAGTCAATTAGCAGGCAATTTTGACCCAAATAAAGCAGAAGAACTGCGAATTGATTCAGCCAAGCAATTAAAAGAGGAAATGAAAAATAACCGTACCATGCAGCCTATTACACCTAATAGTCAGCATGCGGACTTATATCGGAAGTTGATGAATGGTTTAATTAAAGATTCTTACAGTCAAATGACTGAAGAATTACGATTAAAATTATCAAGTGAAGTGAAAGTCAGCATCGATCAAATTACTAAGCAACGGGCATTAAACTGGCGAGATGTTATTAAAAGAGGCATGGGTACGTCTTTAGTCCCTTATAAACTGTCTAAAAATCGTATGAATAGACGACAGCCACATCGAGTGGATTTACCAGGTCGTGTTTTAGATACGGCTAGTCGATTAGTGGCATTCTTTGATACCTCAGCTTCACAGAATGAAGAAGCCTTGGCATATTCATTAGGTGAGTTAGCCAATATACAAAAGACTTTACACGCTGAAGTATGGGTAGTCCATGTGGATACGACTGTCCAGTATGCAAAACAGTTATCATTTCAATCTTTAAAAGATATGGAATTTGCTGGACGAGGAGGCACCAGTTTTGCCCCGGCCTATCAATGGCTTCATGACCAAGGTTTTACCAATGAAGATACTGTTGCAGTCTACTTTACAGATGGTTATGGAGATGATGATTTTGAACGGTATGGGTTCACGAATATGTATTGGATTCTAACAGAAACTGAAGTGGGCGACCCATCTCCTTTATCTACGGATGGTGAAGGTAAGGTCTTATACCTGAAAGCTGATGAACGATATAACCGCCATATCTTGCGCCATCATAAAAATGCGCCAATCAATCACCAGCAAAGTGATCATATTTAGGAGAGTTATATGGATACTATAAAAATCAAAAAAGCTTTAGTTAAGGCCCAAATGGGTGACTATACTGCTATGGTGAAAGATATACCATATGCCACATTTGAAAAATTGAATATCCCCTTACAATTTGATTTCAAGAAAATTGATGAAGAAGTTGCTGCTTATATTGTAGCGAATGGCTATTTAGAGATGTTTCCTAGCCAGATGAACCAGTTAAATCTTCTGCAAAAAGGGAATCGCTTTAGGTTAGAAACCGGTATTTCTAGTGAGATGGACGATCAATTTCTGGAAGAATCATGGACTAGATATGAAACAATAAAGCGGACTGCCTTAACTAATGAAAAAAAGGAATCGATGATCAGTCGAACTGGGAGTCAAATTTCTATGTGGGATAAATTAATAGCTAATGATATCCCCGAATTAAAGAAACGCCAAGAAATACTATTAAAAGAATTTGAATAAGCAAGCTAAAAAGGTCAGAAGTGTCGAAAATTCCTGACCTTTTTTATTGCTAAAAGAACTGTATTTATCAATAAGTGATTATTGTTTTTCATGAATTAGATTGAGTAAAATTTCTACAAAAACTGTTGGTAAGGATTGTAAGTCGACGATTGACTTAGCAGAGGTGGTACGACCAGGTAAGACAATTGTATGATTGAAAAAGCGTTTTAATTCAGATCTGGGATTAAGGGTAATCAAGAAAGTGTTTTCTAAAGATGCGCTTGGAATGGCTTCAAGAAAAGCCGTTGCATTGGTATTATTACCCGTTATTGAGAAAAATATTAAAGTAGCATTCTCAGATAGAGTGTTGACATAATGGCCGCCAGTAACGAAATTATCCGAAAACATTGACATTATACCAAGATCTAATAAGCCAAGGGATAAAGCTCTAGCTGGAATTGAAGATAAGTGCATACCAAATATATAATTCATTTCATGGTTTAGTAAAGCCTCTACCAACTTATTTAATTCAGTTTCATCAATCGACTTAAAATCAATGAGTGTGTTTGAAAACTCATTGATATAACGATCAATAAACGAGTGTGCATCTTGTGGCTCGAGTTGACGATTACCTTTCAAATAATGAATAAACTCAAAGCGGAAATCTTTGTAGCCATTATAGCCTAACGTCTGACAGAAACGTAAGACTGCTGAAGTTGAAGTGTCAGCACGGTTTGCTAATTTAGTAATTGTAAATGTTTCAATATGCTGTGGATTGTCTAATATATAAGTAGCTACTTTAGCTTCTGAATTTGAGAAATCCTTTTGGTGTAGATGGATATTATCGATAATCGTCATACTGACCGCTCCTCTATATAATCTCTAACCTATTTTAAGTTCCTTTGACAATTTTGTCAAAAAAATATGATAATTCATTGACAACGCTTTCATTTTAAATTAATATCTAATTAAGATAATATTATCAAGTTTCCGTAACAAAATTATCACGAAAAGGACAATGATTATGGACTATAAAAAATTAGCTAAAGATATTGTTACAAATGTAGGTGGAGAAGATAACATTCAAGTAGTGAATCATTGCATGACCCGACTACGTTTTAATCTAAAGGATAATTCTAAACCTGATAAGAAAGTATTAGAAGGGTTAGAAGGCGTGTTAGGTGTTGTATATGCTGGTGACCAATACATGGTTATATTGGGTCAACATTTACTACCAACCTACGAAGAGATTGTGAATAACTACCATGTTAAAGCTGGGGAAAGTATTGATGAAAACTTAGATGATTTATCAAATACCAAAGAACCTTTAAGTTTTAAAAATGCAGGTGGCCGACTCATTGGTTTTATTTCTTCATCTGTAACGCCATTGATTCCTGGGTTAATTGCAGGTGGGATGTTAAAAGTGGTGTTGCTGCTAGTCGTTACTTTCCTATCTCCTGAGTTTGCTGAGAGCTCCTCTCATCAATTGTTATCAGCGATTGCTGATGCACCATTTTACTTCATGCCGTTGATCGTGGCCTATGGGGCAGCAACGAAACTAGGAGGGACACCAGTTTATTCTATTGTTGCAGCAGCTGCTCTCTTGCACGGCAATTATACTGGTTTAGTGACTGAAGCAGCTACTAATGTCAATTTATTTGGTATTAATGTTCCGCTATTAAGTTATGGTACTTCTTTATTACCGGCCTTATTAATTGCAGTGGTGGCTTACTATGCAGAGAAATACCTCAATAAAATTGTACCTGGTATTTTTAAATCAGTATTTGTTGGTATGGGTACTGTTTTAATTGCTGGTGGATTAGCTTTCGTAGTGCTTGGTCCATTAGGTAATATGCTTGGTCAAGTGATTGCATCAGTATTTATGTTTTTAAGTGGCACTATAGGACCAATTGCAGTTGGATTACTTGCTGCAGCACTACCTTGGATGGTAATGACTGGAATGCATACGGCAATTGCGCCGTTTATGACGCAATTACTTGTAAATCCGGGATACGATGCAATTATTCGTCCAGCTTTCTTACTACATAATATGGCAGAAGGTGGTGCCAACCTTGGTGTCGCAGCTAGAACAAAGAATGCTAAATTACGTAGTGAATGTATTTCATTAGCTATTGGTTGTATTGTTGCAGGTGTTACAGAGCCGGCTATTTACGGGGTTAACTTAAAGTATCGTAAACCGATGTATGGGGTAATGGCTGGTGGTTTTGTTGGTGGTGTGGTTGCAAGTTTATTAGGTGCACGTGTATATATTATGGGATACTCCAACCTTTTAGCCTTGCCTATTTTCCAAGAAACAGTGATGGCGATCGTGATAGGTATTGTAGCAACAATTGTCACTGCAGCAGTTGTAACCTATATGTTAGGGATCGATGAGACAGAGAGTGTTGACCTAGCAGAACCAGTTAAAGCACTTTATCCGGATGATGCTATTGTAGCGATTACAGAAGGCGATTTGCTGCCTTTGACAGAAGTGAATGATGAAACCTTTTCGAAAAAAATGCTAGGAGATGGCGTAGCTTTTAAATTAGATAGTGACTTTATTTGTGCGCCAGCAAATGGTCAATTAACAACCCTTTTCCCAACAGGTCATGCTTTTGGCATTACCACCAAAGAAGGTATTGAATTACTGGTTCATATTGGGATTGATACTGTGAATTTGAAAGGTGAAGGGTTTGATGTACTAGTTGAACAAGGTGAGGAAGTGCGTGCAGGAGAACCAATTGTTCGGGTAGACCGTGAAAAAATTACTGCGGCAGGATATGACCTAACAACTATGTTAATTCTAACCAATGACTTTGATCATGAAATTCAATTAAATAATCAGGGACAAGTGAAAGTCGGGACAAGCTTAAATTAAGAAAGGAAGCATCAAAATATGACAATTTCAAAAAAACTACCGGAAGATTTCCTATGGGGTGGCGCAACGGCAGATTTTCAATTTGAAGGTGGCTATGGTAAAGGTGGACGCGGTATTTTAAGTCATGATTATGAAACGGATGGGAATCAAGAGAATCCAAGACACCATACGATGGTATTGCCGGATGGAACAAAGATTAAACCAAAGAGTTCATTCTTCTTAGCTGAAGAGGTACCGGTTGATGCAAATCCTGTCTTTGAAGATGGGGCATATTATCCTAGTCACCAAGCAGTCGATTTTTACCACCGCTATAAAGAGGATATCGCTTTAATGGCGGGTATGGGCTTTAACGTATTTAGATTTTCTATTTGTTGGAGTCGTATTTATCCAACAGGAGAAGAGAGTGAACCTAATGAAGAAGGTTTAAAATTCTATGATGATGTTATCAATGAAATGGCTAAATACGGAATGGAACCATTAATTACGATTTGTCATGATGAATTACCGATGGATTTGGCCTTGAAGTATAATGGTTGGGCATCAAAAAAAGTTATTGATGCTTATGTGAAATTGTCTACCACCTTATTTGAAAGATATGGAGACCGGTGTCGTTATTGGTTAACCTTTAATGAAATTAACGCTGTGCGTGGTTTTGGTCCGACAGGTGTACGTAAATCAAGTGGTCAAGACCGCTATCAAGCTGCGCATAATATGTTTGTTGCTTCGGCTAAGGTTGTAGAGATTGGTCATAAAATGATGCCAAATAGCCAATTTGGCGCAATGTATGCGATGAGTGAACTTTATGCTGCAACTTGTAAACCTGAAGACGTTTTCCACCAAATGCAACAAAGACGCGAAAACTGGTATTTTATTGATATTATGGGTAGAGGCTACTATCCAAGTTATACAGAAGAATTATGGCAGCGTCATGGATTTGAAGATTTAGATATTACTGAAGAGGAAAAGGAGATTCTATTCCGTGGGCAATTAGATTTTATTTCCTTCTCTTATTATCGTTCTAACACTACTCAAGCAGGTGATGATTGGTTTAATGTTGGTGGCTCACCTAATCCATATCTTGAAACGACACCTTGGGGATGGCCTGTAGACCCATTAGGACTACGATATTGTATGAATTCAATTTATGATCGTATTCAAAAACCTTTATTTATCGTAGAAAATGGTATGGGGGCAATTGATGAGCCGGACGAAAATGATTATGTTGAAGATGACTATCGTATTGCCTATTTAAATGATCATTTAAGCGCTATGGCTGATGCGATTAATATCGATAAAGTCCCTTGCTTAGGCTATACCATGTGGGGACCAATTGATTTAGTTTCTCTATCTACCGGTGAAATGAAAAAACGTTATGGCTTTATCTATGTGGATATGGATGACAAAGGAAATGGTAGCTTAGACCGAACACCAAAGAAATCATATTATTGGATGAAAGATGTGATTGCTTCTAATGGTGAAAAATTAGGGCAGTAGTTGATAAAGTTTACGTCTAATTCCTGCATAAACAGTGTAATAAGAGCTGACTGACTCACTGCTAAGTGTATGTGACCTGTAGTCAGCTTTTTTCTTTCGGTCATCAGTCTTACCTTGCATTTTAAATATCTTTGTCGCAATATGAAGGGTAAGAATACCAAGAGTGAGGGAAAATAGATGGACAACCAGGAAAATCAAAAACCAATTATTTTCGAGCGGAAAAAGTTTCAATATGATGATATTCGGGAGATGCACACCTTATACATAGAAGATTACCCCATTGTCTATATCTTGCATCAAAATAAGACCAGTAAAGCGCGACCCAAAGCCTATATTGGGCAAACTGTTCATGTTCACAACCGGATGCGAGATCATTTAAAAAATAGCCAGCGAAAAGACCTTACTGATGCTTTGTTTATTGGCCACCAAGCTTTTAATCAGTCGGCAACCTTTAATATTGAAACGAACTTGATTAACTATTTTATTGCTGATAATCAATTCTCCCTACAGAATGTTAGTCAAACGGCTAACCTATCGATGCATAATTATTATCAAAAAACCTTATATGACGATGAATTATTCGAGGACCTATGGGAGTCATTACGTCGGGAAGGCTTGGCCAAAGAAACCACGGATAATTTAAAAAATCGTGATATTTATAAATTATCCCCTTTTAAAACCTTATCTGAACCGCAACGAGCTTTAAAAGAAAATATCCTTCACTATTGTAAAAAGGTGATACAAGACATTAAAAATCAAAAAAGTATACAGAAGAAAGTTTATGTGATTCACGGGGAAGCGGGAACGGGTAAAAGTGTGATTTTATCCTCTTTATTTAATACACTACAAGAAGAGGCAAGGCAAAATCATTCTGCATTAGCGGGTACAAGGAATTATTTACTAGTTAACCACACGGAGATGTTGAAAACTTATCGTCAAATTTCAGAATCACTACCTTATTTGAAGAAAAAAGACTTCAATAAACCAACACCTTTTATCAATAGTCAATCAATTGATGAAGCGGATATAGTGTTGATTGATGAAGGGCATTTGCTACTGACACAACCAGATGCCTATAATAATTTTTATGGTGATAACCAACTGGATGCTATTATGGAGAAAGCAAAAGTAGCAGTACTTATTTTTGATGAAAAGCAGTACTTAAAGGTGAAGAGCAAATGGGATAGAGATGATTTAAAAACAATCCTTAGTCAGTATGATGTTGATGAATTTAAACTGACTGACCAATTTCGAATGAATGCTTCACCAGAAGTGTTGAATTGGGTTGATAATTTTGTTGAGAAAAAGATATCACCTTTGCCACCTTCTGATGAGCGTTTTGAATTTAAGATTTTTGATGATTCTGAAGCTTTTAAAGACTATATCTATCAAAAAAATGCTGAAAAAGGTTTATCGCGAATCGTGTCGACATTCGATTATGCCCATAAGAAAAATGGTGATGTCTATCTTGTTGACCAAGCAGGAGTTAATTTGCCTTGGAATACCACTAATAGTAAGGTAACTTGGTCAGAACGACCAGAAACGATTAATGAGGTAGGATCAATTTACACTGTCCAAGGCTTTGATTTAAACTACGTAGGTATCGTACTTGGACCGTCAGTAGATTATGATTTCGAAGCAGGAAAATTAGTGATTGATCCAAGTAAGTATCAAGATACGGGTGGTTATAGTGGGGCGAATCGTTTTTCAACCTATCAGGAAGCAATGATGGCCAAGGAGCAAATCATTCTAAATTCTATTAATGTCTTGATGAAACGGGGCATTTACGGTCTCGCACTTTATGCGGTAAATGATAACTTAAAACGTAAGTTATACGAAATTAAAGAGGAGGCAGGAAAATATGACGTCTAGTATGGAAAAAATTAATCAATTTCGAGATGAGCGGAATTGGCGCCAATTTCATAATGAGAAGGATTTGGCACTTTCAATAAGTTTAGAAGCTGCTGAATTACTGGAAATTTTTCAATGGAAAACAGCTACTGAGGGTGTACAGAACATAGATGATTTGAAGGATGAGATAGCGGATGTGCTGATTTATGCTTATATGTTAGCAGACAATTTAGGTTTTGATATTGATGAAATTATTGAACGTAAATTAATCAAAAATAATGAGAAATATCCTATTGAAAAAAGTCGCAACAATAATTATAAATATACTGAATTATAAAAAAATCGCGTCCCTTAATCTAAATATAGGGACGCGATTTTTGATTAGTTAATTTGTTTTATTGACTGCTTGATTCCCTTTGTATAAGGAAGTAATAGTCCAAATAAGTAGTGCAAGAATAAAAATAATAGTTAAGCCTACCAATATGTAAACAAAAGTGATCTGTTGCGTGCTCGGGTGCTCACCAAAGAAAGCTAGGATTTCATCAGGTAAACCAAGCATATTTAAGATGGTCAAACCAATTACTGAGATCCACCCTAAAATTCTGACAACAGCGGTATTTTTGAAACGCTTGCCCATTTCCGCTTCAGAATCAGTAATCATCAATAAGGGGATGATAGAGAAAGGAAGTGCGAGGGCTAAGAAAACTTGGGAGTTATTCATTAAATTATTTAGCGCAATATGTTCTTCCACGGTTCCTTTTTGACTAGTATACATTACACTTACAACAACAGGGATAATCGCAATCAATCGGGTGATTAACCGTCTTGCCCAAAGGGGTAATTTCATTTCAATAAAGCCTTCCATGATTACTTGCCCTGTTAAAGTCCCTGTAATGGTTGAATTTTGACCCGAAGCCAGTAAAGCGACAGCAAATAGGGTAGCGAGTACGCCCTTACTAGCAAGGTCAGCTAGGACGCTATTAGCCATGAATTGTGGGTTGGATAATGCTTCGTATAAACCAAAAAATGAAGGGTCTTCTACGACACCCGTTTTAAAAACAGCAGCGCCCATAACCAGTAATAGGGCATTGACGATAAATGCTAGACCTAGCTGGATGTTAGAATCCCACATAGTGAAACGAACGGCAGCAGCTATTTTATCTTGATTATTATAATCAATTTTCCGACTTTGTGAAATGGCTGAGTGTAGATATAAGTTGTGAGGCATAACGGTAGCGCCAATAATACCTAATGAACCAGCTAAGGGTGTCATACCATTTATACTGGGACTGGTTGCTAATACATCATTAGTAGGTATAAAACCACTTAGAATAGCAGCCCAACTTGGATTTGATAGCGCAACTTGGTAGACAAAGACGAATAGAATGACAAAAATTAAACAGACGACTATGGCTTCAATCTTCCGAAATCCGATGTGGGCAAGTAATAATAGGAGCAGGACATCAAAGACCGTGATCATAACAGCAATGAGTAAGGGAATATTGAATAAGAGGTACAAGGCAATGGCTGCCCCAATAACTTCTGCAATATCAGTTGCCATAATCGCCAATTCAGTAATGATCCATAAGATAAAAGCTAGTTTTTTACCGGTCCGCAAGCGGATGGCTTGGGCCAAATCTTCTTGGGTGACAATCCCTAGTTTGGCTGCCATATATTGGAGTAGCATGGCCACAAGTGATGATAGTAAAATCACAGACATCAGCATGTATTGAAAATTTTGCCCACCAGTAATGGAAGTTGACCAGTTGCCTGGATCCATATAACCGACGGCAACTAGGGCACCTGGTCCGGAATAGGCTAAGAGTGTCCGCCAAAATCCTTTACCGGTTGGGACTTCAACTGTTCCGTTTATTTCACTTAGTGAAAGATCGCTGATTTTTCTTTTATTTTCTATACTTGATTCTTCTGCCATGGGCTACCGTCTCCTTTGAACATTTCTGTTGCAAATAGAGTATACGCCTATAAAAGGTAAAGGTAAATATAAAAATAAGGGTAACCTAAAATAAATACATAAGAAAACCACAAATGGTTAGGGGATGGCTTGGCTAGCTAAACTTTCTTCACCTATATAGACAAAGGCCATACTCGTACAAGTCGCCAGATATGTGGTAAAATAACAGAGATTAGGAAAAGTGAAGGGATGACCTTTTTGTCACGACCTTATACGTAAAAAGTGAAGTAAAAAAGATAAAGCGAGTGAATTCAAGATGCCTCAAAAAACCAAACAAACGCCAATGATGGAACAATATAATGAAATGAAGGGCCAATATCCGGATGCCTTCTTGTTCTTTCGTCTAGGTGACTTTTATGAAATGTTTAATGACGATGCCTTAAAAGCGGCCCAAATTTTAGAAATTACCTTAACCTCGCGCAATAAAAATGCGGAAGATCCAATCCCTATGTGTGGGATTCCATACCATTCAGCCAGCGAATATATTAAAACCTTGGTCAGCCAAGGTCATAAGGTGGCAATTGCTGAACAATTGGAAGACCCCAAATTAACCAAAGGCATGGTCAAACGTGGTGTTGTTAAAGTCTTGACACCAGGGACCTATATGAATGACAGCATTGGCATGGTTGAAAACAACTACCTTTCTGCCTTAGATTACGTTAATGGCCAATACATTTTATCCTTTTCTGATGTGGGTACTGGGGAGTTAAAAGTGACTACGCTTGACGACTTTAATGCTGTTTTGACAGAATTTGCCCAATTACAATCAAAAGAATTGGTTGTTTCCCAAGCTGTACCAAAAGACCAAGTAGAAGAATTACAACAACTACAATCCTTCACCTTATCACCTTTTGAGTTGACAGCTGAAGCAAGGGCGAAAACAAGAGAAAGTTACAAGCAAATCCTAGCCGACATTCCTGATGACCAGGAATTGAATGGCCTCTTATTACTATTGACTTATGTAAATTCTATGTCCCACCAAGCAATAGACCATTGGCAGGCGGCGACCCACTATGAAGTAGCGCATTACCTCCACATGGACTACTATGCCAAAAGTAATTTGGAATTAACCGAATCAGTTAGAACCAAGAAACGGCAAGGGTCCTTGTTAGCCTTCTTAAATAAAACAGAAACGGCTATGGGCTTTCGTTTACTAAAAAATTGGTTGGATAGACCACTGATTTCCCTACCGGCAATTGAACGGCGTCAATCCCAAATTGAAGATTTGATCGAACATTATTTCCAACGTCTTGAAATTAAAGACCTATTACACGGGGTGTATGACTTAGAGCGGTTAGTGGCAAAAGTAGCCATGGGGAACGTTAACCCTAAAGAATTACTACAATTAAACCAGTCACTAAGTCGGGTCCCAGGAATTATTGACACCGTTGACCAAATTGCAGCGGATAATGAAGATGAAAGTGTATGGGCCAATATCAAAGGGCAAATTACAGCCTTACCAGCATTAACCGATACGATTGCAGGGGCCATCAAGGAAGATGCACCGGCGACTTTAAAAGATGGGAATGTCATTGCGGATGGCTTTAACCCACAATTAGACGAATACCGGGATGCCATGCGTAACGGGCAACAGTGGATTGCTCAATTGCAGGCGGATGAACGGGCCAAAACGGGCATTAAATCCCTTAAAGTTGGCTATAATAAGGTATTTGGTTACTATATCGAAGTGACAAAAGCCAACCTGCATTTACTTGAAGAAGGCCGTTATGACCGCAAGCAGACCTTAACCAACGCAGAACGGTTCATTACACCTGAACTAAAAGAAGTGGAAGCAAGAATTCTTGAAGCGGAAGAACAGTCACAAGTACTTGAACACCAACTTTTCCAAGCAGTACGTGAAGAAGTGAAGCGTCATCAAGTGACTTTGCAGGCGATTGCGAGTACAGTAGCTACTATTGATGTGCTCCAGTCCTTAGCGGAAATTTCAGAAACCCACCAATACGTGAAACCACAATTCATGACCGACAAACGTGACTTGTACTTGAAAGAATCAAGACACCCAGTAGTGGAAGGGGTTATTGGCCAAGATAAATTTGTGCCTAATGATATTGTGATGGATCCTGAAACAAGTATTTTAATGATTACTGGACCCAATATGTCTGGTAAATCCACTTATATGCGACAATTAGGGTTGATTGTTATCCTTGCGCAGATGGGCTGTTTTGTACCAGCTAAAGAAGCCCGCTTACCAATTTTCGATAAAATTTTTACTCGAATTGGCGCAGCAGATGACCTGTTAGCAGGACAATCGACTTTCATGGTGGAGATGATGGAAGCAAACCAAGCTTTACAACATGCAACGGATAATTCTTTATTACTATTTGATGAGTTGGGACGTGGTACCTCAACTTACGATGGTATTGCTTTAGCACAAGCCATCTTGATTTATATCCATGATCATTTCGATGCGAAAGTCCTTTTCTCAACTCATTATCATGAGCTGACAGCCTTAGATGAGCGTTTGCCTCGCTTAGCCAATATTCATGTTGGTGCTAGTGAAGAAGATGGTGAATTAGTCTTTTTACATAAGGTATTTAATGGTGCTACAGACAAATCATATGGTATTCATGTAGCTAAATTGGCTGGTATGCCGGTTGAATTGTTGAAGAATGCCCAAGCAGTTTTACAGGAATTAGAAAATAATAATTTAAATGAAGTGAATAAAGACCAGCAGATGTCCTTATTTGATATGGTGGCCGAGGAAACACCTATAGAATCATCGGATAGTAAGCCAGTGGATACACCTAGTCAAAAAGTGATTGCACAATTGAAGTCTGAAGATATTTATAATTTAACACCGATTCAAGCCTTAAATTTCTTAGCAGAATTGAAGAGCCAGCTATAAAGGATGATGTAAATGGCTATACAAGAATTACCTATTCAAGTTGCCAACCAAATTGCAGCGGGAGAAGTGGTTGAACGACCAGCCTCTGTGGTAAAGGAACTTGTAGAAAATGCGATAGATGCCGGCGCCAGTGAGATTGCAATTCATATTAAGGAAGCTGGTTTGCGGTCGATTCAAGTAATTGATAATGGTAGAGGGATTGCCGCTGACCAGGTTGGATTGGCCTTTAAGCGGCATGCAACTTCAAAAATATATAGTTCAAATGACCTGTTCAGAATACGAACACTTGGTTTTAGAGGGGAAGCTTTGCCTTCTATCGCTTCTGTTTCTGAAGTAACTATGAATACTTCGGATGGGGAATCATCAAGTGAAATTTACTTAAAAGATGGCGGTATTATAGACCAGAAGACATCTGCATTGCGTCGAGGCACATCGGTAATGGTAGAAAATCTTTTCTATAATACGCCCGCTCGTTTGAAATATTTGAAGAGTTTACAAACAGAATTGGCCCATATTACAGACATTATTAACCGTGAAGCGTTAGGACACCCAGACATCCGTTTTAACTATACCCATGACGGGAAAACCTTATTGTCAACAAATGGTAAGGGCCGGGTCAATGAAGTCTTAGCGGCCATTTACGGATTTAGACAGGCCAAAGATATGGTAGCTATTGAAGGCGAAAACTTAGACTTTCACATTTCAGGATACGTGTCCTTACCAGCTGTCACTAGAGCCAGCAAGTCTTATATGTCCCTGTTTGTGAATGGTCGTTTTATCAAAAACTATAAGTTAAACCAGGCCATTTTAAAGGGTTATGGATCCAAATTAATGGTGGGACGTTACCCAATTGCAGTCATTTATATTGAACTTGACCCGCAATTAATCGATGTGAACGTGCATCCAACCAAGCAAGAGGTCCGTATTTCTAAAGAAGACGACCTCTATGATATGATCAAAACCGGCATTATTGATGCCTTAGCCCCTGTACAACGAATTCCGGATGTATATGCAGACGGTGAAGGGGACGATGGCCAATCAGTCAATAACAGCGATTCATTTGCTTCAACATCTTCTGGGCAAAACAACTACCGCCCTCTAAGCCAGCCAACTACTTATCTTGGCGAGCAAGCCAGTTTCGACTTCTCGGCCAGTCAAAGTAATCATGGCAGCAAGGGCCAACAAGACGCCAATAGCCTTTTTTCAGGCAATGGTTTCTCTAATGCTTTTGATGAAAATGTTAATGAAGAGGTCAAACAATCTGTCCAAGTGCCGACTTACTTGCGGGATGAAGCTCAGGTGGTTCAAGCAGAAGACCTTGAAAATGAGGCTGATCATTCAGATGAGGCGCCAGTAGCTTATTTGGATACGGAACAAGAAGTGAACTTGCCAAAATCTCACAACAAACCAGTCTGGCAAACGGTTAAACAAGTTCGGGCGCTTGACCAGGCTATCGTAGACCGGCATATGTCCTTTCCCAAGTTGACTTATGTGGGGCAAATGCAGGGGACTTATTTGGTGGCTGAAAATGAGACGGGCATGTATTTGGTGGACCAACATGCGGCTCAGGAGCGGATTAAGTACGAATACTACCGGGATACCATTGTGGAATTTGGAACGGCAATGCAGAGTTTACTATTACCGATTGTTTTCGATTTCTCAAATTCAGAGGCCCAAAAGATTGACCAAATCCGGCCAAAATTGTTGGAAATGGGGATTGATTTAGAACCCTTTGGTCCAAATGCCTTCCAGTTACAGCAGCACCCAATTTGGATGGGCAAGAAGAATGTCCAAAAAATTGTGGAAGATTTGATTGCCTTAGTTTTAGAAGATTCTAAAGCAACGGTAGGCAATTACCGGGAAGCAACAGCTATTATGATGTCATGTAAACGGTCGATTAAAGCCAACCATTATTTAGACGACATGCAGGCGAAACAGTTGCTGCATGACTTGGCTTATACCAAAAATCCTTATAACTGCCCGCACGGTCGACCAGTCCTGGTCCATTTTTCAAATTATGAAATTGAGCGGATGTTCAAGCGAATTCAAGATCCGCACGAGTCACCTCAATTGTAGGGTGTGTGAAAGTCGTAATCTAGATTTTCGTGTATAGAAAGATATTGTGCTAGAATATAAGTAACGAAAAGCGAGGTGTGACTCTTATGTCACAACCTCAACTGAACGAAAAAAAAGGAGTTTCATTATGACAAAAGACTACAATAAAGAAGAACGTTTGAAAGAACTATCTGAATTAGAATATGAAGTAACACAAAACGCGGGTACTGAACGCCCATTTACTGGTCAATATGACGACTTCTACGAGCAAGGTATTTACGTGGATATCGTGAGCGGTAAACCATTATTTGTATCTACTGATAAATTTGATGCCGGTTGTGGTTGGCCATCATTTTCAAAACCAATTCTGGAAGATGAAATCGAAGAGTTAGATGACTCTTCATATGGTATGAAACGTATTGAAGTCCGTTCAAAAGACGCAGATACCCACTTAGGTCACGTATTTAACGATGGCCCAGCTGAATTAGGTGGCTTGCGTTACTGCATCAACTCAGCTTCACTTCGTTTCGTATCGCTAGAAGATATGGACAAAGAAGGTTACGGCGACTTGAAAGAATTAGTGAAGTAAGACCATGTACGAATTTATGATAGGTCAGGTTGAAAGTGTCTACCCAGATGCTGTCATACTTGAAAGGGGGGGGATTGGCTACTATATTTATATGGCCAATCCTTATCGTTTTACAGACAAAATCGGGCAAGACCAACCAGTGAAAATTTGGTTGTATCAATCTGTTTCAGAGAATGACATCCGTTTATATGGCTTTAAATCACAAGAAGAGAAGATTATCTTCCTGCAGTTGATTTCTGTTTCTGGTATCGGCCCTAAATCCGCCTTATCCATCCTATCATTAGACGATAACGCCGGTTTAGTCGCAGCCATCCAGGCAGAAGACAATGCCTTTTTAATGAAGTTTCCAGGTGTTGGCAAAAAGACAGCCGGCCAGATTGTGCTGGATTTGAAAGAAAAACTGCCAAAAGTTTTAGCTGAGTCTCCGTCCTCTGCACTATTCAAGCAAGAAAGCTTGGATATTCAAGGGCCAGAACAAGTCAACCTACCATTCATGCATGAACTTGAAGAGGCCATGGCTAGTCTTGGCTACAGCCAAAGAGAAATCAATCGCGTAGTGAAAAACGCTGACTTCACAGGTGTGACCGCTACAGCAGAAGCCATTCGCATCGCCTTGAAATTTATCACAAAACGGTAATATAGGAAAAGAAAGGAGGCAGTCGCCATGGATTTTGATCATCATGAAGATGTTGACCAGGAAGATTTAAATGTGGAAATCGTCCACAACGGCCAAATTCATTCACCCCATGCACAAGCAGATGAAGCCCAGGAATTATCCTTACGGCCTAAGTTTTTGCGGGAATATATCGGCCAAGCTGAATTAAAAGAAGAGTTAGCGATTTATATACAAGCCGCTGAAAATCGTGATGAAGCCCTTGACCATGTCCTCCTTTATGGACCACCAGGTTTAGGGAAAACCACCCTGGCTAATATTATCGCCAATGAAATGGGGGTTAATATTCAAACCACTTCTGGACCAGCCATTGAAAAAACAGGAGACTTACTAGTCTTGTTGAATGAGCTGTCAGCAGGAGATGTTTTGTTTATTGATGAAATTCATCGCTTACCCCGTGTGGTAGAAGAAATGTTGTATTCTGCTATGGAAGATTACCAAGTAGATATTATCGTTGGACAAGATGAAGGGGCGCACCCTGTGCATTTTCCGCTGCCACCTTTTACCCTAATTGGGGCAACAACTAGACCAGGAGCTTTGTCTTCACCGCTACGACATCGGTTTGGGATTGTTCAACATTTACGCTACTATACAGTGGATGAATTAGCGACCATTGTTGAACGGACAGCCCGTTTATTTGAAGTGCCAATTAAAGATCAAGCAGCGAAAGAAATCGGGATGCGGTCACGAGGGACACCTCGTATCGCCAATCGATTATTAAAGAGGGTCCGTGATTTTGCCCAAGTCTATCACGAAGATGGTTTAATTGACGATCCTATCACGGATAAGGCTTTATCTATTTTGAAAGTTGACCAGGCAGGTTTAGATGAAACGGACCGAAAGATTCTCGATGTGATTATTCGCTATTATGGTGGGGGACCGGTTGGTTTGTCGACCATAGCAGCGAATATCTCAGAGGAAACGACAACAATAGAAGATATGTATGAACCCTTCTTAATTCAAAATGGGTTCTTACAAAGAACGCCACGTGGTCGTCTAGCAACACCAAAGGCCTACGACCATTTAGGCATACCCTATGCGGAGGAATTTTAAGTGACATTAACGACAAATGATTTTGATTTTGACTTACCAGAGGAACTGATTGCCCAAGTACCCATTCAAGACCGGCTAGCTAGTAGACTGTTGAAACTTGACGCCCAAACTGGGGATTTCCAGGACGGCTATTTTCCAGATGTAGCTAGTGAACTTGAAGCGGGTGATGTCTTGGTATTGAATAATACCCGAGTATTACCAGCGCGTTTACACGGGATTCGCCCTGATACGGGCGGACATATCGAAGTCTTACTATTAAATAATACGGAAGGCGACAAATGGGAAACCTTGGTTAAACCAGCTCGTCGTATTCGTGTGGGGACTGAGATTGTCTTTGGGGATGGTCAATTAGTGGCGGTTATTACTGAAGTGCTTGACCATGGTGGCCGAATTGTGGAATTCAAATACAATGGCATCTTTTTAGAAGTCCTTGAGGCTTTAGGTGAAATGCCATTACCGCCATATATCAAAGAGAAACTAGACAATCCTGACCGGTATCAAACCGTCTATGCCAAGGAAAATGGGTCAGCGGCAGCGCCAACAGCGGGTCTTCATTTTACAGAGGAATTTATGGCCGACTTAAAAGACCGGGGCGTTGAAATTGCCTACCTAACTTTACATGTTGGGCTTGGGACCTTCCGGCCGGTATCTGTGGATGATATCGATGCCCACAAAATGCATTCAGAATTCTATCGCTTAGACCAAGAAAATGCGACTAAAATTCGACGTGCCCAAGAAGGTGGACACAAGGTGATTGCAGTTGGGACGACATCTATCCGCACCCTTGAAACGATTGGCACTAAATTCAAGGGGCAAGTCCAAGCTGATTCTGGTTGGACCGATATTTTTATCGCACCAGGCTATCAATTTAGCGTGGTTGAAGGTTTTATTACTAACTTCCACTTACCTAAATCAACTTTAATTATGTTGGTTTCAGCCTTTGCCGGACGCGATCATGTCCTTGCGGCTTACCAGCATGCGGTTGAAGAAAAATACCGGTTCTTCTCCTTTGGGGATGCCATGTTCTTACGAGGGCCCCAATACGCTGATCCAGCGATTACTGCAGAAGATATCGAAGCGGCGAAACAACGAAATAGTCAGTTTTTTACTAATGAAGACAAATAAATAGTGATTTTAAACAAACCATATGAATGAGGAGGTGACCGGATGTTTGTGCCATTACATGTAAATTCAGCCTATTCCCTATTAACTAGTCCCATGTCTGTTGAAGCGTACGTACAAGCAGGGGCGACTGCAGGTTATACCCATTTAGGCTTGGCCGATGTTAATGTCATGTCAGGCAGCTTGGCATTCGTCCGTGCCTGTGAGCAAAATGGCATCACCCCTTTAATCGGGCTAACCGTCCAGTTGAATATTGACAATATCAAAGAAGAATTGGTTGTTTACGCAAAAAACTACGAAGGCTATCAGCATCTGATGGCCCTTTCGTCGTCTTTAAAATTACAAGCAGAAGCCAACCGCCGGGCCATTTACCAAGAAATCACCATGCACGCGGATGATTACATTGTGATTTTTTCTGCTATGAGCGGCCCCCATATGCGGTACTTGAAACAAGGCGACGGTCAGGCAGACTACGACCAGTTAGAGAAAGAGCTACTTTGGTGGCGACGCCATTTTTCAGATGACCAATTATTCCTAGGTCTTTCAGCTTTGGAGAATGAACAATTCCACGCAAAAGCCATCATCGAATTGAGTGAACAATCAGGGATTCCATTAGTCGCTATGCCGCACATTCAATATGCAAATCCAGAGGACTTCTTCACCCAACAAGTCCTTGAAGCCATTGACAATAATAAGCCGATGACAGGGATTGATGAGTTGAAGCAAGTGAAAGGGTCCCATGCACTTAGAAGTCCAAACCAATGGGCTAATATGTACCAACCCCCAGATGATCAAGATTTAGTTTATAAAGAATCCTTGAGCCGATTAGAGGCAGCGGTAAAGGGTATTGATATTGTATTTCCTCAAGTTGAAACCTTACTGCCCAAGTACCCGCTACCAAGTGAATACACGGATACACCAAAATACCTAAAAGACCTAGCGGAAGCAGGGTTAGTTAAGCGGGTGGCGGAGATTACAGATGCCTATACCGACCGCTTGGCTTATGAATTGTCAGTCATCCATGATATGGGCTTTGACGATTATTTCTTAATCGTTTGGGACGTGATGAACTACGCCCACCAACACCATATTCAAACGGGACCAGGACGTGGGTCGGCTGCCGGGGCCTTGGTGGCTTACGTCTTAGAAATTACAGACGTTGACCCGATTGCAAACGACTTACTATTTGAGCGGTTCTTGAATCCAGAACGGCAGAATATGCCGGACATTGACCTGGATTTCCCAGATAATAAACGGCAAGAAGTGCTCGACTATGTCTACCGGAAATACGGAGACAACCATGTAGCACAAATTGCAACTTTTGGGACATTTGGTGCTCGGCAAGCCTTGCGAAATGTGGGATCTGTTTTTGGGAAAGCGCAAGTGACCTTGTCAGAATGGGCTAATACAGTAGGTAATAACCCTAATTTACCAGCTGAAACACTAACAGCAGTCCATGACCAGTCCCAGAAATTGCGGGAATTAATTGAAAACGAAGACCACGGGCAATTGTGGTTTGATACCGCCCGTAAACTAGAAGGGTTACCACGCCACGTCTCCACCCATGCAGCCGGTGTTGTGATTGCGGACCAACCTCTAACCTTGCATACACCGCTTCAAGCCTCATCTACCCATATTCCAAACACCCAATATACAATGGGGGATGTTGAGGCAGTGGGCCTACTGAAGGTCGACTTTCTTAGCCTATCCAACCTGACTATTTTGCATGACGGGTTAGCGGCCGTTGGTAAATTAACCAGTCGACCAGTCAAAGCCTTGGATATTCCATTAGATGATCCAAAGACTTATGAAATCTTCCAACATGCAGATACCAATGGCGTCTTCCAATTTGAATCGGACGGTATTAAGAATGTTTTGAAACAAGTAGCGCCAACATCCATTGAAGATGTGGTTGCGGTTAATGCCTTGTACCGACCAGGTCCAGTCCAACAAATTCCACATTTTGTGGCCAGAAAGCATGGACGTGAAGCTATTGCTTACCCACACCCTGATTTAGTACCAATGTTAGCCCCTACATATGGCGTTATGGTCTACCAGGAACAAGTAATGCAGGTCACCCAAAAAATTGCAGGATTTAGTCTGGGTGAAGCGGATATCTTGCGTCGTGCCATCGGTAAAAAGAAACATGAAACCATTGAAAAAGTCCGCAAACAATTTATCAGTGGGGCTATTGAAAATGGCTACCAGGAAAGTGTCGCTGTGCAAATCTATGACTATATTGAAGCCTTCGCCAACTATGGTTTCAATAAGTCGCATTCCTTTGCTTACTCATACTTGGCCTACCAATTGGCTTGGATCAAGGCCAATTATCCAGTTGCTTTTTATTATGGCAACCTGAAACATACAAGGATATATGATAAAAAAGGGAAGAACCTGGTACTAGAAGCGAAAAACCACGGGGTTGAAGTGGTCAATCCAGATATCAACAAGTCATTTTATGGATTGTCAGTTGTGGACGACCACCAATTACAACTCGGCTTAGGGGACATTCGAGGCATTCCTAAGCGGGCAGTAGCAGAAATGATTCAAGCTCGGGAAGCGGAAGGACCATTTAAGGACTTTGCCGACTTTATCCACCGACTTGGAAAGCTTGCCCTCAAAGAAGACATCTTAGTTAAATTAGCCCAAGCAGGTGCTTTGGATAGCTTTGGCTACAACCGACGTACCTTACAATTGGAAGCTATCCCTAAGATGATTACCCATGAGCAACTCTTTAAAACAAACAATCAACACCAAACCTCGCTACTTGAGAACGATGACTTGTCAGCCATGTTCGCACCCAAGATTGTTGAAATCGATGAATTTGACCAACACCAATTAATTGAAAATGAAATAGAAACGCTGGGGCAAGCATTATCGATTAGCCTTTTTGAAGACTATGAAAGTTTTTATCAAACAGGGACTATTGATTACATTGAAAACCTCAAAGAAAATGACAAAGCCTTTTTCATAGGTGAGGTTATGGCGGTGAAACGAATCACTACTAAGAAAAATCAACCCATGGCCTTTGTGACACTAGAGGACCAAACGGGGCAAATTTCTGTGACGGCATTCCCGGAAGCTTATATTACTTTCGCCAAACATTTAAACCAGGGCAATGCCTTGTTGGTTTACGGAAAGACGCAAAAGCGCAATGATGAATTGCAAGTCGTCTTGACTAAGGCTTGGATGTTGGATGAAGATACAAAAGCTTATTTAAACAATTTGAGTCAAAAACAAGTTGACGGTTCTGGTCAAGCAGATCATGCTGGCGGACAAAAAGACCAGCTTGCACAAAGCACTCAAGCCCCAGTTTGTTGGATTCGCGTTGAAGATAAGGCCAAGGCTAGTGAGCTGAAAGCTGGACTACTAGAAGTTGTTGGCAAATATCCGGGGCAAACCAGGCTTCATTTTACGATTGTGGCGAGTCAAGAAAACTACTGGTTGTCTGAAAAGTATGCGATTGAAGTGACGGATGAATCGGTTACAGAATTGATTGCTTTCTATGGCGAGGAAAATGTGGTTGTTAAATAGCATAGAATACTTGTATATCTTTGCACAAAATTAGAAAACGTAAGACATTGGTAAGGAAAAATGGTAGAATAACACTGTAAATAAATTTATTGAGGTGAAAAAATGGGAAAACGTATAGGAGTTTTAACTAGTGGTGGAGACGCACCTGGTATGAACGCAGCTATCAGAGCAGTAGTTCGCAAAGCAATTCATGACGGCGATGAAGTTTTCGGTATTCGCTATGGTTATCGTGGCTTAGCTGAAGGTGATATTTTCCAAATGGCGGAACGCGATGTAAGTGATTTGACTTCTCGTGGAGGAACCATGCTTTATACTGCTCGTTATCCAGAATTTCAGAATGAAGAAGGCCGTAGACCTGCTATTGAACAATTAAAGAAACATGGTATTGACTCATTAGTAGTAATTGGTGGGGATGGTTCTTACCGTGGTGCTGCATCATTAGCGGCAGCAGGTATTCAAACTGTCGGCATTCCAGGAACAATTGATAATGATATTCCTGGTACTGAATATACAATCGGTTTTGATACCGCATGTAATACTGCCTTGGAAGCAATCGATAAAATTCGTGATACGGCTACTAGTCATCTTCGTACATTCGTAATCGAAGTGATGGGACGTAATGCGGGTGATATTGCTGTATGGACTGGTATCGGTTCAGGTGCTGAGCAGATTATTATTCCAGAAGCGGAATTTAATATGGATGAAGTTGTTGCGAATATCGAAGAAGGCAGACGTCGCGGTAAGAAACATTCTATTATTATTCTTGCTGAAGGTGTAATGGAAGGTCATGAATTTGCCAATAAACTTTATGAATATGATGACTATAATGCACGTGTTACTGTGTTGGGACACGTTCAACGTGGTGGATCACCTACAGCTCGTGACCGTGTGTTAGCAGCGTTATTCGGTTCTAAAGCTGTTGAATTGCTACATGAGGGTGCTAGCGGTGTTTGTGTAGGTATCAGTGGAGAAAATATTATCGCTACTGATATTAATGAAGCATTGCAAACAAAAGGACACTCACGTTCGTCACAAGTAAATCTATACAATATCAACTCAGAAATTTCATTTTAATTTTTTTCTAAGAAAGGATGCATTAATCATTATGGAAAAAAACACCAAGATTGTATGTACCATTGGACCCGCATCGGAGTCTGTAGACACTTTAGTTCAACTGATTGAATCAGGTATGAACGTTGCTCGTTTGAACTTCTCTCATGGAGACCACGACGAGCATTTAGCACGTATCAACAACATCCGCGAGGCTTCAGAAAAAACTGGTCGCCGCGTTGCAATCTTATTAGATACTAAAGGTCCTGAAATTCGGACAAACAACATGAAAGACCACAAACCTGTAACATTGGTTAAAGGTTCTGAAGTTCGCGTATCAATGACAGAAGTTGAGGGTGACGAAACAAAATTCTCAATTTCATACACTGAATTGATTAATGATGTGGAAAAAGGTTCTCATATCTTAATTGATGATGGTTTAGTAGACTTATTAGTAACTGATATCGACACTGCAAACAACGAAATCGTTACTGAAGTACAAAACACTGGTATCGTCAAAGATAAAAAAGGTGTCAACGTACCAGGCGTTTCTGTTCAATTGCCAGGTATTACTGAAAAAGATGCAAATGATATCCGTTTCGGTCTAGAAAATGATATTGATTATATTGCAGCATCATTCGTACGTAAACCAAGTGATGTCTTAGAAATCCGTGAAATTCTAGAAGAAACTGGTAACGAATCAGTTCAAATCATCCCTAAAATCGAAAACCAAGAAGGTGTAGATAACTTAGACGATATCTTATCTGTATCTGATGGTTTAATGGTTGCTCGTGGTGACTTAGGGGTAGAAATCCCAGCTGAACAAGTACCAGTTGTACAAAAAGACATGATCCGTAAATGCAACTTAGCTGGTAAACCAGTTATTACAGCTACACAAATGTTAGATTCAATGCAATCTAACCCACGTCCAACTCGTGCAGAAGCATCTGACGTTGCTAACGCAATCTTTGATGGTACTGACGCAATCATGCTTTCAGGTGAAACTGCTGCTGGTGACTATCCAGTAGAAGCAGTTCAAACAATGAACCGTATTGCATTAGTAACTGAAGGACGTAAAGAAGCGAAAACTGACATTGGTTCATTAAAACCAAGTACAGAAGGTGACATGGCAGAAGCAATCAGCCAATCTGTTGCTTACACTGCTCGTAGCTTACGCGTTTCAACAATCGTTGCAGCCACTGAATCTGGTCACACAGCGAAAATGATTTCTAAATACCGTCCAAGTGCTAAAATTATCGCTTTAACTTTCTCTGAAAGCCAAGCACGTAAATTAGTTTTAGCATGGGGTGTAGAACCATTTGTTGTTGAAAAACCAGCTTCAACTGACGAAATGATGTCATTAGCAGGTACTGTAGCGAAAGAATCTGGCTACGCTCAGGATGGTGATACAATTATTATCTCTGCTGGTGTACCAGTTGGTGAAAAAGGTACTACTAACTTGATGAAAATCCAAGTTATTGGTGAAAAATTAGTATCAGGTTCAGGTATCGGAGAAAAATCTGTTGTTGGTCATGCAGTAGTTGTAGACAACGCAGCAGATGCAGTAGCTAACGTAAAAGCTAACTCTGTATTAGTTGTGAAATCAACTGACAACGACTACAATGAAGCAATTAAAAACGCTGCAGCAGTAGTTGTTGAAAAAGGTGGATTAACAAGCCATGCAGCTGTATTAGGTGTAGAAAATGGAATTCCAGTTGTTGTTGGTGCAGAAAACGCAACTTCTTCAATTGAAAACGGCCAATTAGTAACAGTTGATGCTCGTCGTGGTATCGTTTATAACGGCGCAACTACAACTATCTAAACTTGCTTAACCTGAGTCACTAAAATCTATTATTCGGACATTTAAAAAGTGTTGACTGAGCTTTCATAGCTTGGTCAGCGCTTTTCTTTTCCCAAAAATGATACATTATATTAGATTATTCGATGGAATCTTCATTATTTTCTAATTTTTGTACAAATATAATTGCCCCTATTGGAAATAAAGGCTAAAATGAATAAGAGAAATTGAAAATTAGGAGGAAACAGTACATGCTACGTTTCATTACAGCTGGCGAATCACATGGTCCCTTAGAAACTGCGATCATTGAAGGCGTTCCAGCAAACTTACCAATCGATATAGATAAAATCAACGAGAATCTTGCTCGCCGTCAAATGGGCTATGGTGCAGGTAATCGTATGAAAATTGAGAAAGACCAAGTGCGTATTACTTCAGGTGTTCGCCATGGATTAACTTTAGGTTCACCAATTACTTTGATTGTTGAAAATAGAGACTTTAAAAAATGGACTGAAATTATGAGTGCAGAAGATGTAGAAGACGGTATTAAAAAACGTCGTACTGTACATCATCCACGTCCGGGGCATGCTGACTTAGTTGGTGGAATCAAATACGGTTTTAAAGATTTACGTAACGTTTTAGAGCGTTCATCTGCTCGTGAAACAACGATGCGTGTAGCCGTTGGTTCAATTGCCCAACAAATCCTAGATGGTTTAGATATTGAAATCATCGCTTACGTTAAAGCTTTAGGTGGCGTTGAAGGTAAGGTTGATGCAACAAGTCTTTCTTATGAAGAAATCCGTCAAACAACGGATGAATCAGAATTAAAAATGATTGACCATTCAATTGATGAAGAAATCAAAGCGAAAATTGACCAAGCGAAAAAAGATGGGACTACTTTAGGTGGGGTTATCGAAGTGATCGCTAAAAATGTTCCTGTTGGTTTGGGTTCGTACACACACTGGGACAAGAAATTAGACGCTAAATTAGTAGGTGCTATGGTCTCGATTAATGCCTTTAAAGCGGCTGAAATCGGTGACGGTGTTGAAGTGGCTAGCCGTTTTGGTAACGAATTAATGGATGAAATTGCCTACGACGATACTCAAGGTTTCTACCGTCTAACCAACCATATGGGTGGTTTTGAAGGTGGTATGACAACTGGTATGCCAATTATTGTCCGTGGTTACAAAAAACCAATCCCAACACAATATCATCCATTACAATCAGTGGATATCTACACCAAAGAACCGTACAAAGCGTCGATTGAACGTTCTGACATTACGGCAGTACCTCGTGCAGCCATTATTGGTGAGACAGTAATCGCTACTGAATTAGCCCAAGCAATTTTAGAAAAATTTCCACATGATGACTACAACGAATTAGTCAAAGCAGTAAACAACTACCGCGAATACGCTAAAAACCCTGACATTTGGCAAAATGAAGGAGAGTAAAACATCCATGAAAGAATTAATGATTGATGCCAATGCACTAGAAGGGACAATCACGATTCCTGGTGATAAATCAATTTCTCACCGGGCAATTATGTTCGCTTCTATTGCTAAAGGCACCACAAAAATTGAAGGCTTTCTACATGCGGAAGACTGTATTTCAACTATGAATATCTTCCGAGATTTAGGTGTTCAAATTGATGAAGAGGCAGATGGGTCTGTCATCGTTCACGGTAAGGGTATTGAAGGCTTGACTGCACCAGATCATGCCTTAGATGCTGGAAACTCCGGGACGACTATGCGTTTACTGGCAGGACTTTTCTCAGGATTCCCATTTAAAATTAAAATGATTGGTGACGAATCCCTATCAAAACGACCAATGAACCGTGTTATGTTACCATTGCGCCAAATGGGGGCATCGATTTCTGGCTCAGAAGGTAGCGAGTTTGCGCCTTTGTATATCCAACCAGTGGACCACTTAAATGCTATTGAATATGATATGCCAGTGGCGTCTGCTCAAGTAAAATCATCGATTTTATTGGCAGGTTTAACTGCTAAAGGTACAACAATTATCCATGAAAAAGAGCGGTCACGTGACCATACTGAAAACATGTTAAAGAACTTTGGCGTTGAACTAAAAGTTGACGATAAAGACATCTATCTAGAAGGTGGCCAAAGCTTAACAGCTACGGATATTAAAGTCCCAGCAGATATTTCCTCAGCAGCCTTCTTTATTGTTGCTGCACTATTAGTTAAAGGTTCTAAACTCCACATGCCAAATGTGGGTTTAAATCCAACCCGTGCAGGGATTATTGAAGTCTTGAACAAGATGGGTGCAAATATCGAAACATACTTGCATGAAGGTGGCTTGAGCGGTGATTTAACTGTTTCTGCCAGCGACTTAAAAGCAACAGAATTCGGTGGCGACATTATTCCAGCTTTAATTGATGAAATTCCAATTATCGCTTTAGCCGCAACCCAAGCGGAAGGTAGGACAGTGATCCGCAACGCTGAAGAATTAAAAGTAAAAGAAACTGACCGTATTCAGGTCACAGCCCAAGAATTAAATAAAATGGGTGCAAACATCGAAGAAACTGAAGATGGTATGATTATTACCGGTCCAACACCATTGCACGCAGCGGATGTGGATAGTTACGGTGACCACCGTATTGGTATGATGCTACAAGTTGCTGCTTTATTGGTAAAAGAAGGAACTGTCAACTTGGCACGTTCTGAAGCAGTAAACATTTCTTTCCCAAGCTTCTTCGATGACTTAGCCGCTTTAAGCGCGTAAGTCACCCAATTGGAAATGGAAGGTCGATCAAAGGATGCCAATCATATTAACAGGATTTATGGGTGTCGGAAAGACAACAGTCGGGCGCATTTTGGCCAACAAGTTAGGAGTCCCATTTGTGGACATGGACTTCTATATCGAGACCCGTCGAGGTCAGACGATTGCAGAAATCTTTGATCAAATTGGAGAATCGGGTTTTAGATTATTGGAGTTCCAAATCTTGACGGAATTACTAGAGGCTGAAGAAAATGCTGCTCTAGTGATTTCAACCGGTGGCGGTATTGTGGAAACGGCTGAGTGCCGTCAACTGCTAGCCCAACAAGATAAGGTTTTCTACTTACAAGATAGCTTTGAAACCTCGTGGCAACGGATTAATCGTGGTGGTCACGGTAACAATGACCGCCCCTTAGTCAATGCCAATAGTAAAAGTCAGATGGCTGCCAAGTATGAACGACGAATTCCTTTATACGAGGAAGCGTCGAATTACCTACTGGATGTTCGTCAAACCGATGCATATGAAACCGCAGAAGTAATTATAAAAATGGGTTAAACTGGATAATTTGAATCTACTTGTATAAAGAGGAGGTGTCAGCTTAAGTGCGGGCCTCCTTTTTTCATGCAAAAAAAGGCGAAAATATGACAACTTATACAGTATTTGCATAATCGACGTTTACCTTTAGTTCAGAATCGAGTATAATCAGGTGTTTGAAGAATGAAGCTGCGGCCAAGTAATTAATAAATATGATATAATGACATTAACATGCACAAGCACCGTTTTAAGGAGAAAATATATGAGCGCACAATTAGGGACGGTTACTACAGCGTTAGTAACGGATCAAAATGACAAATTTTATTCAGTACAAAAAGAGGGTATTACTTACCAACTTGATAAGAGCGAAGGGGATTACCAATTAGGTGATGCGGTCCAAGGTTTCATTTATGAAAATATGAAACACACAAAAATGATGACCACGCAATTACCTGACGTTCGTCAAGGTCGTTATGGTTGGTCGACTGTTACTGCAGTCCGTAAAGACTTGGGGGTCTTTGTAGACATTGGTTTAACAGACAAGGAAATCGTGGTATCTTTAGATGACCTACCAAGTGAAAAACATTTATGGCCGAAAAAAGGCGACCGCCTATTTATCCGTTTAGAAGTAGATAAAAAAGACCGGGTTTGGGGTAAATTAGCTGAGGACCAAGTTTTCCAACAAATTACCAACAAACTATCACCTCAATCAAAATCTTGGACTAACCAAGAAGTGAAAGGGACTGTTTACCACGCAAAATTAGTGGGGACTTATGTGATTACAGATGACTATTTCTTAGCCTTTATCCATGAAAGTGAACGCTTGGAAGAACCACATTTAGGACAAGAAGTCGAAGGGCGTGTCATCGGTATCGGACAAAATGGGAACTTGAATATGTCCTTGAAACCTTTAGCCCACACGGTAATTTCTGAGGATGCACAAATGATTTTGGCCTTGTTACAACGCCAACCGAATCATTTCTTGCCTTACCACGATAAATCGAATCCCGATGATATCCGTGAATACTTTGGCATCTCTAAAGCACAATTCAAACGTGCCTTGGGGAACTTATTGAAGAACCGTCAAATTGAACAAGTCGAAGGCGGCATCCGTCTTAAATAATTAGTCATTAAAGGTTTATCAACTAAGATTTGATTGATTCATTTTTTGGAAAAGGGCACAGCAAATCAAGTGGAATAGGCCTTTGACTGTATATGTTTCGTTGAGTGAAGAAAGGGTAAGCATGAAGCTAACTGAAGTGATTGAAGATTTTTTAAATACCATGCGCGTAGAAGAAGGATTGGCAGAAAATTCCATCATCTCTTACAAGCAAGAATTAAACCGAATGATGACCTATTTAAATCGTCAAGGCATCGAAAAGGTCCAAGACATTAGTCAGGACACAGTGTTAGACCATTTAAAGTGGATGGACCAAGACCATTTGGCCACGTCAACCAGATCACATTATGTGTCAACCTTACGTCATTTCTTTCGCTACCTAAAATTGGATGGGGTCATTGAAGACAATCCAATGGAAAAAATTTCTTTACCCAAGAAAACCCAACATTTACCAGCTGTTTTAACCTTAGACGAAGTTGATCGGATTTTAGCGACGCCAGACATCACTAAGCCACTAGGATTGCGGGATAGAACCTTGTTAGAAACCCTGTATTCAACTGGCATGCGGGTATCTGAAATCATCCATATCAAACTAGAAGACATCCATTTAGATATGGGCTTTATCCAAACCATTGGTAAAGGCGATAAAGAAAGACTAGTCCCAATCGGTGAGGTGGCAGAAGACTGGATTAACAAGTATCTAACAGAAGGGCGCCCAAAACTAGTAAAAGATGAAGACGAGACCCAAGGCTATTTATTCGTGAATAATCGGGGTAAACCTTTGTCTAGACAGGGTGTTTGGAAGAACTTGAAGAAGATGGTGATCATGGCCCATATCACCAAAGACATCAGTCCTCATACCCTGCGCCATTCCTTTGCTACCCATTTACTTGAAAATGGGGCGGATTTAAGAGTGGTCCAGGAACTCCTTGGCCACTCTGATATTTCAACAACGCAAATATACACTCATATTCATGCCCAACATATGAAGGATATTTATAATCAAAATCATCCGCGGGCATAAAAATACAAGGAATGTTTGCATAACCATATACCAAAGCAAAAAGGTAGGATCATCCTGCCTTTTTTTTGCATGTTTTTAGAAAAGGGTTGTTTATTCCCTGTTTTGAAGCCCTAAATTGCTTCATGTAGTTTATAATGTATATATGGGTGCGATAAAGTTCGTTCGATTACCTGGATTTTTTGCCTTAAACGATTCATTTCGGTAGGCCGAGGGAAAGAAACAGGGAAACCCTAAGAAAGCAGAAGGAGGAGAAAGTGTATGTTACAAGTAGAACACCTACGAAAAACCTTCGGCAGAGTTGTCGCAGTAGATGATGTGTCCTTTGAAATTCAACCGGGCACCATCCTTGGTATCGTTGGACAGAATGGATCTGGTAAAACGACAATTTTTCGAATGATTCTAAATTTTCTAACACCGGAAAATGGTGGCCAAGTTAAATGGGACGGCCAACCCTTACATATGAAGAAAGTGTATGACACGGTGGGGTACTTACCCGAGGAACGTGGCCTTTATGAGACCATGACCATTGAAAAACAAATCATGTATTTTGCCCGCTTGCGTGGCATGAAAAAGAAAGAAATCAATGCCAAAATCGATGAATGGCTAGAAAACTTCAATGTTAAAGGTGACCGTAAAGATAAGATTAAAACCTTATCCAAAGGCAACCAACAAAAGGTCCAATTGATTGCCACCTTAATCCACGAACCAAAATTGGTCATTTTAGATGAGCCATTTTCAGGTTTAGACCCAGTAAATGCTGGATTTTTGATGGAAGGTATCTTACGCCTGCGCGATCAAGGCGCATGTATCATTTTTTCAAGTCATAATATGGCCAACGTCCAAGATGTTTGTGATTCAGTCGTTATGATTCATAACGGGGAGCAGAAACTCTACGGGCCAATTAATGATGTGCGTAATGCCTACGGTAAAACAAGACTGTTCGTCCAAGCTAAGGGCTGGGATCAAGAAGCCCTAGCAGCCTTAGAAGGGGTGGAATCGGTTAGTCAATTGACAACTGGGGAATATAAGTTAATCCTATCAGATGAAAATGTAGGACCTGAATTATTCAAGACCATCTCAAAAGGCGAATACATCCAATCTTTTAGCCAACAACCGCCAACCTTAGATGAAATCTTTAAAATGGAAGCAGGTGGACGTCATGAGAAATAGTCGTTTGGGTATTATTATCGAAGAAGTCTACAAGAAAAATGTCTTTTCATGGTCATTTGTTATGCTATTATTAAGCCCCATCTTGATGGTCGCTGTAGTGGCTATCATTTCAGGCGTTATCGGTATGGCAACAGCATCTGATTCAATCGGTACGGTATCTATCATTGGTGCCACTGACCAAACTGTAAGCGCAATTGAAAAGGAAGACAACGGACAGAACCAATTAATTTTCGACCAAGATGTAGACCAAGCACAAGAGGCACTTGTTAACGAGGAAATTGATGGCTATTTAGTCATTGACGAAAGTGATCCGGAAGCCATCCAAGCTGAATTCTACAAAAGTAATACCGGGAAGAATATCTCAACTACCGGCTTCCAAACTGTATTAGAGAGTATTCAATTATCCAACCGGTCGCAAGCATTAGGCCTGACGGAAGAAGAATCCAGCCATCTAATCGATTCAAATGTGGCCATCCAAAGCCAAACTATTGATTTAGAATCCGGTACCAGCGAAAGTGACCAGGACATTCAATCTATGGTACGAACAGGTGTCGCCTATGTTGTATCCTTTATCGTATTCATGTTTGTCATGAACTACATCTCCATCATTTCACAAGAAATTGCCGTAGAAAAAGGGTCACGCATCATGGAAATCGTCCTATCTTCCATTTCATCAACCACCCATTTTATGGGTAAAATGTTGGGAATTTTCCTCGTATTGCTGACACAAGTTGCCTTCTACGCAATCTTACTAGGCATCATCTTTATCACAATCATGAACACGCCAATGCCAGCAGAATTACAAGCGCTATTAGGGGACGAAACAATTCCAGCCTTATTGTCTAATTCAGCATCTATCATTGGTTGGTCCGGGTTATTAGCCTTCTTGGGGATCATCACCTACTCAGTCTTAGGTGCCTTCCTTGGATCACTTGTTTCAAATGTACAAGATGTGAATAAAATGATCACACCGATTATTCTATTAAGTATTACTGGCTTTTATATTGGGATGTTTGGACTAGGTTTCTCAAACAATATTTTAGTTCGAGTAGCCTCACAAATCCCGTTCTTCACACCATTTGTCATGCCATTCAGAATAGCTGCTGAAACTGTATCGACCACAGAATTAATCTTGTCTGTCATCATTTCACTACTATTCTCAATCCTTTGCCTATGGTTATCCGCCAACTTCTACAAGTCAAACGTCCTGACCTACTCAGACAAAGGCTTATTCGGCACACTGAAACAATCTTATACCTTAAGACAAAGTGAGAAAAAAGGCTAACAACAACTATCTAGTCAGGTCTCTTTAGACCTGGCTATTTTTATCGAAATCGATATGAGAAAGATTAACTAACGCAACAGACCACCACTTGTCATCGATCATTAATCAAACTGAAACTGTGCGTTTTTTTGAAAGAACAAGTATACATTACCGTAGGCAGACGATTTATAATCAGGTAATTTGTTAAACATACATACATTTTACAATTTATCCAAAAGGTACATTATATTATTAGCAAGCACATTATAAAAAATATTGCCAAGGTAGTAGCCTCCTAGAAGCCTTAGCAGTGCGACCACCATTAGGCCTTGACTGAAGGTGGTCGCACTGCTTTTTTAAGGCTATGATAGGAATGGTGAGTGTCTTGGGCAATCAAATATTTACTACAACTCAAACTGTATAAAAATACAACACATCAGCTAGCAAAAACATGCAACAACAATTATGCAAAGAGTGCTTTTCGTAGTCGGGTTCGTTCGACCAGCTCAAATCCTCTTCTAATTAGTTTGCATCACACTGCGTGTGATACCGCACTAATTTTCCAGTGTTGTTGAGCTAAACGGTCTCTCTCGCACCCTTAAATATTTTTAATAAAAATTGCCTTGACTGTTGATATATGCTAATGTACTCTTACACATACTTTGTTATTATGCAAAAGTAAAAGGAGGGCAAAGATGTTAGTGCCTTATATAGGAAGATACGAGAAAATCGTAATGGGCCTATTATCCTACATCCCTGAGTTTAAAGAATTTTCTGAACTTAAAGAAGAAATGGATAAAATTAATCAGCAAGAACGTAAAATTTATTTATGGAAAGAAGCTGATTCTGATAATATCATCGGTTTAGTTGGCTTTGACCAACATGATGATACAGATACTTTAGTCGTGCGTTATTTATCGATCAATCCTTCTTTTAGAGAAGAAGGACTTACTTATGATTTATTAACGGCATTAAAGAAAGAATTTCCCGTTTATTCCCTTACTGGTGTAATTTCCCTATCTACAATTTTGTCGAAATGGACAAAACGTCGCCAAGAAGAGTTGGACAAGGAATTGGATAATAAACAAGAAAACACACCCCAAGTCTAGGAGAAAATTGTCAGGATGAACGATCAAACAAGTGAATTAACATTAGATCTAGCGGCCTTTGAGGGGCCGCTTGATTTACTATTACACTTAATTAAAGATTTAAAGGTAGATATTTTTGATATTCCCATCAATCTGGTTACCGACCAATATTTAGCTTATATTCATACCTATGAAGCCTTATCGCTAGATGTTGCTTCAGAATATTTGGTGATGGCGGCTACTTTATTGGAAATCAAAACACAAATGATGCTACCAAAAACGCCCAAAGAAGCAGTTGAGGAAGAAGATGATCCACGTGACTCATTAGTGGAACAATTACTCGCGTTCCAGCAATACCAGGAAGTTTCCCATATCTTAGCGGATAAACAGGCTGAACGGTCGTTGGAATATACCAAGCAACCATCAGACTTATCGGCTTATCAAGAGAAAATCCCTATGACGGGTCGCCAATTAACGCCTGATGACTTGTATAGAGCCATTCAAAAGATGGCCTTCCGCTTGAAAAATCAACAACCTATTCAAACCACGATTGCAGGTGAGACTTACTCGGTAGGGACTGCAATGGCGGATATTCGCCAAGCCTTCGTTGAGGCGGACCGGGATGTATTGATGTTTCAAGAAGCTGTTTTTCTTGGAAAAGTTCAATCGCGTAGTCAAATTATTAGTATGTTTTTAGCGATTTTGGAATTAGTGAAGTCAAATGAGTTATACTTATATCAGGAAGACTTAAGAGCAGATATTCAATTGATTAGACGGGAGGAAAGTGAATGAATGCAGTCGCTGCAATAGAAAGTTTACTTTTCGTAGCAGGTGAAGATGGGATTGCTGTCGATGAACTTGCCAACTTGTTAGAGATACGACAGGAATGGGCTTTATACTACGTGATGGTTTTGAGAAATCGTCTCCAACACGACCCACAATCTGGATTAAGAATTACCGTTATTAATGAACGAGTTCAATTAGTGACCAAGGCAGCATACGGTGAAGTAGTCAAAAATTACGCGGTTTCTCCTTTTGCAACGAAATTGTCTCAAGCGGCATTGGAAACATTGGCGATTATTGCCTACCAACAGCCAGTCACACGAATGACGATTGATGATATTCGAGGTGTTCAGTCATCTAACATGATCCATAAATTACTAGAGCGAGATTTGATTATGGAAACGGGCCGTCAGGATTCACCAGGTCGGCCGATTATATACGGGGTAACTTCTTACTTCTACCAATATTTTGGTTTGGAGTCCTTAGAAGACTTGCCGGATATTCATAATCTAGTCTTAGATGGCTCGGTAGATGAAGAGACCCTTTTTAAAATTGATGATAACGGTGAACCTGAACAAAAAGACTTTAACCAAACAGACATTAGCCAGACAGAATTTAATGAAACAACAGCAGAATAAACGACTGAATAGGTCACCTATAGGAGTTATTTAAAGATGGAAAGATTACAAAAAGTGATGGCACACGCAGGTGTTGCCTCGAGACGAGAGTCTGAAAAATTGATTGCCGCAGGACGCGTGAAAGTCAACGGTGAGGTTGTCAGAGAGCTGGGCCATAAAGTATCCAACACTGACCGCATTGAAGTAGACCAAGTACCTATATATAAAGAAGAACCAGTGTACTACGTATTCTACAAGCCAACTGGCGTGATTTCTGCAGTGAAAGATGATAAAGACCGGAAAGTGGTGACTGACTTTTTCCCAGGAATTGAACAACGGATTTATCCAGTAGGACGGTTAGACTACAATACCTCAGGATTATTGTTATTAACTAACGACGGTGAATTCGCCAATACCTTGATGCACCCACGCTATGAAATCAACAAAGTCTATGTGGCTAAAGTTGAAGGTGTCATTACCGGAGAAGAACGTAAGCAATTAGAGCGAGGCGTTGAAATTGACGGTGTGAAAACTGCCCCAGCACAAGCGAAAATTCTTTCTGTTGATAAGGACAAAAAGACCACCATTATCGAGTTGGTTATCCATGAGGGGCGTAACCGCCAAGTCCGTAAAATGTTAGAAGCAGTGGGTCATCCGGTAGCCAAGTTGAAACGTGAACGTTACGGCTTTTTAGACCTTAAAGGTTTGAAACCAGGAGACAGCAGAACCTTACTAAAACACGAAATCGAAGAATTATTGGCGAATGCCAAGAAAAAGTAAGCGTCCTACTTGAAAAAAGTAAGATACTTGCTATAATAGGTATTGTAATCAAATAAATTTGAAGCAATCTTCAGGGCAGGGTGAAATTCCCGATCGGCGGTAAAGTCCGCGACTCCCATTTGGGACTGATCTAGTGAAATTCTAGAACCGACTGTAAAGTCAGGATGGAAGAAGATGGGCGGACTATGTCTGTTTGCCTATACTCTTTTTACCTTGAAGGTGGAAAGAGTTTTTTTATTTCCACTTTTGAGTGCCAACCCCATGAAGTAGAAAAGGAGAGAAATTCACATGGGAAAAAATCACACTAAAGAAATCGTATTGGTCGCAATTGTCGGGGCACTATCATTCATATTGATGTTTATTGGTTTTCCAATCATCCCGGCCTTACCTTACTTAAAGGTAGACTTTTCACTTGTACCAATCTTACTCGTCGCATTCATTTCAGGACCTAAAAAAGCAGTTGCTGCCAGCCTAATCGCCAACGGTTTACATTACATGTATACAGGTGGTGAAATGGGGATTCCAATCGGTGACGCAACAGCCTTTATCGCGACTATCGCTTACATCTTGCCAATTTACTACTTATTGAAAGATCAAATGGCGACAGTTTACACAGGCAATAAATCAGCGAAAGAAATGAATTTCGGCAAAACGATTGCTGCTTACCTAGCTGCAACCCTTTCTTTAACATTAGTGATGACTATCTTAAATTACTTCGTGATCACACCATTCTACATGCAAGTCATGAACTTCGATGTAGGTAACATGCAAACATATATCCTTGCGGGTATCATCCCATTCAACTTGTTCAAAGGGGTATTGGTTTCCCTTCTAGCACATTTCGTCCTAGTTCAAACCCTACCAACCCTAGTCAATCGATTCGGTACGCGCGAATATTCACACCATTAAAAGTGAAGCATGGTCAATTTTCTGGTATGATAGATTCAGAGAATCATGTCAAGTAAAAAATAGTAGGAACGTTGGAGGGATAGGATTGGATACTTTATTAATGGCGATTGCTTTTAAAGTCCAAGCCCTACCCCCGAATTCCGTATATCAAGTGTTGATTGGCAAGCGAACAGCCACAACACTTTTTTTTGCATTTTCAAACAATTTAACTGCCTATTTCGGTCTTTATCCAAAACTTGCAAAAGATGCATGGATGTCCTATACCCAAAATGTAGCTGAATATATCTCGGTGGAAGCTATCTTCCGCCAAAACGATCAAATCAATTATATGCATTTGTTAGTTGATGACATCCTTCAAAAACGAAACGGTCTGATTATCCCAAGTCACCACCACAAGCACCACTTAGCCTTCAAATTATTGCTGCAAGTCTTATCTAATATTCAGGCCGAAAACCCGCACTATAGCCCAATCGTCCAGGATTTAGAAGTTCAACAGCTGATCAAAGATTTTATTTCAATGGCCAAAAGTGCAGACGCGCCCCAAGCTGGCTTACAGGCTATAACCAAAAGCCTTCACCAGCAACTCGCTAAGGAACTATCTGCCTTCCCAGACCAGGCAGCCCTTATTTTCCTAGAACAGTTTGAAGGCGCCAAATTACCGGCACAAACCCTTGAACAAGTAGCAGAAAATCATCAGATTTCGAAGCGGGCAGTTGTCATTACCCAACAGGCCTTGATGGATCAAATCTATCAAAATTGGGTAAGTGGTCATACTTTAGGGGCAGAAACTCAATGGCTGCAAATTTTTTCCCAAGGGGTTTTTAACCAATTCCCAATTTGGAATCAAACCACGCAAGATACTTTAAATTTAATCAACCAAGGTTGGTCACTTCAAAAAATTGCTGATAGAAGACGGTTAAAATTATCTACCATAACAGAACACATCATAGAAATTACCTTGAGTTTTCCTTGGATAATTCAACCAATTGTGGTTGAAGAACTTAATTTGAAAGACATTTCACCCCTTGTAAGCCAAGAGCCAGATGAGAATTACGAGTCCTTTAAAGCGAGATTCGGCGAGAAAGATTATTGGTTATATCGGTATTGGCATATCGTCTATCAGAAAGGAGCCCATGATGACAGATTGGCATAAACGCCTGGAAGAAGTGACAGGTTACCAAACATTTAAACCCGGGCAATTGGCGAGTTTAGAGGCTTTAGACCGACAGGAAAACGTGGTGGCCATTTTACCAACTGGTGGAGGTAAATCTTTAATATACCAAATCAACCAATATAATGAATCTGGTGTAACATTGATCATTTCGCCCTTGATTTCCCTGATGCAAGACCAAGTCAGTCAATTACAACGGATGGGATTAGGACGGGGCATTGCCTTAAATTCTACCTATGACCGCGGGGAACAAGCTTATATTTTAAGCCACCTATCTGACTATCAATTCCTATTTCTATCACCAGAAATGCTCCTGAAAGATCAAGTAATCAGGGCCTTACAACGGATGGACATTCAATTATTAGTTGTTGATGAAGCCCACTGTATTTCTCAATGGGGTTACGACTTCAGACCGCAATATACTGAATTGAAAAAGGTTCGTCAGCTCTTAAAGCAACCAAAAACATTAGCCTTATCTGCTACTGCCAACCAATCCACACTAGCAGATATCAAGGCTTACTTATTTGAAGAGGGAGAACCTATTCAACTGGTAAAAGAATCAGTTGACCGACCCAATATTTTCTACCTATTCGATGAAATTGACGCCGGTGAAGTGAGGGTAAACAAATTGCAGGATTGGTTAGACCGGTTGCCTAAGCCAGGAATTGTTTATGTCCACCATAAAAGTGAACTCGAAGAACTCAACCAATGGATGAAAGATCATACAGATTTGCGGGTCGCTTCTTACCATGGGGATAGAAGTCTAGAGGATAGGCATATCATCCAAAGTCAGTTTCTACAAAATGAATTGGATGTTGTTTTTGCAACGTCAGCCTTTGGTATGGGAATTAACCATGGTCATATACGCTTTGTCTTGCATTATCATCTCCCTAAGAATATGGCAGACTTTATTCAAGAAGTCGGGCGGGCAGGACGAGATCAGGAACAATCAGTGTCAATTGTCTTATACGATCATCGCGAGGCAGCTAGACTGCAGCAAATGCGCCGGTTATTAGAAGACGAGGCAGACTTGTTGGATGATTTATTGGAACGGCTGTTTAAACAGGCCTTAACCCAAAGTGAAGTTGACCAATACGCAGATAGCATAAGTGCCATGTTGTACTTTTACCGCCATCATTTTACGGATCACCAAACAGCAAAAGTACATGCCCAAAAACTTCGTCAGGAACGGCTACGGCAGATCTACCAAATGTTAGATTTAATGGCTAATGACCAGTGTTACCGGACTTTCTTATTAGAACAAGCCGATGAACAGGTAGTGGATAGACCAAACCTATGTTGCAGTAATTGCCAACCTGACTACGTCAGTCAACCGATATGGCAAGACTTAATGGCCCGACCGAATCGAGTGACAGTCGAAAAAGACCAACATGATGATTTCAAGGGAATGTGGACCCAACGTTTGCAGCACTTATTATCTTGAAACAGGTCCATAAAGTTTTGTTAAATTGCCTAAAGAAATACTGACATAAAAAGGGGTTCATGGTACAATTCTTAGTGTTAAGAAAGGGGTATATGGATGAAATTCTGGGACAAGTTGACGAAAAAAAATCATGAAAATACAGAAGTAGAAACTGAACATGTTTCAGAACAAAACAGTTCAGTATCTTCTGACCAAACCCCCCCTACAAGTGATGACTTTCAGAATCAAGGGTTTGGCGAATTTGAGAATTTAAAAAATCAAAAGTATACGAGAACGGCCCGCAATAAGAAGAATAATCAAGATACGATATCGACAACATCTAAGGTAATTGCCTTTTTGCTATTTGTAATGATTGTTGTACCGTTCCTTTTGATTGCCTATGTGAATAATGAAGACAAGGTGCCTGAACCGGAATCAACTGAGCAAGTCATGATTTCCAAAACGCAAAATGTTGAATCAATTTCAAAAGCCAGTGAGTCAGCATCTATATCAGCTTCCGAATCTGTCTCTGAATCAATTGCTGCCTCAGAAAGCGCAGTTGCTGCTTCAGAATCAGAATCAGCTCGCCTAGCTTCTGAACAAGAATCTTCAAGTATTGCAGCCAGCGTAGCTGAGTCAAATGCAGCAGTAGCAGCGTCAGAAGCTGCAGCCCAAAGTGCCGCTGAATCAGCTTCAATTGCTGAATCACAAGCAGCCGCAGCCGAAGAAGAATCAGCTTCTTCTGAAAGTGCGTCTGAATCAACAGGCACTTATACTGTTCAGGCAGGGGATAACCTATATCGGATTGCAGTGAACAACGGTATGACCCTAGATGAATTACTTGAATTAAATGGTTTAACACAAAGTTCTAGCATAGGACCAGGAACCGTTTTACGTGTAAATTAATAGAATGAAAGAGTGGTGGACAGATTGTCTAAAGCGATTCAAGTCGCAATCGATGGACCAGCATCGTCTGGCAAGAGTACAATTGCCAAGAAAATTGCTAAAAAATTAGCCTATGTTTATTTAGATACAGGTGCCATGTACAGGGCAATTACATTACTAGCCCTAGATGGACACATTCCAGCTGAAGATGCTGACGCATTAAAAGCCTTAGCTGAAGCGAGTGAAATTACCTTTGAGCCAGGGGAAAATGGCCAGCGCGTCTTAGTTAACGGACAGGACCAGTCAGAGGCCATTCGTACAGACCGTATCTCAAAAGAAGTTTCTGCGTACTCAGCAGTTTCTGAAGTACGCCAGGTCCTAGTTGAAAAACAAAGAGCCTACACGCAAAATGGACAAGGCGTTGTAATGGACGGCCGTGATATTGGGACAGTGGTATTGCCTGATGCTGAAGTGAAAATATTCCTAACGGCATCTGCTGAAGAACGTGGGCGTCGTCGCTTTTTAGAAAATCAAGCCAAAGGTTATTCAGAAATGAATCTTGAAGACTTGATTGAAGATATTAAGCGTCGAGACTTGTATGATTCGACCCGAGAAGATAGTCCATTAGTACCTGCAGACGATGCGGTCATGTTAGATTCATCTGATTTAACACTTGAAGAAGTAGAAGATTCTATATTAGCTGAAATCCACCGTGTGATTGCATAATTTATATTGCAAAAAATACTATCAATCACAAAAAGAGGTAAAATTCAAGCGAATTCTACCTCTTTTTATTATCTTTGAGGAATAAATGTTGAATATGGTTTAAATAAATGATATAATAATAATTGATCATTGGCTTAGTGCGAATGAGGTAGTACATTTAGGAGAGGATTTAGAGTATGTCAAACGAATTTGAACAAAATCAAAATAATGAAGAAATTCCATCAATGGAAGAGATTCTTGCAGAATCAGTAGAAGTAAAAATTGGTGATACAGTAACAGGTGAAGTATTATCAATCGACGATAACCAAGTAATTGTTGGTATCGAAGGCGCAGGTGTTGAAGGGGTTATTCCTTTCAAAGAATTATCTGCTCAACCAATTGACTCAATCGAAGAAGTTGCTAAAGTTGGCGACACTTTAGAGTTAGTTGTTATTAAACAAATCAAAGAAAAAGAAAATGGTTCATTCCTACTTTCTCGCCGTCGTATCGAAGCGAAAAAAGTATGGGCTGAATTAGAAGTTAAAGCTGAAAACGGTGAAATTATCACTGTTCCAGTTAAGAGCGTAGTTAAAGGTGGATTAGTTGTTGATGCGGGTGTACGTGGTTTCATCCCAGCTTCAATGGTTGAAGACTTTTTCGTTGACGATTTCTCTCCATACAAAGGCCAAGAATTAGAAGTTAAAATTGTTGAAATTGAACCTAGCGAAAATCGTTTAATCTTATCGCACAAAGAAATCGCTGCTGAAAAACGCATCGCTGAACGTGCAGAAAAATTAAACTCATTCCAAGAAGGCGATAAAGTAACAGGTACAGTAGCTCGCTTGGCTAACTTCGGTGCATTTATTGATTTAGGTGGTATCGATGGTTTAGTACACATCTCTCAAATCGCTCAAGCACACGTTAACCATCCTTCAGATGTATTAAGCGAAGGACAAGAAGTTGAAGTATTAGTTCTTTCAGTTGATGAAGAACGTGGACGTATTTCACTATCTATTAAAGCTTTACAACCAGGACCATGGGAAAACATTGAAGAAAAAGCGCCTAAAGGTGCTGAATTAGAAGGTACTGTACGTCGTTTAGTTGACTTCGGTGCATTCGTTGAAGTATTCCCAGGTGTTGAAGGTTTAGTACATATCTCTCAAATTTCTCACGACCACGTTGCTACACCAGGTGAGAAATTAACAGAAGGTCAAGCTATCCAAGTTAAAGTTTTAGACGTTGATGCTGAAAACGAACGTTTATCATTATCAATCAAAGCTCTAGAAGAAGCACCAGAAGTTGATGCATCTGCACAATCTGCTGCTCCTCGCGAAGAAAAACGTCAAAACAAACCTCGTAAACAAAACAACAACCGTCGTAACAATGCTGCTAATGCATCATCTGACGATGAATCAGGTTTCACATTCGGTGACTTATTAGGTGACCAATTGAAAAACTTCGATTTCGGGGACGATAACGAATAATTTTATTAATAAACCATAAGTTTGGTTTGATGGTAGGTTGGGGAAACTCGCCTACCTTTTTTATTTCAATGTTTGCTATTGAAAGGAGGCAAAACGATGTCTAATTTAACAATTGCCATTGTCGGCCGTCCAAACGTAGGAAAATCTACCATTTTTAACCGCGTTGTTGGAGACCGAATTTCAATTGTCCAAGATGAACCTGGCGTTACCCGTGATAGAATTTATGCACAGGGTGAATGGTTAGGGAAACAACTAAATGTAATCGATACTGGTGGTATCGAATTTAACGACCAAGATTTCATGACACAAATTCGCTTGCAAGCTGAAATTGCCATGGAAGAAGCAGATGTTATCATCATGATGACTAATGTCCGTGAAGGTGTGACAAAGACAGACTCTCAAATCGCCAGCATGTTACGCAAGACAGATAAACCTGTCGTACTGGCTGTAAACAAGGTGGATAACCCTGAACAAAGAGCGGAAATTTATGATTTCTATTCATTAGGTTTAGGCGATCCATACCCAATTTCTGGATCTCACGGGTTAGGTATCGGGGACATACTAGAAGAAGTATTCCACTTGGCACCAGACGATATTGAAAATGATGATGACGATGATACTATTTCATTCGCCTTAATTGGCCGTCCAAACGTAGGTAAATCTTCTTTGGCCAATGCAATTCTAGGTGAGAACCGTGTAATCGTATCGAATGTAGCGGGGACAACTCGTGACGCAATCGATACATCTTTCGAGGATGACGGACAAGTTTATAAAATCATTGATACAGCTGGTATCCGTAAACGTGGTAAAGTATACGAAGCAACTGAGAAGTATTCAGTAATGCGTGCCATGCGTGCAATTGAAAGAGCTCAAGTGTGTCTAGTTGTTTTAAATGCTGAAGAAGGTATCCGTGATCAAGATAAAACGATCGCTGGTTATGCCCATGAAGCAGGACGCGGGATTATTATTGTGGTAAACAAATGGGATACTCTTGAAAAAGACAACCATACCATGAAGAAATTCACTGATGACATTCGTCGTGACTTTCAGTTTATCGACTATGCACCGATCATTTTCGTATCTGCAGAAACCAAACAACGTTTAGTGCAATTACCAGAAATGATTGCCCACGTTCACGGTAACTTCAACCGTCGTGTTCAATCATCATTATTGAATGAGGTATTGGTTGATGCGATCCGTATTAACCCAGCACCATCTGACAAGGGTAGAAAATTACGTATTTACTACCTAACACAGGTCAAATCTGCACCGCCAACTTTTGTGGCATTTGTCAATGATGAAGAGCTAATGCACTTCTCATATGAGCGTTTTCTTTCAAATCAAATCAGAAAATCTTTCGATTTTTTAGGTACACCTATTCAAATCATCACAAGAAACAGAAAATAACAAAAAATGGTTTAAAACACGCGTATTTTTAACCAAAAACGTTGTTATATAGCGGTTTGTATGGTATTCTATAAAAGGATTATCTGAGAGACATTTCGATTATCCCGTATATTTATCTTTGAATAAATATATCCGAAAGAATTTCGGAGGAGGTGAAATTAGAATGGCAAATAAAGCAGAATTAGTACAAAACGTTGCAAATGCAGTAGGTGATTCTAAAAAAAGTGTAGCACCAGTTGTAGATGCAGTTTTCGAACAAATCGAAGCATTTTTAGCTGACGGTGAAAAAGTTCAATTAATCGGTTTTGGTAGCTTTGAAGTTCGTGACCGCGCTGCGCGTAAAGGTCGCAACCCTCAAACTGGCGATGAAATCGAAATCCCTGCAAGCAAAGTACCAGCTTTCAAACCTGGTAAAGCATTGAAAGATGCAGTTAAATAAGATTACAAAGAACGTCGTTGATGTCAGAGACATCAGCGGCTTTTTTATTTGCAGTATTTTGCCAAATACACCAAAAAAATTGCACAAAAGTAGCAAAAATATGGGCGTCTATGATGGATGGTGTTAGTAGATGCTATAATGACTGGTCAGAATTGGTAACTATGACGCTATCCATAATTAGCTTAGAAATCGCAAGATATGCACGAAAAAGGAGGCTAGACTATTGTCCAACCTCCTAATTTAAATTGTTATTGTCTAAACTACTTTACTTCGATAATTGCCGTTTTTTCATCGACTGAGCCGTCAGCGACTACTTCAACATTGTCATATTGATCGGCGTTTGTGATAATAACCATAACATCTGGATCATAACCAGCTTCTTTAATAACTGCTAAGTCAAAGCTTCCTAAAAGGTCACCTTTGTTTACTTGATCACCTTGTTTGACTTCACTTGTAAAGCCGTGACCGTTTAAATTCACAGTATCGATACCAATATGGATTAAGACTTCTAAGCCTGATTCACTGGCTAAACCATAAGCGTGGCCCGTTTTAGAAGCAATCGTTAAACTACCTGAAATGGGTGCATATACATTACCACTTGCGTCAGGAACGATGGCTAATCCTGGTCCCATCATACCTTGAGAGAATACTGGATCGTTGACATTTTCTAGGGCAGTGACCTTACCAGCAAGTGGTGCAACAATCGTCTTATCATCGCTTGCTAGGCCAGTGCTTTCACCTGCTACAGTGTTTGTTTCTGAGGTAGGGGCTGTTTCTTCAGTTTCATGAGCAGCAACTACTTTTGCTTCTTTCTCTTTCTCAGCTTGGGTAGCTTTTGCCTCTTTTTTCGCAATAGATTTACCGTAAATGTATGTGGCTACGAATGCAACAACGATAGATACGGCGATGGCAAGCATAAATGTTGGTATAAAGCGAGGGATGATGGCAACGAAACCAATCACACCTGCAGGTCCTAATGACTGACTACGAACGTTAAAAATACCTAAAATGACTGAGGCGATACCTGAAGCGATTAACCCGATGAAGAATGGATATTTCAATTTCAAGTTGACCCCGAACATGGCTGGTTCAGTAATCCCTAGCATGGCAGATAGAGATGATGATGTCGCTAAACCTTTAGTTTTTTCATTTTTAGTGATGAAGTATACGGCTAAGGTCGCTGCACCTTGAGCAACATTGGCAACTGATGCGATTGGGAAAATGAAGTTACCACCTGTAGTCGCAACATCTGCAATTAGGGCTGTTTCAATCGCTGGGAATGATTGGTGTAAGCCTGTTAATACAATTGCTGAGTAGAATAGACCGAATACACCATAACCAAATGCCCCTAGGTAAGAAATAGCTTCTACAATACCGTTCAGTAATAAATCAGATAGGGTACGTAGGACTGGTCCTACTACTGTAAAGGTAATCATCCCTGTTAAGATGATGGTTAACATCGGTGTGAAGGTAAAGTCGATGGCATCTTTTAGATATTTATGGAAGAAGTTTTCCAATTTAGCTAGAATCCAAGCAACCCCAATAACAGGTAAAACTTGTCCTTGGTAACCAGCTTGGGCAATCTCTAAGCCAAAAATATTCCATACCGGCATTTCACCGGCTGCAGTCACATTGGCCACGTCGTAACCATTTACTAGTTGTGGCATAACCATGATTAACCCCATGGTGGCACCTAGATAAGGGTTACCGCCAAATCGTTTAGTAGCCGAGAAGGCAATTAAAACAGGTAGGAAGGCAAAGGCAGCAGAAGCGAACATGTTGATCATGTCAGCAAAATCTGCCCAGGCTGGGTACATAGCAACTAGGGCTTCAGGTCCAAATAAGTTTTCACTTGTTAGGACGTTGTTGACTGCCATAATCAAACCACCGGCAGTTAGGGCTGGAATTAATGGAACGAAAATATCTGATAATACCTTAATGACTGCCATTACTGGGTTTTGTTTACCCTGATTTTTAGCCGTTTCTTTTACTTCCTCTTGGGATGCAGGCTTAATATCGGCGATTTTTGTATATTCCTCATATACCTTATTCACATCACCAGGTCCTACAATAATTTGATATTGACCGTTCGCTTGGAAGGTTCCTTTCAAGTCTGGGTCATTATCTAATGCTGATTGGTCAATCTTTGCTTCATCTTTCACCACTAAACGCAAACGTGTGGCACAGTGGGCTGCAGTCACAACATTGTCTTCCCCCAGCGCTTGGTGGATACGTTTGGCAACTTCTTTATGATTCATGATATTTACCTCTTTTCTTCATATTTATTTTGTAAATTTAAGCGTTTTCATTTACTTGATTAGAATTTTAGCAGGCGAATGGTAATATGTCAAACGTTTGACAGAAAATATTTCATTTACATATAAATCCATTGAAAAATAAGGATATCTAATATGGAAACGCTTGCTATTTTTCCAAGATATGCTTAAAATGATAGCATCATAAACACAAGAATGAGGATGCAAGAAATTCATCATTTATTAGGAGGATACACATGTCTTTTAAATTACACAGCTTTAACAAAGCAGATCGATACCGAAACTATGCCGACTGGCCAGAGGACTATGTCACAGCACTCAATGAATTAGCAGACCAATCACCATGGCGCAATCACTTTCATATCGAACCGAAAACAGGCTTAATCAACGACCCTAATGGCTTTTCATTTATAAACGGTGAGTGGCAAGTATTCTACCAATACTACCCATTTGGCCCAGTCCACGGCCTAAAATCTTGGTACCGAGTAACCTCTAAAGACTTGATCCACTGGGAGGAAAAGGGTTTGGGACTGCTTCCTGACAGCGCCTTAGATGCTCACGGTGCCTATTCAGGTTCAGCAACCGCTGATGGTGACAAGTTACGGTTATTTTATACTGGAAATGTGCGCGATGAGAATTGGGTTCGTCATCCAAAACAAAATACGGTTACCTTCGACCCTAAAACAGGGGCCCTGGGTCAAAAAGAGCTAATCATTGATGAAATTGATCAGGCGACAGACCATTTCCGCGACCCTATGTATTTTACAGCTCATGGTCAATCTTGGTTAGTCATTGGGGGCCAAAGAAAATCTGACGAGCGGGGGACCTTGTATTTATACCAAGCAGACCCAGAAAACCTAGACCAGTGGACTTACCACAGTGAATTACCGATCCCGCAAGCAGACTCTGCCTATATGTTTGAATGTCCAAATATTAACCAAGTAGATGGCAAAGTCTTTGTCACTTTCTGTCCGCAAGGAATTGACCAAGACCAATTAACCTATCAAAATATTTACCCTAACGCTTATCTAGTGGCGGATGCTTTTACTGCAGCGGGCAAATTAGAAAACCCTGGTCAACTAGAAAACTTAGATTACGGTTTTGATGTGTATGCCAGTCAACTGATCAATGCGCCTGATGGGCGAGTGCTAGGCGTTTCCTGGTTAGGTCTACCGGAAATTGATTATCCAACGGACCAATATGGTTACCAAGGTGCCTTAAGCTTAATCAAAGAATTTCGCATTCAAGATGGTCATTTATACCAATACCCAGTAGCTGAGACCTTGGCCT